>CAKJZO010000029.1 GCA_918298275.1 Spirochaetota bacterium | reverse complement strand
TGTCGTTATTAGGTAATTAGTTTCCACCTGTTTTGCGTTTTCTTGAAACCACAGCTCTGCGCCAGGGATGGTTTGAATCAGGTTTCCAGTGAGGCTTTTCAGGTTTCGGAGACTCCTCGGGCCTGATTCTGTCAACTACGGCATCTTTTGTTTCATAGAACTTGCCGTCATAGACGGCCACGATACAGTTGTCAAAGGTCCTGTAGACATCGATTACTGTTCCCCTGATGATCCTGACAACTTTTCCCTTTGTATCCACGAGCTGTAGCTTTGAGCCGAAGAACGTGAATGCAGAGCCGTTGTCGATGGTTCTCTCATACTGGATTGAAAGGTAGTAATTGATCTCCTGCTCCTCAGGAGCCGGGACGAACAGACTGTTCTCCGTATCCGGTGCGGATGCGAATCTTCTGTTGTAGTCTTCCATGAATTCAGGGAGGAACGCATTTGCGGACTCAATATCCGTAATGCCTCTTAATGCCAGTTCTGCAATCAGGCGGGACTGCAGTGTCTCCCACAGCCTCTCTATGCGGCCCTTGGCCTGAGGAGTTGACGTAGTGATCAGTTCTATACCCAGCTGACTGCAGCAGCGCTTGAACTGAATGTGGACATCCCTGTCGATTGTCTGGTTCTTTTCAGAGAGTTTCCGCAGTTCGAATATGCTTCTGTTGTCCGCATAGAATGCTTCCGGAATCCCATGCTTGAGAAGGATTTGCCTGAGCATGTTGTAGTAACCCCAAAGTGTTTCCTCCTTGTCAAAGAAAAGGCCCATGACAATGCCGGTGCTGTCATCGATCGAGCCGTGGAGTGTGGCTTTGGGCAATGATTCTCCGAACCATCTGTGCAATGACGCATCTGTCTGCAGAAGTTCTCCGAAGCATTCGCGTCTTGGCCTTGTCGGGTGGATGTTGTTCTTCTTCCTGCAGTGCTGGCACTTCGGTGACTGGATATCGGCTTCGGAGAGAATCCTGTACAGGGCGCCGTAGGAAATCTCAATCAGTTCCTCTTCGTTGAGTTTCTCCAGAAAATGTCTGAAATTGAAGCCATGATACTTGTTTTTGTAGAGAGCCACTATCCTTGCACAGATTTCCTCCGGGGTCTTCCATTCCCGCTGTTTCCCTGTGTTTCCATGAGACAGACAGGAAATCCCTTCAGACAGATATCTGATCTTGAGTCTGTTCATGTACTGTTTGGTTATTTCAAGCTTCTGTGCGGCCTGCTTTGCAGTCATTGCTCCTTTGATTGTTTTCCTGATGATTGACTCCACATATTTGTCTGAAAAACCCTTCATCTTCTTCTCCTGAATGAAGAATGAAAGATTCTGAAGGTGGAAACAATTAACCTAATAACTGGGTGGAAACAATTAACCTAATAACCACAGGAAAACCAGATTTTCCTTGCTTTGAGCAGAAAACTGTCTTAAACTTTTAGTACAGTTGACAAACTGATGAACAATTTGGAGGGAAACAATGAAGAAACTTTTGACAACATTGCTCGTTTTATTGATGGTTATGGGTTTCTGTTTCGCAGGCGGCGGATCTGAGACAAAGTCTGAGGCCGCAGCTCCCGCAGCAGACAGCCACATTCCCACAGGTGAAGCTCCCAAGGAGAAAGTCCATATCGTATTCTGGACCAACATGTCAGGTGATTCGCAGATCTGTACGGCTGATGCCGCAGCAGCTTTCAATGCATCTCAGGACACATATGAGGTCGAGGTTATCTACACCTCTAACATCCTTACAAAGATGCTGACATCAACAGTGGAAGACAGACCGAACCTCATCCACAGCTCAGGAAACGATTCGGCTTCCTACATTGCCATGACCGGTGCCGACAGGCTCTATGTTCCTGTTCAGGAGTTCATCGATCATGACAAGTACGACATGTCCAACATCGTCCACAACCTGGCAACAAACTACACCAGAGACGGACAGTGGCAGTGCGTTCCTTACGGCAACACATCTACCGGTTATTTCTATAACACCGATATCCTGTCTGCCCACGGAATCGATGTCGATTCTCTCAAGAGCTATGAGGCAATCCTCGAGGCCTGCCGTAAGCTCAAAGCAGAGGGTGTAGAGCATCCGTTCTTCTACAGAATCCATGTCGACTATCTCAACTACGCACTCACAGCAGAGGGCATCGAGTACTTCAACAACAGCAACGGTAAGGCCGGCGTTCCGACAGCTTCCTACTTCGGTGAGGGCAAGTGCCACGAGGCAACCCTTGCATTCTTCAAGTTCCTGAAGACCCTTGCTGAGGAAGACATGCTCCTGGATATCGAAATCGGCAACACCGATGCAAGAAACATGTTCGGTCAGGGCGATATCGCCATCATGGGCGGTTATTCATCAGGTATCGACCCGACCCTCAAGGTCACATCGGAGAATGTCCATTTCGTGTTCAGACCGTCCCCGACAGTCTTCGCAGCAACTCCGTCTGCAGGCCAGAGCCCCGGAGGAGCTTGTATCTTCGTGTGTGACGTCGACGATCCTTGGAAGGAGTACGGTTCCTGGGAATTCCTGAAGTTCTTCATGCAGGACGAGTGGACAAGCGCATTCGCAATGGCTTCCGGATATGTTCCCATCACCATGACAGGTGCACAGACTCCCGAGTATCAGGAGTACATCAAGACAAAGAACCCGTCCGCACAGGTCATCCTGGATGCAATGGATGCAACTCCGATCGGAGTAGGCTACGCACTGCTTCCGTACAGCGGCGACTACAACACGATCTTCAAGAACATCTTCAAGAAGATGGTTACAACTGCAGACTACACTGCAGAGCAGGCAGTCGAGGACTTCACAAAGGAGTGTAAGGACATGATTGAAATGTACTTCCTCTCAAAGGGAATCGTTCTCTGATCGGCTGAATGAATTGTTGATCTCAGACGCCGGGGAAAATCTCCGGCGTCTGTTTTTAAAAGGGGTTTCCGATGAAAATAGCTTTCCGCATTCTGTGTGCTCTTCTTCTCTGTGTTCTTTTGGCCTCATGTGCGACTTCAAGCACAACGACGGTAGATTACTCGTCACCTGTCTACAGCGGGGTTCGTGGAGAACAGCCGGTCTATACCTATCAGGTTCTGGATGAAAGTCTGCGCAATCCCAAGGGAGAGTACAACATTCCCTTCAACGAGAACGCAGTTGAGGTGGCAAAGCAGACAAAGACCATGCGTGTCTATTTCATGGCAGGAGACCGCTGGCTGACAGACAAGAAGGTCGATACGGATTACATAGGCGATGCTACGCTCATTGTATTCCCTGACGGTCAGACCATGCTCATCGACGGAGGCAGACCGGAGTATCTGCCGATTCTGGCCGAAAACCTGCGCAGGCTGGGCATAGAGAAACTCGATTATGTCATGGTTTCCCACTGGCACATAGACCATCACGGATCCATTACCACAGCAAACGGAATCCTCGCCAGATTCCCTGTGGGGACCTTCATCTGGAGCGGAATCTACAACTCCAATTCAAACAAGAACACCATCGACAACATGTTCCGCAAATATACCGACATGGAGCAGATGGTGGTAAAGAACGGGGACTCCTTCTATATCGGAGATGTCAGGGTAGACATCTATAATCCTCCCGAGGGGTTTGCAGGAGATGCTCTTGCCGAGACGAAGATGAACAATGCCTCCATTGCAGCCAAATTCACGTACGGCGATTTCAAGGCCCTGTTCTGCGGAGACCTTTATGTGGACGGAGAGTGGAGAACAATCGAAAACGCACCCGAAGGAGCTCTGGATGCGGATCTGATCAAGGCGAATCACCACGGCAGGGATTCTTCGAATTCCACAGAATGGGCAGAGGCTACCACGCCAAGAGTAGTGGTTTCGGCAACCATTCCGTTCAAGAGTACCTATTACCATTATTCCAAAGTCGGCGGCAGGGTCTTTTCCGATTATCTGGACGAGTATGTCAGGGTCGTAACGGACGGATACAACTGCGAGGTCACCACCTCCCAGAAGCGGGAATCCGATGCATTCGCTGCCTATGACCAGCTGGTAGAGAGGATCTATCCGGGGACCTTCTGATTCAGAGCGGAACGGCCACAAAGCCGCGTTCCGTAAGCTGCATCTGCTCGGTAAATCCGATATCCTTCAACAGTTTCTCAGTCTCTTCGAAATGACAGGCAATGGTGTCTGTGCTGTGTGAATCAGATGACAGTATCACCGGAGCCTTGATTTCGTGCAGTCTCTTCAGGATGAAGTTCGCAGGATATTGGGTGCTTCTGTACTTCTTTCCGATGGCTCCCGTGTTGACCTCGAAGATCTTGCCTGTTGCCGCAATCTTCTCGATGTAGCTCAGCACCATAGGCTGGTACCAGCTTTCGTTCTCATCGAAGAAGTGGTGCTTTTCATTGAGCTTGGCGTAGATGTCAATGTGGCCTACGATGTCGAAGGGCATCTCATTGGCAAAGCAGAGGTAGTCCTCAAAGTAGGCTTCGATAAGCTTTCTGGGACCGCCGAAGGCATCGCTTGCCCTCTGCCATTCCTCGGGAAGGTAGTCCACGGTATAGAACTCGCCGCCGGTGGAAAGGTAGTGCACGGATCCGATGCTGAAATCGCACCTCGGGTCTATGACAGGCCTTACTCCTCCGAGGATGTGACCTTCCAGTTCCAGACCCTTGAAGACGGCGAAATCGGGAGCATATTTCTGTTTCATTCGCTCCAGCTCGCAGAAATAGGCCTCGGGATCGCGCAGCTGGACATCATCGAAATCATATCCGGTGTGGTAATGGCCCGAGAATCCGAGGGAGATGAAGCCTGCATCGATGGCAGCCTTTATCATGTCTTCGATTGAGTTCCTGCCGTCGCAGAAAGTGCTGTGCGTGTGGAGATTGGACTTTGTGGTCATGCTTCCATTCTATCTATTGATGAACAAATAGTGTAGTGGTAAAATCTGTTCCATGGTCACGCGCACATACGCGATAGAGACCGCAGGAAGGTATTTATGAACTTTGATCAGAGAACCGTAACATGTGGACAGCTCAGGGCTGCCGATGCCGGGAAGACCGTTGTACTCAACGGATGGGTACACCGTGACAGGAACCACGGGGCACTGCACTTCATCAACCTCAGAGACAGATATGGGATAACCCAGGTTGTCGTTGATGATGACGCATCTCCTGAGCTCCAGAAGGCCGCATCGGAGCTGAGGATGGAATTCTGCATTGCGGTTACAGGTATAGTTAGACTCCGCCCGGAGAACATGATCAATCCGGACATGGCCACAGGAGAAATCGAGGTCAAGGCCGAGAAGATAGAGATTCTCTCACGCTGTGCGACACTCCCGTTCATGATTGACGGAGATCAGGTCGTCAACGAGGACCTCAGACTCAAGTACCGCTTCCTGGACCTGCGCAGCAGCGGCATGCAGCAGCGTATCGCCCTGAGGCATGAGTTCATCAAGGCCATCCGCGACTATCTGTGCGATGAGGGCTTCTATGAGATCGAGACCCCGACTCTCATCAGGTCCACGCCGGAGGGTGCAAGAGACTTCCTCGTTCCGTCCAGAAAGTATCCCGGAAAGTTCTACGCTCTGCCGCAGAGCCCGCAGCTCTACAAGCAGCTGCTGATGGTCAGCGGATTCGACAAGTATTTCCAGATCGCCCGCTGCTACCGCGATGAGGACTCCAGAGGAGACAGACAGCTCGAGTTCACACAGCTGGACCTCGAGATGAGCTTCGTAAAGCGCGATGATGTGCTGGGCCTCATGGAGAAACTCTTCGGCTATGTCTTCAAGCGCGTGATGAATTACGAGCTTCCCGCACACTTCAGGAGAATCGATTACTACGATGCAATGAACACCTACGGCTGTGACAAGCCGGATCTCAGGTTCGAATGTGAGATCAAGGATATCGCGGATATTGTCTCGAAGTCCTCTTTTGAAGCCTACAAGGAAATTCTGGCTGCAAAGGGCTCGGTAAAGGCCCTTGTTGCTCCCAAGACTGAAGGGTTCGACTTCACCAGAAAGTATCTGGACGAGGTCGGTGAGGCCGCCAAGGTCTACGGTGCAAAGTTCGTTCCGTTCCTCAAGGTCGGTGCCGACTGCGCTCTTTCCGGAAGCGCCGCAAAGTTCTT
>CAKJZO010000028.1 GCA_918298275.1 Spirochaetota bacterium | reverse complement strand
AATAAGGAGTCTGTATGAGCGCTAATACACTTCAGGGAAGAGTCCCGTCCCACAACACAGATGCCGAAATCGCATTGCTGGGTTCGATTCTGTTCAAGAACAGCGTCCTGGATGAAGTCCAGAGCATGCTTGATAAGAACGATTTCTATGTGCGCGGTCATCAGCTGATCTGGGAGGCCATGCTCGGACTCAGAAACGAGCGTCCGAACGTGACGATCGACCTTCTGCCCCTGACTCAGTACATGCAGGAGAAGAAGACTCTTGCAGAGGCGGGTGGAGCTGCCTATATTGCCAGCCTTACCAACAGCACTCCGACATACACAAATGCTCTTTACTATGCAGAGCTCATCAAGGACGCGGCAATCAGGCGCAAGCTCTTTGATGTTTCTGTTCTGACCGCCGAGAAGGCTTTCGACGAATCCCGCTCGGTAGAGGATTCGATTGATGAGATCGACCAGCAGGTAAGCGCCCTTGGGCTTGGTTTCAATACCAACAGCTATGACGATGTCGGCAAGCTCATCACTGAAGTGGTGGACAATGTCCATGACATCATGAAGGGCAAGCAGACCATCGGCGTTTCCTCAGGCTTCAGGGCTCTGGACCGATATATCGGTGCTTTCAAGCCCAGCGACCTGATAATCATCGCCGCCAGACCGTCCGTCGGAAAGACTGCTCTGGCTCTTTCGATAGCCGTCAATATGGCGTTCGGAAACAATCCTGTTCCCATCGGATTCTTCTCCCTTGAGATGAGCGGCGCGTCGCTTGTCGAGCGTGTGATTGCAAACAAGGGGCAGATCAACCTCATGAGCCTCAGAAACGGCAAGCTTGACGGCGATGCCAATGCCAGGATGATGGAGGCCGCTTCCGTTCTGTATAGCAACGCACAGAACCTTCTGGTCCAGGATACGCCGAACATCAAGCTCTCCGAGATTCGTTCCCAGGCCAGAAAGATGGTCCGTGACAACGGCATCAAGGCCTTGTTCATCGACTATATAGGTCTTGTTGAGTACGGAACCGACAAGAACCTGCCCAGACATGAACAGGTTTCCGCAATTTCAAGGTCTTTGAAGCAGCTTGCCCGTGAGCTCCGGATTCCCATCATCTGTCTCTGTCAGGTAAACAGAGAGGGAGGTAAGGACAGGGCTCCGATTCTTGCGGATCTGCGTGATTCCGGTTCAATCGAGCAGGATGCAGACCTTGTAATCCTTCTTGATGATCCTTCCAAGCGTCTCGACGAGAACGGAAAAGCCAAGTATGAGGACGACCAGGAAGCTGAAGAGGTTCCCGGAAGAGCCAAGCCGCTGAAGGTCATAATCGCCAAGCAGAGAAACGGAAGCACAGGTGCCTTCAACCTCAACTTCGTGGCAGATTATGCCTCGTTCAGGGAAATCGAGAAATTCTGATTATTCTTTAATACTCTTTATTTAGCGAAGGAAAGCAGCACAATTGCCAGCACGATCATTATTGTGCCGACTATCTGCAGGGTAAGGTACATCTTCGGATGGAATGTTCGCCTTGTCACCAGTTCTGCAAAGCTTACGAGAATCAGACCTCCGTCAAGAGCCGGAATAGGCAGCAGATTGGCAACTGCAAGGGAAATGCTGACACTTCCCAAGAGGAAGAGAACCATTCTGATTCCGCTGTTGAAGCCATGTGCAAAGCTTCTGGTGGTCAGCATGCCGATGCTCTGGGATGCTGCAAACGTACCGCCGAGGGTTTCTCCTGCCGAGGATTTGCCGCGGATTACGCTAATAAGGGAAGAAACGGATTGTGCAAAAGTAGTGAAGCACTCGCGGCCTGACTCCCAGAGTGCCCTGAAGAAGTTGCGTCCTTTGATCTTTACCGTCTGCTGGACAAGGGTAAAGCCCAAACTTGTTCCGGGATTCTCGAATTCGAGATCAACAAGCTTTCCGCTTCTGAGAACCGTCATGGTTATGTGGTCACTGGTGGTAGAGGCCTCAAGAAGATCCATCATGTTGGTAACGTTCTTGCCGTTGATGACCTTGACTATGTCACCGCTCTTGATGCCTGCTTTCTTCTCGGGTGTGTCTGCCTCCACATGGGCAATGACAGCTTCCTGATAGGGGACAAAGCCGAACAGGCCATCTCTCGGATGGACCGTGAAGGTGCCTCTGTCTGTTTCGATCTGAACGCTTTCATTGCTCTTCACAAGTGACAGTTCGTACTGCATCTCCGAGTAGTTGGCAACCTTCTTCCCGTCAACGGAGATAACTGTATCTCCGGTTCTGATTCCGGCTTCTGAAGCGGCAGTACTCTCTATATGATATAAGGCCGGATAGTCGCTTGAAAGGACAACCCTGGATGGATATACCGATGCGATTGTGGGCATTGTCATCAGGATCGCATAACAAAGAAATGCAAAGATGATGTTGAAAAAAGGGCCTGCTGCATAGGCAATGATACGTTTTACGGGACTTACCGACCAGATTGAGCCATCTTCATAGCTTTCTATGTGCTTCTTCTTCTGGCTTATTGCATTCTGGATGTCATCGCCGCCGCTCATCTTACAGGAGCCGCCGAAGGGGATTGCCCTGATGACATAACGGGTCTGATTCTTTCCCCATTTGAAGATGGCAGGACCGAATCCGAAGCTCAGCACCTCGACGTTGATTCCGCATGCACGTGCTGCCAGCATATGGCCTATTTCGTGAACGAGAATCATGACGCTGATTCCGAGAAAGCCGATGAGGATGGAAATGATCGAGGACCAAGTGAAGCTCATCTGCCTTCCATCTTCCTTATTACCTGAGTCTGGACATCCAGAATGTCCTCCAGACTCTGCGGTCTGAATGACCAGTCGAGATCCAGCATATCCCTGACGGTGCCGCGGATCTTGGTATAGAGAATCTGTCCTTTGCGGAAGCGGTCCACGGCAACCTCGTTGGCAGTGTTGTAGACAATGGGGTAGGAACCTTCGAGCCTGACGCATTCGAACGCATCGGTAACGAAGGGGAAACGCTCCGGATCAAGCTTCCTGAAAGAAAGGTCGAGTTCCGTGAAATCAAGAGCTTTGCCGACCTGTCTGTCAACCGTAGGCCACAGAAGGGCTCTCATGATCGGGAAAACCATGTCCGGAGGGGACATCTGGGCATAGACCTGACCGCTTCTGGTCCTGACCATGGAGTGAACGATACTCTGCGGATGTATGACTACCTCTATATGGTCAGCATCGAATCCGAACAGGTAGTGGGCTTCGATAACCTCAAGGCCCTTGTTTGCAAGAGTCGATGAATCGATTGAAATCTTCGGGCCCATGTTCCATGTGGGATGGTTGGCTGCCTGCTGCGGAGTAATAAGATCAAGTTCCTCGATGCTTCTGTTCCTGAAAGGTCCGCCGCTTGCAGTGATTACAAGTTTCTCGACATTTTCCCTGCCGCAGTCCAGGATCAGCTCATCGATTGCGCTGTGCTCGCTGTCCACAGGAATGATCTTCACATTGCAATCTTTTGCCTTGTCGAACAGAAGATTTCCTCCGAGAACAACGGACTCCTTGTTGGCAAGGGCAAGGTCGCTTCCAGTTTCCATGGCAATGAATGAAGCAATCAGTCCGGGTGAACCGGCAATGCCGTTGAGAACCATGTCTGCGTGTACTTCAGATAGCATCCTGCAAAGGTCTTTCCAAATCCTTATACCTTGTATGATGTCTCCATCTTTGACGCTCTGATAGTCTGATGTAATGCAGAGGTTTGAAATGTTATGGGTTTTACACAATTTCAGAGCATCATCAACTCTGCTGTTGCATGATGCAGCCACAATTGTGATCCTGTCTCCGAATTCAGTAATTCCCCTGAGAGCAGTTGTCCCGATGCTTCCCGTAATACCCAGGATTGCAACTGATCTCATAGCGCTGCCTCCAGCATCATGCTGAAGATCAGAAAGAAAATCGGGGCACTTGCAATCTCCGAATCAAGGCTGTCCAGAGCACCGCCGCGTCCGGGGAATATGTTGCCCGAATCCTTGACTCCGGCAGAACGCTTGAAGACGCTTTCGATTAGGTCTCCGATATTGGATGTGATGCTTACACCGATTCCCATCAGCAGCTTGAGCGCAAGATTTGCCTGCGGCAGATGGTCCTTGAATACAGCGAAGCAGAGGAAGGTGAGACCGATTGTGGAAAAAAGGCTTCCTACGTAGCCGGCGACGCTTTTCTTGGGGCTTACCTTGACGATTCCCTTGTTGTTCTTTCCGAAGAGCCTTCCCCATACATAGGCGAAGATATCGTTTCCGAAAGCAAGGATGAAGTATGTGACAATGGTGAAACTGTTTACTCCGTCAAGGGCAAGAAGCCTGAGGATGAAGGACAGAAAGTAGCCCGGATAAAGAACAAGAAGTGCATTCTTTCCCGAGCGCTCCAGAGATGTCTTGAAATCATCGTTTTCCCCCAGTTTGATTTCAAGGGAGAATGCGAAGAGCAGAAGAAGCACGAATGCCATATCAGGAATCTGGCTGTTCAGGCCCAGAACTCCCTGCAGATACTGAATCAGCGGAAGCAGGGGAGCCAGGTATGATATTATCGTTGTCTTTCCGAAGAGAAGCCTGCTCATCTCAAGGCTTCCGAGAACGCTCATCAGAACCACGAAGAGGCTGAAGGC
The DNA here is from genome assembly GCA_918298275.1 of Spirochaetota bacterium. GTDB lineage: Bacteria > Spirochaetota > Spirochaetia > Sphaerochaetales > Sphaerochaetaceae > UBA9732. The sequence continues at coordinate 15,470 of CAKJZO010000028.1, read as the reverse complement.
TATGAAGTTGAGGTGCGGGACAAAGAATATCAGTGAGAGGACGAACGGTACTCCTACGACTACTGTGATGAGTCTGTCTCTCAGATTCTTATCCATCATTGCACAAGGCCTCCGAACTTACGCACTCTCTTGGACAGGGCATCCAGACACATCTGAAGCTGTTTTTCTCCCCAGTCCGGCCATAGGTCGTCTATGGGAAGGAATTCGGCATACGCGCTGTCCCAGAGCATGAAGTTGCTCAGCCTGAGTTCTCCGGCGCTTCTGGCTATCATGTCAGGCGCAGGAACCTCGGGCTGATCAAGGTTCTTCTCTATATCTTCTATTGTAATGGGTTTCCCCGGATTTTTCTCTATGAATCTGTTGCAGGCTCTGGCAATCTCATCCTGACCGCCGTAGTTGATTGCAAGAACAACCGTCAGTTTATAGTTATCCTTTGTCTGCTCAACAGTCTTGAGAACACCCTGTCGGGCATCCTCCGGCAGTGCGTCGATGTTTCCTCTGAAGAGTATGCGCATGCCGTTTTCCCTCAGCATGGCGATTTCGCCCGGAAGCTTCTTCGCCAGAAGACTCATGAGGTAGTTGACCTCCTGACCGGGTCTTTTCCAGTTCTCTGTGGAGAACACATAGAACGTGAGGTAATCTATCTTGAGCTTGATTGCCGCAAGGGCGACTCTCTTGGCAGCCTTAAGCCCCTCGAGATGCCCTGCAGCACGTGGAAGCGACCGCTTGGTTGCCCAGCGGCCGTTTCCGTCCATGATAAGTCCGATATGCATCAGATCTCCATGATTTCCTTCTCCTTGTTCGCCTGAAGGTCATTGATCTTGGCGATGTTGGAGTCTGTCATTTTCTGGAGCTTGGTCTCTCCTTCCTTCTGCTCATCCTCTGAAATGGTTCCGGCCTTCTGGAGTTTCTTGATTTCCTCCATGCCGTCACGGCGGATGTTGCGGATTGCAACCCTGCTGTTCTCAGCAAGGGTCTTGGACTGCTTTGCAAGCTCTTTTCTTCTGTCCTGGGTGAGAGGAGGGAAGTTGATTCTCAATAGTTTTCCGTCATTGGAAGGATTGAACCCCAAATCGCTCTTCTGAATTGCCTTCTCGATGAGGCTCAGGAGGCTCTTGTCCCAAGGCTGGATAACCACGAGTCTGGCTTCCGGAACGGAGATGGAGGCAACCTGATTGAGCGGAGTCTCCTGTCCGTAGTAGTCAACGCGGACCTTGTCGAAAATGGCGGCGGAAGCTCTTCCGGTTCTGAGTGCCATGTAGTCGGTCTCAAGGGCGCCGACGCTCTTCTTCATTCTGTCTTCACAATTGGCCAATACCTGTTGCATGGTGTTTCTCCTGTCATGTCGACAATAATACATACGGAAGCCGCCCTTTCAGGCGGCTTCGTAGCAGTTACTATTAAGCTCCGGCAAGGAAGCGCTCGTAAGCGGCGATCTTGACGTCCGAGCCGTTCTCCTTGTTGAACTTTGCAAGAAGCTGGGAAACGGTAAGACCGTCGTCGTTGCTGATCTGGAAGACCTGATCGAGCAGGCAGATTTCTGCATAGTGCTTCTTGAGCTTTCCTCTGACGATACCCTCGAGGACCTTCTCCGGCTTGTTCTTGAGCTTCTCATCGGATGCAACCTGTGCGTTGAAGATCTCAAGCTGCTTATCCTCATAGTCCTTGGGGACATCTGCATCTGTAAGATACATCGGGGAAGCTGCGCAGACATGCATTGCTGTGTTGAATGCGAATGTCTTGAAAGCTTCTGCCTTGAAGATGTCGTTGTTGGAAGCTGCGAACTTGACCAGAACACAGATGTTTCCGTCGGCGTGGTCATAACCCATGACGAACTCGTTTGCTGCGATGTCCATCAGAGCGACCTTCTTGACCTTCATGTTCTCGTTGATTGTAGCAATAAGGCCGTTGACCATCTGCTGCATCTCGTCGTTGGGCTCTGTGTAGTTCTTCTCGATAGCCAGGCAAGCAAGATCCTTGCAGAGCTTCTTGAAGGAATCGTTCTTTGCGACGAAGTCAGTCTCGCATGTGACTTCGATGAGGGCAGCCTTCTTGTCAGCGATGACGAAGGTGACTCTGCCGTTGTCTGTTGCGCGGTCAACTCTCTTCTCGACTGCTGCAAGACCGACCTTCTTGAGGTACTCCTCGGCCTTGTCGAAATCGCCGTCAGACTCCTGGAGAGCCTTCTTGCAATCCATGATACCGGCATGAGTTATCTCACGCAGCTGCTTGATCATATCCATTGTGATTGTCATATCTTACTCCTCGTCCTCTGTCTCTTCTTCTTCGACTTCTTCCTCAGCCTCGGCGTCCTTGTCCTCGACTACCTGAGCCTCGAGTGCTGCAGCCTCGTCCTCACCGGTCGGGATGCTCTCGATGATCTGGATTCCACCGGCCTCTGTGTCTGCATCGCAAACTGCGTTGGCGATGATCTCGACGAACAGGCTGATGGCTCTGATTGCATCGTCATTGCCCGGGATGGGGTAGGTGATGTCTGTCGGGTCGCAGTTCGTGTCGACAACTGCAACAACGGGGATTCCAAGTCTCTTGGCCTCTGCTACTGCCAGGGACTCCTTTCTTGTGTCAATGATGAAGATGATGCCGGGAAGCTCGGTCATGTCCTTGATACCGCCGAGGTTCTTCTCAAGCTTTGTCTTCTGCTTTGTGAGAATTGCAACTTCCTTCTTCGTGAGTGACTCGAAGGTTCCGTCGAAGGTCATTTTCTCGATCTTCTTGAGGGTTGCGATTGACTTCTTGATTGTTGTGAAGTTTGTGAGCATTCCGCCAAGCCAGCGGTTGTTCACGTAAGGCATTCCGCAGCGCTTTGCTTCTGTTTCGATAGCCTGCTGGGCCTGCTTCTTTGTTCCTACGAAAAGAACACTCTTGCCGGACTTGACGACAGCGCGGACTGCCTCATAAGCCTCTACGATGCAAGCAGATGTCTTCTGCAGGTCGATGATGTGGATTCCATTTCTCTCTGAGAAAATGAAACTGGCCATCTTTGGATTCCATCTCTTTGTCTGATGACCAAAATGAACTCCTGCCTCAAGCAGGCTCTTCATTGTTACTACTGCCATTTCTGACTCCTAACATTCGACGGAAATGTTTTTCCGCCCCCTAGTTCTTTTTCTCGCTGCATCCGTTACCGGACCAGCGGATATTCTGCGCATACGCACAGTGCTTCATATTGTGTATATTTAGATGCTTTTGTTCAAGAGCCGGAAATAAAGGTTGACGGAAAAAGAAAAGGACAGTAGATAATGGCAGGTATGGAAGTGTTGGAATACTATTCTTCGGACAACCGGAAGCACTGGCTCGAGGAGATAAAGAAAAGCGACTGGGGAGCAGGGACCTATCTCTATGAGCTTCTTCGGGACAACAAGCTCAAAGAACTGTGCGGAGCTGCAACCAAGGTCCTCCTGCTGGTTGACGGTTCTTCACTTGTATCTTTCTGCACATATGCACCACAGGATGACATTCCGAACACCGACCTGACTCCGTGGGTCGGTTTCGTCTATACTTTTCCAGAGTACCGCGGACACCGTTACATGGGATTCCTTTTTGATTATGCCAATGAACTTGCTTTAGGCGACGGACATCAATTCATCTACGTATCTACTTGGGAAGTAGGGCTTTACGAGAAATACGGCTTTTCTTTCCTTCAGCATATGAAGGATGTGCACGGAGATGAGAGCCGGGTTTATCGCAAAAAAGTCAGCTGAAACGGTCGATTACGGCCTGAGCGCTGTTCTCGATGGAAGCGGGCATCCTGACGCGGCCGTCGAAGACTGCCATGTCCTTGAAGCCGATGCCTGTAAGCAGTACGCAGATTGAGGCATCTTCTCCGAAGCGCTCCTTGAGCATGTCCTTGTCCTTGTTCATTGCAGCCCAGGCGGTTGCACTGGCAGGCTCCACGAATATTCCGCTGTCATGGACAAGCGTCATCTGTGCATCGAGGATCTCATCTTCGGAGACCTGCGTGCACCAGCCGCCGTATGTTTTAAGATACTGGACGGCCATTCTTCCGCTTGCTGGAATGTCTACTGAAATCGAATCGGCTCTTGTGGTGGCGCTGATGCTTTTGAACTCTCCGGTCTCGAAGGCCATGCTGATGGCATTGGATTTCTCGCTCTGGGCGCAGACGATGCAGGGGATTCTGTCGATAAGTCCTGCCTGCATAAGATCATAGAAGCCTTTGTACACTCCGCTGATTATACATCCGTCTCCAACCGGTACATAGACTACATCGGGAGCTTTTCTGCCCAGCTGCTCGAAGAGCTCGATAGAGACGCTCTTCTTTCCCTCTATGGTCATGGGATTGTAGGCGGTATTTCTGTTGATGCCGCCGAAGTGCCTGGTGTACTCGATTGAAAGCAGGAAGGCATCGTCATAGCTTCCTTTGACGGGAACAACAGTTGCTCCGTAAAGGACGCTCTGCATGAGCTTGTTGATCGGTGCTGTCTCAGGAACAAAGAGAATGATGTCCAGACCGTATGCCGCTCCTGCACAGCTCATGGCCGCTCCGGCATTCCCGGTGGAGGCGAGGGCGATTCTCTTTTCATTGTGCGCGATCGCCTGGGCGGCAATAAGCTGGCTTGCCCTGTCCTTGAAGGATCCCGAGGGCAGGTAAGCATCCATCTTGCAAAATACGTTCTTCAGCCCGATCTTCTCATTCAGACGCTTCGGGACAACAATCGGAGTTGTTCCTACTGGATATACTTCCTTATTCGGAATGTCATACGGGAAGAAGTCATAGATGCTCACATGGTCCTTTTCGGAGAGCTTTCTGAGCTCGTCATTGTCATAGATGACCTTGAGATATCCTCTGGGGAACTCGCCTTCCTTCTGCTTTGAAGCACACTCGGGACACTGGTAGATGATTTTGTCCGTGACATATTCCTTGCCGCAGTCCACACAAACATATCTGAACTTCATTCCGAACTCCTGATTCAAAAAATAAGGCTGCCCGGAAGCAGGCAGCCTTGTAAACTCTTAAGCAAGAACTTCTTTGTTGAAGGCCTCGATAAGCTCATCGATCTTTGCAGCCATCGGCGGGATGGATTTCCAATAATCCCTGTCGTACCACTGCCTGTTGAGCTCCTCATAGGTCTTGCCCTGCTGCTCGACCCATGTGTAGTACTTGAGGTTGTGGACCCTGAGTCTCTCATAGTAGGTGAGCTCGAGTGCATCCTGGATGCTCTGGTGCAGGAGTGCTCCGCTGTGAACCTTCGCGGCTTCCATCTCGGTGAACTTGCCCTGCTGCTGTTCAAGCTCTGCAAGACGGGTCTTGTACATGATCGAGGAGTCGGTGCAGATAGTGAATACCACATCATCCTCTTCCATCTCATAGTACTTGGCCATCTTGATGGCGCTGAGCATGTTGCCGATTCCGGAGATTCCGAAGAGCTGGAGGTCATCGATCTGCTTGTCCGTAAGACCGACTGATTCCTTGAGGTATTTGATACCCGCAGGTTCATTGAAGAGTCTGTAGATGTCCATGCAGTCCTGATCGTCGATTGCGCAGATCATGTCGGTGTTCTTGACGTTGTGGATCCATGGTACGTGCTTGTCGCCGATTCCCTCGATCCTGTGTCCGCCGAAACCGTTTCTCAGGAGGGTGGGGCACTGCTTTGCTTCACCGGCTGCAATCTTGAGGTGCGGATAGACATCCTTGAGGTGATCGCCTGCTGCAAGTGTTCCGCCGCTTCCGGTGCTTGATGCATAGGCGCGGACATTCTCGGGCTTGACTCCGAGGTTCTTGAGGACCTCGAGGATTGCCGCACCGGTAACGGTGTAGTGCCAGAGGTAGTTCTCGAACTGCTCGAACTGGTTGAAGATGACGATATGTGCACCGCGCTCGGCATCGAGCTCATGGCACTTGTCGAAGATTTCCTTGACGTTGGACTCGCAGCCCGGGGTTGCGATGACTTCTCCTGCGACTGTCTTGAGCCAGTTGAATCTCTCCTGCGACATTTCGGCAGGAAGGATTGCTATGCTCTTGCAGCCCAGAAGAGCGCTGTTGTATGCTCCGCCGCGGCAGTAGTTGCCGGTTGACGGCCAGACTGCCTGCTGGTTCATTGCATCGAAGTTTCCTGTTGCCAGTGCCGGTGCAAGACATGCGTATGTGGCTCCGACCTTATGTGCGCCGGTGGGGAAGTACTTTCCTACCAGGGCAAGGATGCGGGCCTTGACGCCTGTCAGCTGCTTGGGAATCTCAATGTAGTTGACGCCACCGAAGCCGCCGCCCTGCATTACGGGCTCGTTCTTCCATGTGACTCTGAAGAGATTGACCGGGTTTACATCCCAGAGACCGGTCTTGGCCAGCTTGGCCTTTATTTCCGCCGGGACAGTGGAAGGATCCACCATCTGCTTGAATGTGGGAAGGATGATTCCCTTCTCTTTGCACACCTGAATGTTCCTAGCTCTGACTTCAGGATTCACGTTGAGATTTATAAGCATGTTTCCTCCGATTCCGAATGGTTCAGAGGCCGTAAAGCCTCAGTCTGTATTATCGCATAGGAGCGCCCGGTTGTAAACAATTTGTTGCGCTTTGTTGCAAAAACAATTTGACTTTGCACGGATGTAGTTTAGAATGAAATCAGCAATATATAACAAAAGGAGAATTGTTATGGGTGACAGAATGCGTCCGGTTCCCTTCGAGGAGCTGATAGAGAGGATTTTCGGCGAATACCGCAACCATGGTTCGATATTCGGAATCCACAAGGAAGACTTCTTCAGACCTAGCGGAAAGCACTCCATCGAAGTCTTCGGACAGAAATGCGCCACACCGCTCGGACCGGCAGCAGGTCCTCATACCCAGCTTGCCCAGAACATCGTCAGCGCCTACATGGTCGGCGGACGCTTCATGGAACTCAAGACTGTCCAGATCATGGATCATCTTGAGATCGCCAAGCCATGTATCGATGCCCGTGATGAGGGACACAACGTCGAGTGGTCTACGGAGTATACCCTCGAGAAGGCATATGACGAGTATCTGAAGGCCTGGTTCGCCATACATCTGATCCAGGCTGCATTCTCCGGCAAGGCTGAAGAACCTGATTTCATCTTCAACATGAGCGTGGGCTACAATCTCGACGGCATCAAGCAGCCAAAGATGCAGACCTACATCGACAACATGATCAATGCCGCAAAGAGCCCGCTCTTCGAGCAGTACAGGTCCTCGCTGAAGAATCTGATAGAGGAGGGTGACCTACTGGAGGGTACGGATCTCGAAGGCCATGAGAAAGCCCTCAAGGGTCTGGCGGACAGAATCAGCGCCAACATATGTCCCAGCGTGACAATCTCGACCATGCACGGATGTCCTCCCAAGGAAATCGAGGCCATCTGTTCCTACATGCTGACGGAGAAGCACCTGAACACCTTCGTCAAGCTCAATCCCACGCTTCTGGGATATGATGAGGTCCGAAAAATCCTGGATACCATCGGATTCACGCATGTCGGCCTCAGAAGGGAGAGCTTCGAGCATGATCTTCAGTACGATGATGCCATTGCCATGCTTCATCGTCTTGTGGCTCTTGCAAAGGAGAAGAAGCTCGGATTCGGCGTCAAGCTTACCAATACCCTCGGCAACATCAACGACGGCAGCGTGCTTCCCGGTGATGAGAAGTACATGTCCGGCCGTGCGCTTCTGCCGATTTCAACAACTGTCGCAAGCCGCCTGAGCGCTGAATTCGACGGAAAACTTCCCATTTCCTACAGCGGCGGATGTACCATCTTCTCGGTCAGGGATATCTTCGATACCGGTATCAGGCCGATCACCATGGCAACCGACATGCTCAAACCTGGCGGATATGCAAGAATGGCCCGAATGGCGGAGAAGCTTGAAAAGGAAAGCAGGACCTGGGCAAGAAAGGACATCGACCCCAAGGCAGTTACGGAGCTTTCTCTTTCCGCAAGGAATGCCTCTTACACCCAGAGGGAATTCAGGGGCGACAAACAGGCCAAGGTTGCAGACGGTCTTCCGCTGTTCGACTGCTATGTTTCACCCTGCATGCAGGCATGTCCGATCCATCAGAATATTCCCGACTACATCGGTCTGGTGGGAGAGGGCCGCTATGCGGAGGCCCTGGGCCTGATATATGACGGCAATGCACTTCCCAACATCACATGCAATATCTGTGACCACCAGTGCCAGTTCCACTGCGCCAGAATGGACTATGAGGGCGCCGTGAACATCAGGCAGATGAAGAAGATCGCAGTCGAGAAGGGAACATCCGATTATCTGGCAGGCTGGCAGGCTCCGGGAGCTCCCGCAGATGTAAAGGCCGCAGTCATCGGTGCAGGTCCTGCAGGTCTTTCTGCCGCTTATTTCCTTGCCCGTTCAGGCTTTGATACCACAATCTTCGAGAAGGCTGCAAATGCCGGCGGAGTAGTGGCAAACATCATCCCGTCATTCAGAATCGATCCCAAGGCAGTACAGGCCGATATCGACCATGTGGCATCCCATGGTGTGAAATTCCATTTCAATGCCAAGATGGACGAGGTCAGCGTGAAGGCCCTCAGGGATGCCGGATACGACTATATCTACTACGCAATCGGAAGCGAGAAGGACAATCTTATCAAGGTCCAGGGAGACCAGAAGAAGGTCGTCGGCGCTCTGGCGTTCCTGGAGGCATTCAGGGACGGCAATGCAAGTTCAATACTCGGCGAGCATGTGGTTGTCTCAGGCGGAGGAAACACCGCCATGGACAGCGCAAGAGCTGCAAAGAGAACACCCGGTGTAAAGAGCGTCAAGGTTGTCTACAGGCGCTCCCAGGCCGAGATGCCTGCAGATCCTGAGGAATACAGGATGGCCCTTGACGACGGCATTGAGTTCTTCTTCCTTGCCAATCCGAAGAGCATAGGGGATGGAAAGATCATCTGCTCCAAGATGGCACTCGGAGAGCCGGATGCTTCCGGAAGAAGGCGCCCGGTGGAGACCGAAGAGACAATCGAACTGGAGTGCTCCTGCCTCGTCACCGCAATAGGCGAACATGCCGACAGCGAGGTTCTTTCCTATCTGGGTCTGCCTGTAACGGAGAAGGGCTGGCCGGTTGTTGATTCAGAGACCAACGAGACTCCGATAGAGGGAGTCTATGCAATCGGAGATGTCCAGAGCGGACCTTCGACCGTCGTCAGATGCATTGCGTCCGCACGCAAGGCCGTCGAGGCCACCATCGACAAGGTCTTCGATGAAATCAAGGATGCCGAGATTGTCCAGGAGCCCGAAACGCTCGAAGAGGACATGACGGAGGAGCCTGAGGACGAGGCTTACATCGAGGCCGAGGAGAAGTTCTTCAAGGATGTCCAGTTCCGCAAGACCCATCTGTGCACCGACTGCAAGAGCTGCAGCAGCTGCAAGAACGCGGAAGAATTCGCGGAGCAGGAAGCAAAGCGTTGCATGGACTGCACATACTACTGCAACAAGTGTGTTGATGTCTGTCCCAACAGGGCAAACGTCGCCATCGACATGAGGTTCTCCGAGCATACCGACGATCCGTTCCAGATCCTGCATCTGGATGCTTTCTGCAACGAGTGCGGAAACTGCGCATCGTTCTGCAACCATCAGGGACGCCCTTACAAGGACAAGTTCACTCTCTTCAGCAGACCGGAGGATTTCCAGGACAGCACCAACAGCGGTTTCTACGTAGAGGCTGACAGGATTCTTGTCCGTATCGACGGAAGAACCGAGGAATGCAGGATGGACGGTGAGGGTAGGATCAAGGGCAATGTTCCCGAGCTGGTCAAGGATCTGATAGAGCAGGTGTTCATCAGCTATGACTATCTTCTGACAAGGGTGGAGGAGTGAAGATGACTATTGTTATCAGAAATACCAGAGTCATCCAGACCATGGATCCGGTAGAGGTCCTAAACGGTGTGGATGTCGTGATCGAGGATGACAAGATTAAGGCCGTAGGCAGGAATGTCGCGGACGGCCTGAAGGCTGACAAGGTTATCGCGGGAGACGGGAAAACCGTCATACCCGGTATGATCTGCGGCCATCATCATTACTACAGCGGCCTTTCCAGGGGAATGCTGATTAGCGCGGGTCCCCAGACGGATCTGATCCAAACACTCAAGGAATGGTGGTGGCGACTGGACCGTGCAATCGATGAAGAGAGCCTGTACTACAGTTCCCTTATCTGCTCGCTTGATGCTATTAAGAACGGTACGACAACCTGTATAGACCATCATGAAAGTCCAAACTACATCGGAGGAAGCCTTTCGACCATTGCCAAGGGAATGGAGAGGTTCGGTCTCAGGGGTATAGTCGCCTATGGAATCACCGACCGCAATTACGGCATGAAGGAGATCAGGGACGGAGTTGCAGAGGGCATCCGTTTTGCAAAGGAAGTCGATGACAGGAAGAAGAAAGGCCAGTACGTGCTCTGCGAGGCCATGGTCGGCGGTCACGCTCCGTTCACAATCCCGGAAGAGGGTATGGAGATGCTTGCAGATTCCGCCAGGCAGACCGGACGTGGAATGCATCTTCATGTTGCAGAAGGTGAGTATGACAGCGTATGGTCGCATCACTTCTACAATCAGGATATCGTCGACAGGTTGGACAGGCACGGACTGCTTTCTGACAAGACCCTGCTTGTACACGGAATCTACCTGAACGAACATGAAGTCGATCTTCTGAACGAGAGAGGCTGCTATCTTGCACACAACCCGAGAAGCAACATGAACAACGAAGTCGGCTATCCCAAGTACCTTCCCAAGGTGAAGAACCTGATCATGGGTACCGACGGCTGCGGAAGCAATATGTTCGAGGAGTGCAAGATCGCCTTCTTCAAGAACCGCGATGCCAAGGGACCGTACCGGCCCGGGGACTACATGAGGGCTCTGACCAATGCAAACAGGTTCCTCGAAAAGTACTTTGCCGGAGAGAAGTTCGGACGCATCGAAGCAGGCTACAAGGCCGATATCACGATTCTGGATTACAATAATCCCACTCCGCTGGTAAAGGAGAATGCTGCGGGCCATTTCGTTTGGGGAATGAGCAGCAACAGCGTGGAAAGCGTGATCATAAACGGTCGTCTTGTAATGGAGAACCGCTCCTTCGACTTCGATGAGAAGGAAATCTATGCCAAGGCCGCAGAGGTTGCCAAGAAGCTGTGGGAGAGAACGGACAGACTTCCTGCAGATGGTACTAGCGGGATTATAAGATAGCTGATATATTTAATCGTAAATGCTATACTACAAGCCGCAGGACGATTTCTGCGGCTTGCACTGTATAAAGGGAACACGATTATTCTAGGAGAAACATAATGGTAGTCGGCGACATTTCCAAAGCCATCAGACGTGTGGATGCAGTCTCCAAATGTGAAGGAACCGTCAAATACGTTTCTGACTACAGCTTCGAAGACTGTCTCTGGGGACGTCTTGTAAGATCTGACATACCCAGGGGAAAGATTCTTGCCATACATCTTCCGGCAATGCCTGAAGGATATAGATTCGTGACATACAGGGACCTTCCCGAAGGCGGACATAACTATCTGCACATGATAGCCACCGACTGGAAGTGTTTTGCAGAGGATGAGGTCAGGTATGTCGGAGAGACCATCGGAATCATGGTGGGACCCGACAAGGATACCGTGGAGAAACTCCGCAAGCAGATACGCATCGACTACGAAGAGCAGACCCCTGCGGTTACAATCGATGAAGGTCTGGCCTGCAAGGGCGGGGCATTCGTCAACGATGATAACATTCATTGCCGTCTTTCTCTGAATGTCGGTGATGTCGATGAAGCCTTCAGAAAGGCAGCCAAGGTGGTCACCGAGACCATCGAGACCGGCTTCCAGGAACATGTATATCTTGAAACCAACGGAGCCTGCTGCATTCCCGAGGATGACCATTATGTTGTCTATGCATCGGCACAGTGCCCGTTCTACATTGCAAAATCCATTTCTCCTTTGTTGAACATCACTCCTGACAAGGTCATCGTAAGACAGACCACCACAGGCGGAGCTTTCGGCGGAAAGGAGCACTTCCCGGATGTCGTCTGCGGACCGCTACTTGTGGCTGCCTATGTCATGAAGAAGGGCGTCAAGATGATCTTCGACAGGGAAGAGGACATAGAGAACTCGGTCAAGCGCCATCCCTCGAAGGTCACATTCAAGACCGCCCTGGACAAGGACGGCAACATTCTGGGAATGGACAGCCTGGTGTGCTACAACGTCGGAGGCTATCTGTCATCGTCCTTCGTCGTATTGCAGAGAGGATGCTTCCATGTCACGGGGTGCTACAGCTTCCCGAGCATGAGAAGCGTGGGACTGGGCGTTGCCACCAATACCTTCCCGAGCTGCGCCTTCCGCGGCTTCGGAGCCCCGCAGACCATCTTTGCGGTGGAGACGCACCTCTGCCATATAGCCGAGATGCTTGGAATCGATCCTCTGGAGTACAAGAGCAGGTACTTCATCAAGCAGGGCGATACCACAAGCACCAACGGAAAGATCGTAGAGCGGGTCATGATTCCGGAGATGCTGGAGCAGGTCAAGAAGGCCAGCGACTATGACAGAAAGAGCAAGGCATACAAGTGGGGAAGCGGAAGAGGCATAGGAATATCGTTCTACAACCACGGCGGAGCCTTCACCGGAAACGGAGAGCAGGCGATAATCAAGGCCCGTTGTCAGCTCCATAAGTTCCCCAACGGGGATGTGGAGATTCTCTGCAGCCAGACCGAGATGGGACAGGGCTTTCACACGATCCTGCCCAAGATAGCCGCCTATGTTCTCGGAATCCCCATCGAGAAGGTCATATTCAAGAATCCCGATACCTCCAGAGTCCCGGATTCCGGTCCGACAGCGGCCTCCAGATCGACCATGATAGTCGGTGAACTTGTGGAAAGAGCTGCCAACCTCATGAAACCCAGATACGACAAGGAAGAGGACTTCACGGTAGAGACACACTATGAACATCCGGAAGGATACCCATGGGACCAGAGCACATTCCAGGGCTATGCCTACCTCGGTTACGGCTGGGGAGTATGTGCGGTTGAGGTCGAGGTAGACCCTTGTACTGCCGAGATCACCACGAAGGGAATCTGGTCAAGTCATGACTGCGGACACCCGATCGATGAGAAGATAGTCCACGGGCAGGTCAACGGAGGAGTTCTTCAGGGACTCGGCTGGGGATCGACGGAGGTCATGCAGAACACGGACGGCCATTTCAAGCAGACTTCCATGAGCGACTACATCATCCCGACATCGATGGATTTCCCGAAGCAGGGAGTCTATCTGGTGGATAACCCGTATCCGTGGGGCCCGTTCGGTGCCAAGGGAATGGGAGAGCTGGTTTTCAACGGAAGTGCCGCAGCTTACATCGATGCCGTCTCACGCGCCATCGGCAAGAGAATCAACAGAATCCCGCTTCCGACTGAGGAAGTGATGAACTATATGCTTCACGGAACCGACCTGAGGTCCGATATCGAGGAGGTCCGCTGATGGAGAGCAGAATCTGTTTCAGCCTCAACGGCAAAGACGTAAGTATCACAACCGATCCGCTCAGACGCCTTATCGACGTTCTTCGGGAGGATTTCGATTGCAAGGGAGTCAAGGAAGGCTGCAGCGAGGGTGAATGCGGTGCTTGTTCCATTCTGCTGAACGGCAAGATGGTCACAAGCTGCATAATCCCGGTGGGAGCGGCAGACGGTCAGCAGATCATGACCATCGAAGGAATCAGCGCCACGGAAAAGGGCCGGATCATTATCGATGCATTTGCCGACGGCGGAGCGGTCCAGTGCGGTTTCTGCATTCCCGGAATGGTTATTGCAACATACTATCTGCTTTCGAACAATCCGGATCCCACGGAGGATGAGATCAGGCTCGGACTGAGCGGGAACATCTGCCGCTGCACGGGCTATGATCTGATAGTCGAAAGCGTCAGGTTGGCTGCAAAGAGAGGGGGAGAGATATGGAAGAAGTGAAGTGTTATCTGCCCAAGACCCTGAAGGAAGCTCTCGAGATTAAGGCCAAGGTCGATGTTCTGCCTTTGGCGGGAGGAAGCGATCTGATGGTATCGCACAAAAGGACCTTGGGGCTGACCCCTGTATTCGAGAAGCCCGTGATGATAATTAGGAACCTCCCGGAGCTGAAGGGAATCTACCTGAATGAGAAAGGCGAATGCTGTATAGGGGCAGGATGCACCAGTGCGGAGATCGCCGAGAATGAGCTCTGCCCGTGGCATCTGAGGCAGGCCGCCTCCCGCATGGGTGCAATAGGGCTCAGAAACAGTGCCACCATAGCAGGAAACATCGCCAATGCATCCCCCAAGGGCGATACTCCGGGTCCGCTCTATCTGCTGGATGCCAGAGTAAAGCTTTCATCCCTGAGAGGGGACAGGGAAGAACTGGTTTCGGATTTCATCGTCAAGTACAGGACCATAGACCTTCAGCCGGATGAGCTGATTACACAGATTATCGTCCCGTTGTCTGAGGATGATTTCGACTACATCTTCTGGCATAAGGTAGGAACCAGGAAGGCCAACGCCATCAGCAAGATCACTCTCAGCCAAGCCATCAGGTTTGCTGCTGACGGAAAGACAGTTGAGGATTTCAGGCTCAGCGCAACTTCAACCGGTTCAAAGACCAACCGAAGCAGGGATGTAGAGAATCTTCTGATAGGCAGACGGATTTCCGATGAGACCATTGAAGCAGTAGTAGAAGGCTTCGACCGGATCATATCCCCGAGGGCCATGCCTGAGTTCAGGCGTGAAGCTACGAGGAGAATGATCAGGAGATTCCTGACAGAGGCTGCAAGAAAGCCTTCTTCGAAAGTCATCGATACATACGACGGTTACCATATGACCGGGACACCGGTTCCCAGAGGGGAGGATAATGGCTGAAATCAGACAACTGATCATGGCAAGGACGGCAGAATCCGCTGTTGCCCTCAAGGGGCGCAGGTCCGCTTTTCTTGCAGGCGGTACGGAAATAAACAGGCTTGGCTCCACGGTGGAGGCCTCGAGACTCATTGCAATCGGTCGTATTGATGCCCTCGACGGCATTGATAGGATCACCGATGAAGAAAGCGGTACCGAATATGTGAGAATCGGAGCCATGTCCACATTCCAGGACATCGTCGAGAATCCTCTTGTTCCCTGCTATCTGAAGGAAACCTGCCTTTTCATGGGTTCGAGAACCAAGAGAAACATGGCGACCATCGGCGGAAATATCGCCCTGAGGAGGACCGACTCGTATCTGTATGCCACGCTTCTTGCCTGCAATGCAAAGCTGTCGCTGATGTGCAGGGACGGGGCTATCATAAGGCGTTGCGCAAAAGGTTATCTGGAAGATCATGAGGATTACAGGGATATGCTCATCATGGAAATCCTTGTTCCTGTCGAGGCTTCAGTAGCTACAAAGCGTTATTCCAATACTGTTCAGAGCCATGCAGTTCTGACTGTTTCCGCTGCCGTTTCAGGCGGGGTGCTGAGAATCGCAGTTGCCGCAAAGGATACCTTTCTGGGAC
>CAKJZO010000027.1 GCA_918298275.1 Spirochaetota bacterium | reverse complement strand
GAAGAACCTGTATGGCAACGGGAGAATCGTCGTTCAAGGCAGAAAGAATGCCTTCAAGCTCCTCGGAAGAGACCCTCTTCTCCTCTGTTTCAGCGGCGACTTCTTCCGGCACTTCTTTCTCTTCCTGCTCGGCCTCCAGTGAAAACTGAGAGGCGGGAACCAGGCGCTGGGCTGCTTTTGCAAGGCTCTCGGAGCCGATGCTTCTGAAAAGACGGATGGCCTCGTTCCAGTCGATGTGCGAGGTCTCGAAAGCCGCAAAGTCTATCTGGTCATCCGGCAGGATATCGTCCTTGAGCGTGACAAGCGTCCGGGAAAGCTCAACATGGTCTCTGGCTGCCTCGAGTTTGGCGGCGATTCCCTTTGCCAGCGAGTCGATGCTTTTGTAGGCATTTGAAAGAGAACCGTATTCTGTCAGTAGCTTGACAGCTCCTTTTTCCCCTATTCCGTTGATTCCCGGGACATTATCCGAGGAGTCTCCCAGAATGGTGAGATAATCGATTATCTGGCTCGGCTGTACACCGAAAAGCTCGCGCACCTCGGCATCGGCGCAGAGGCGGTATTCCTTCTCTCCCTTGCGCGGAGGCCTGAGGGCGAACACGTCCGAGCGCACCAGCTGAAGAAGATCCTTGTCCCCTGTTACCATCACGGTTTCCAGACCGTTTTCCGAGGCCTTGCGGGCGATTGTGGCGATGATATCGTCGGCTTCCATCCCCTCCCGCGAGAAGTGCGGGATATGCATGCCGTCGAGGAACCTGTTGATGACCGGAACCTGGGCATGCAGGTCTTCAGGAGCCTTCTCCCTGTTTGCCTTGTACTGGTCGTACATCTCATGCCTGAAGGTCTTTCCCCTGGCATCCATGGCGACGACCAGGTATTCGGGGGAATACTGGCGCAGGAGGCTGATTATGGTGTTGAAGAAGCCGTAGACGGCAGAGACGTTGTTCCCCTCCTTGTCCTTGAGGGGGTTGTTCATGAAAGCGAAATATGAACGGTAGATCTGGCCGTAGCCGTCGACTATGAATACTCTTTTCTTGTTTTCTGACATCAGCTGCAATTATACAGCATCAGAGAGTCGGAAAACAACTTACTTGGTTATGCCGTTGACTGCGTCCGTGACAGTTCCGGCCACGCTCTCTGCGGCACTGGAGACAGCATCGGCCACGGAATCCGCAGCGTTGGAGACAGCCTGTCCGATTCTCTCCGGATTCTTCATGCTGACGCCGAAGAACTTGGTGGATACATCGGGGAAGAAGATGTAGATCACGAAGAAACTTACGACGGCAATTATGATTGCCCAG
The DNA here is from genome assembly GCA_918298275.1 of Spirochaetota bacterium. Lineage (GTDB taxonomy): Bacteria > Spirochaetota > Spirochaetia > Sphaerochaetales > Sphaerochaetaceae > UBA9732. Next base: position 4,983 of record CAKJZO010000027.1, on the reverse strand, counting down.
AGAAATCCGACCAGCTTGCGTGAACCTTTCGACATGACTATCTCCTCAGAAAACCTTCATCTGGATGCACAGGGCGACCTGTCCCTGGCTGAAATTCTCCTTGCCCGGAATGATTTCGGCCCAGTTCCCCTCATCGATGGTGAACTTGGTGGGAACGGTATAGGCCAAACCGATGGACATTACAGGCCCGGCAAGGATATCGAGCAATATCCTGTAATGGAACTCGCCCTTGGCAAGTTCGGTGAAGAAGTTGTCAGCCTCGACCAGTTCTCCGTTGTTGTCGACCGACTTGATCCTCTCGCGGTAGAGGTAGGTGACCTTGGGACCTGTGGTGATACCGAACTTGAGGTACTTGAAAAGGTCCACGGAAATGCCGGCTCCGAAGATTCCGGAGAACATCATGCTCTGGGTATCCAGGATGGAGATGTCTCCGGCCACCGTAAGCTGGAAGTTGCTGATGTTTCCCCTCATCTCAAGTCCCACCGCCAGTCTGTCGAGATTGAGTGCACCCGAATACACCTTCTCGTCCACGACTTCATCGGCTGCGTTGTAGGAAAGATTCACGCCGATGTCGAAGGACGAGTCCAGGGCACACAGGGAAAATGCGGTTATGATGAGAATGAAAAAAGAAAACAGCTTCTTCATACGCAAAGAAAGCGCTGCACACTCAGGTGCAGCGCATCATGATTCAGTTTTGTTTGTACCTCAGAGAACTGCGAAACCGACTGTGAGGCCGAGCTTTGCCTGCTCCCAGTTGCCGAATGCTCCGAAGAACTTGTCCCATCTGCCGTTGGAGATCGATGTCTCTGTGGGAAGTGTTGCATAAGCACCGACTGTGATGGGTCCGAGAAGGACATCGACTCCGACGTTGATGTCGAAAGCTGCATCCTTGAAGTTTGCGAACTCAGTTGCATAATCGTTGCCGTTACCGAAGTAGAAGGACTTTGTTTCGAAGTTGTATGCATACTCATATCCGAGACCGGCCTTGACTCTGACAAAGAAGATATCAAGTGCGAGGTTTGCGGAAACAATACCGGAAAGGCCCTTGTTTGCATTGTCATAGAGGCCCTTTGCATCGATTGACAGGACTGAAAGCTTTGCCTCGACGTCAGCACCGAAAGCAAGATTCTTGATATCGAAGTTCTTGAGCTCTCCGCTCTTTACATCTTCAATATCGTATGATGACTGTGCAACTGCACCGAGTGTGAGATCGAACAGACCTCTGCCTGCGAAAATGCAGCAGGGAATGACCAGTGCGATAAGCATTGCAATGATAACTTTCTTCATTTTGTTGTTTCTCCTCCGCCCGTCCCAATGGGCGTTATTAAAAAGTTCTAACCCATCCGCTCTTGTGCGGACACTAACCAAACATCGTTGCAACTCCAATGGTTACAGAAAACTGTCAAAAAAACAAGATTCTCACTCCAAAGAAGTCTCCAGCTCCTGCTGCCAGACCTTCACGCAGGCATCGCTGGGCATTCTCCAGTCTCCTCTCGGAGAAAGCGACACCGAACCGATTTTCGGTCCGTCGGGAAGACAGGAGCGCTTGAACTGCTGGCTGAAGAAGCGGCGATAGAAGGTTCTGAGCCACTTGAGGATGGTCTCATCATCATATGATGTATCGAAGACATAGCGGGCAAGCCTGTAGATCTTGGACGGGGAACTGCCCCATCTGAGCATGTGATAGATGAAGAAATCATGAAGCTCATACGGTCCCACCAGGTCCTCTGTCTCCTGCTTCCCCGGAACAAGTTCGGGGCTGATCGGGGTTGCAACCACGGACATCAGTATTCTGGATAGCTCGCTGTCATTGGTGGTTCTGGCGCAATAGCGCACGAGGTGCTTCACCAGAGTCTTGGGCACACCTGCGTTCACGCCGTACATGGACATGTGGTCGCCGTTGTATGTAGCCCAGCCGAGAGCCAGCTCGGAGAGGTCTCCGGTACCGACCACAAGGCCGTTGCACTTGTTAGCAATATCCATCAGGACCTGCGTCCTCTCGCGTGCCTGTGCGTTTTCGAATGTAGTATCGTAGTTCTCCGGATCCTGACCGATATCCTCGAAGTGCTGCATGACGGCCTTGCCGATATCCACTACCTTGAGCGTGCAGCCGAGCCTCTCGACCATCGACATGGCGTTTGTCTTGGTGCGTTCGGTGGTTCCGAAGCACGGCATGGTCACGCAGACAATGCCTGTCCTGTCCAATTCGAGCATGTCGAATGCCCTGACCGTGACAAGAAGGGCTAGCGTGGAGTCCAGGCCTCCCGAAATTCCGATTACGGCATTATGGCAGTTGATATGGCGCAGCCTCTGCTTGAGCCCAAGGGCCTGGAGCGTGAGGATCTCCTCGCTTCTGGAGGCGCGCAGCTCCGAATCCTCGGGTACGAACGGCATTCTGTCGATTCTTCTAGTGAGGTTGGTCTCGCCCATCTCGATATCGAAACCGATATAGTGGTACTCCTTGTCGTTGGTCGTCACGAAGGTATTGCGTTCCCTTCTCTCATGCTCCAGGTGCTCGAGATCCACTTCGGAAATCAGAAGCTCATCGGACTGGAGCTTGTGGCTTGCAAGGGTTATTCCGTTCTCGCAGATCTGATTGTTGCCTGAGAACACCAGGTCCGTGGTGCTCTCACCCTCACCTGCATCGGCATAGACATAGGCACAGATAAGGCGGGCGCTCTGACCCTCGATGAGGTTGTATCTGTATGTCGCCTTTCCTGCGAATTCATCGCTGGCGCTTACGTTGGCGATAACCGTGGCCCCGTTGATGGCGTGGTTCACGCTGGGCGGATTGGGTACCCAGAGGTCCTCGCAGACCTCGCAGGCCAGACGGAATGCAGGAAGCTGATTGCATGTGAAGATGAGCTTGGGGCCCATGACCACCTGCCGGTCGCCGAACTCGACCAGCTCCTCGTTGGGAAGAGCTGGAGTGAACCAGCGCTGCTCATAGTATTCCTGATAGTTGGGAATGTTGATCTTGGGTACGATTCCGAGGACTTTTCCGGACGATGCAACGATGGCGCAGTTGTGCAGTTTACCTCTCAGTTCTACAGGTGCACCGAATACTACGACCATGTTTCTCGGAACATTGGATGCGATTCTGAGAGCACTTTCCCGGGCACTGTCTATCAGGGCCTGCTGGAAGAACAGATCCTGGCAGGTATAGCCGGTGACACACAGCTCAGGGAGAACGAGGAGATGGACCCCCTCTTCATGCGCCCTTCTGATTATCGAAAGGATCTTCTCGGAATTGTAGGTGCAGTCCGCAACCCTGATGGAAGGACTGGCAGTGGCGGTCTTGATGAATCCGTGTCTCATTTTCTTCTCCGAATATATGCAGAAAGAGCCCGCATAAAGCAGGCCCTTAAAGTATAGAATAAAAGACTCAAAAGTAAAAGATTAAAGCTCCGAGGGACGGATACCCCGTTTCTCGAGGGCCCTTACCAGAGCAGCGCCTATCTGGTCCGGTGTCATCGCGACCTCCGCGCCGGCCTCCCTGAGGGCTGCGATCTTGCCCGAGGCAGTACCCTTTCCGCCCGAGATTATGGCTCCGGCGTGGCCCATGCGCTTGCCTGCAGGTGCGCTCTGTCCGCCGATAAAGGCGGCAACCGGCTTGGTCATGGTCCTGATGAAGGAGGTTGCCTCCTCCTCTCCGCTTCCGCCGATTTCTCCGTTGAGCACCACCGCGCAGGTATCGGGATCGGCTTCGAAGGCTTTAAGGCAATCCAGGAATCCGGTTCCGCGGATGGGGTCTCCGCCTATTCCGACTACCGTCGACTGTCCTATGCCCCTGTCGGAAAGCTGCTTGACCGCTTCATAGGTCAAAGTTCCGGATCTGGAAATGACACCGACGTGTCCGGGAATGTGGATGTAGCCCGGCATGATACCTATCTTGCACTGACCGGGGGTGATGATTCCCGGGCAGTTGGGTCCGATCAGACGGCTCCTGCTTCCGTCAAGGTAATGCTTGACCCTTGCCATATCCAGCACGGGGATTCCCTCAGTGATGCAGACGATAAGCTCAACCCCTGCATCGATAGCCTCCATAATAGAATCAGCTGCAAATTTCGGAGGTACATAAATAACTGAGGCATTTGCCCCGGTATTCTTCACTGCATCATATACGGTGTTGAATACGGGAACATCCAGCAGTTTCTGGCCACCCTTTCCCGGGGTTACTCCGCCGACCACGGCGGTTCCGTACTCGAGCATCTTCTCGGTATGGAAAGCTCCCTGTTTGCCGGTGATTCCCTGAACTATCACACGGGTATCTTTGTTGACGTAGATGCTCATGCTCTTGCCCCCTTTGCAGCGGCTATGGCCTTGCGTGCACCGTCAGCCATATCGGATGCTGCTATGATGGCCAATCCGGATTCCTCGATTATCTTCCGTCCGAGATCCACGTTGGTTCCCTCAAGCCTGACCACGACGGGAATGGAAAGGCCCATCTCCCTTGTGGCCTGAACAAGACCCTCGGCGATGATGTCGCACTTCATTATCCCTCCGAAGATGTTGACGAAAATGGCCTTCACGTTACCGTCCGAGAGGATGATCTCAAAGGCTGCCTTGACCCTTTCGGTGGTGGCGCTTCCGCCTACATCCAGGAAGTTGGCAGGGCTTCCGCCGAAGTTCTTGATTATGTCCATTGTGGCCATGGCAAGACCGGCTCCGTTAACCAGACATCCGATGTCGCCGTCGAGGGAGACATAGCTGAGACTTGAAAGACTCGCCTTGTACTCCTTCGGATCCTCTTCATCGATATCTCTCATGGGAATAAGTTCGGGATGTCTGAAAAGAGCATTGTCGTCGAAGTTGACCTTGGCATCCAGGCACAGAAGTTTTCCGTCGGAAGTCTGTACCAGTGGATTGATTTCAACAAGCGAGCAGTCTTTATCAAGGTAAAGCTTCACCAGCTTTCCAAGCATGGAGATCAGCTGCTTCTGCAGATCCCCTTCAAGACCCAGGACCTCTGCAGTCCTGATG
>CAKJZO010000026.1 GCA_918298275.1 Spirochaetota bacterium | reverse complement strand
CATCGATATCCGGAATCCTGCCTTCGGTACCTTCAAGGTCATCACGCTCGGAGAGAAGGAAAACAAGATCGCGCTGGTGCATGTTGTTGTCCTGGAACTCATCCACCATTATCTGTCTGAACCTGTGCTTGAACAGTTTTCTGACCCTGAGGTTGTCACGGAGGATGCAAACGGCAAGATCCGAGATATCCTTGAAGGTCAGCGTACCTTGCATTTGCTTCTCTAAATTCAAGAGAATGCTGTATTTTTCCAAGGCTTTCTGGAGAATTGAGACATCGTCATCACTTCCGAGCGCAAGATTCTGAAGAAGTACCAGACCCGAATCCTTGCCCATCAGAGGCTTCAGAAGTCCGACTATTTCCTTGACTTCCTCGTCCCTGACACCCCTGAGATCGAAGTAGTCCCTTTCAGAAAAGCAACGTTTCTGATAGCACTCGGAAATACGTGCGAACTGCCCGGCGAACTTTCCGGTCAGGTTCAGCTGACCCAGACTCTCAAGAAGTGGGCCAATGCGTCTCATACGGTCTTCATAGATTTCCCGAACATGTGCAAGGAAAGCCTGTGTGATCAGCTCGGCATCATAGTTGCCGCTCAGGCTGGTCTGTCTGGCGATTATGAAGAAGAACCTCTCCATAACATCGGAGGGCATCAGCAGAGCTGCAATCGCATCCCGCTCGGCAATGTTTTCCGGATCCGACAGGAACTTCAGGGCAACTCGCTGGGCAAGGTCCATATAGTCCTCGTCCGAAATAACGGTGATATCCCGTGGAAGTCCGTAGGTGATGCAGTCGCTTCTGACAATCTGGGCGCAGAAGCTGTCCAATGTGGAAATGGTTGCCTTGGAAAAACTGTCGAATGTATCCGAAGGCAGACTGTCGCGGGCCTGAAGCAGACGGCGGTAGATTCTCTCTCGCATCTCGCTTGCGGCCTTCTTCGTGAATGTCAGCGTAAGTATCTGTTCGGGTTTGAGTCCGCCCTCCATGACAAGGCGCAGGAACCGCCATGAAAGGACAGCGGTCTTTCCGGCACCTGCACCGGCGGATACAACGGTATTGACGTTGCTTTCGATTACGGGTCTCTGCTCATCGTTCGGGAAGAAGTTCTCCTTCTGCATTATCTGCTGAAATGTCATTGCAGGTTGAACCTCCTTCTGCAGATTGCCCTCTCCCTGCACAGCTGGCAGGATTCCTTGCTCGGTGTAGCAATCCAGTTGCCCTCGGAGTAACCGCTGAGGGTATGCTCGATGTCGGCATCCAGTTTTTCTTCCTGTTCGGCCCACTTGGCTGTATCGAATCCCTTGAAGGAACCGTCCTTCATCGAGAAGAAGAAACAGTCTCTGACAGCCTTGTCCGGGAAAGCCTCCTCGAACAGCCGCTTGTAGAGCACAAGCTGATAGGTTGCGTTGCCCACCCCTTTCTTGTAGTCAAGAAGATAGATCTGACCGTCCTGTCCCTCAATCACCGTATCTATGGAACCCGTAAAGGACTTGTTCTGATTGAGAGCCTGCTCGTTCTTCCTCGGGATGAACGGACCGATATAGTATTTGCTGCCCGGATCAAGAAGCAGAGTAATGACGTTCTTCAGGGATTCAAGATAGCGCCCCCGGATGCTTGCCTTGGTATAAATGTCGAAAATGTGGTTTTCTTCCAACATCTTATCCAGAATATTTCCTATTTCGGTATGGTATGATTCCATTTCAGAGCCATCCAGAAGCTGTCCGAGATGGTTTTTCATAAAGGTCTGGATGACCTCATGCAAGAAGGACCCGATCTCGCGGTCATCCTGTTTCGAAGGTTCGAAATCATCCACCGCCCCTTTTGTCATGCCTGTCCGAAGGTACTCGCTGTATGGACACTTGACATATGTGCTTATAGAAGTATAGGAAAGCTTCACATCATCAGGGTCTTTCGGATTTCCCAAGCAGTCAACGGCCAGGTCGGCGCCTCTTGGTGCAAGCGATGTCCTGCACGCCCGGGCAAAGCTTTCCAGATCCGCCTTCTCATAAACCGGTTCCGAATCCGGCAATGCTATATCCTCCACTGCATTCTGCTTCACGAAGAATGAAGGTGAACTCTGAGAACCGGAGTAAGATGTCTCTGATCCAGAGATCCATGCATGGGCACTTACGCTCTGATAATAGGACAGAAGCTCGGAGGTTACATCAATGACATTCCTTTTCTGAACCTCGTGGTCTTCCAGAAAGCCCAGATCCACATCCCTGACATTTGCATTGGAATCGTTCAGGCCTATCAGGAAATGGTAAGGCACATCCAGAAGGTGATCCTGTCCGTATCCGTATACCTTGATTCCGTCCTTCTTCTGCTGGGACACATACGAGAGCTGCTCTACCTCTCCCATGAAGATCGTGAAGAGACTTCCGAGGTCCAGCGAGCAAGCCTTGAGCGCAGAGCTTATTTCCGCGAGCTTCGAGAATATGAAGGAGTAGACATCCTTGTCCATCGGATCGGAAGCCGAGAACTCTTCGTCGCCCAGCAGAAGTGTCGTAAGCCCGTGGATATCCCTGATCAGTTCATCTCCTCCCCTTGCCCTTCGGATTGCAGCAAGGGCACTCTTGAGGCTGCGGTACAGATTCAGCATGCTTTCGTCTGAGAGCTCGCGGGCATCTCTTGCCAGATCCCTGAAGAGCTCATCCGAAGAGAATTCAAGGCTACCCGAAAGATGATTATGATCGATCATGAACCTCACGAGGTTCCTGTTGACCTGCATGTCCCGGTAAGGCAGAGACGAATCCAGAAGCAGTGCTTCGATGCTGTTGAAGGAAAGGTTCTCGCTAATGCAGCGGCGGATTGAAAACAGATATCTGCCGGGGACAGTCTCGGAAAGCTTCAGACTCCTCATGAAGCTCAGCGGCGTGTTGTACTCGAAGCTTCTGCGTTCCAGATAAGGCCTGAGCGCTTCGACATCAGGAGTGGAAATGATGATGTCTTCAGTCGGGACATGCCTGTGTTTTAAATCCTGAAGCTGTCTGAACAATGCTTCAATTTCCGATTCAACCGTGAAAAACTTTAAGTATTTAGGCTTATCAGGACATTTAAGTGTTAATACGGAGATGAGCTCGGTTTCACCCATATCCCTCATGAACCTCTGCATCTGTACGTCGGCATCGTAACCGATCAGGACATAAGAACCCATTGAGGAACCAGCATTCTCCAAAGACGGTTTCTCCCACAGGGGCTCATACAGACCGTTGGCAGAAAGGAAGGATGAATAGGCATTCTTCAGGATATGGAGATCGCTCCGCAGATCCTTGTTCTCTATATAAACATCTTCAAGATCTTTCAGCGAAGGAATCACACCCACAAGGAAAGAAACGAATCTGTGGTGATAATCATGGAAATCATCACTGTAGAGATAATGCATTCCCGTCTTATTCGATTCAAGAAAAGATGAGACGAAAGCCAGACGATATATACGGTTCGAAGGACGAAGCTGCCTGTCGGCCGAGAAGAGTTCCCTGAATCTGTCGAACGCCATGGCTCTGGATGCAAGGATGCTGCAGCGCCTGGAACGCACATAGGCGCTGAGCCAGTACCGTGCGGCATTCTCGGTTGGGAACACCAGCGTGGCCCCGCCGTCATCCAGAAGTCTGAAGATTTCGTCTCTGAAGCTCATATATACAATATACATCAAAAGCGCCTGATTTTGTCAAAATAGCAACAATTTCACAAAAAACGTATAAAGATGCACAAAGAGATTGCGGAAAACTATTGCACAATGCGGGCAAAAAGTGATATTTACAAAGAAAAAAATCTTGAAAATGCTGATAATTCATTTTAATTGAATAAAATGCGTATCAGTAATTTTTAAGAAAAAGAATTGCGGAAAAACGCAATCGACTTGGAGGTTTTATGTACGATTATCAAAAATTCATGTTAGAACTTGAGCGAAAGAACCCTGGAGAGCCGGAATTCATCCAGGCAGCAAGCGAAATCGTCGCCTCGATCATCGACACTGTCAATTCCAACCCGATGTATCTGAAGAACAAGATCCTCGACAGAATCGTAGTTCCTAACAGAATCGTCGAGTTCAAGGTCGAGTGGGAGGATGATAACCACGAGATCCAGGTCAACCGCGGCTACCGCGTTCAGTTCAACAACGCAATCGGCCCCTATAAGGGCGGACTCAGATTCCATACCAACGTCACTCTCGGAACCCTCAAGTTCCTGGGCTTCGAGCAGACATTCAAGAACTCCTTGACCACGCTGCCCATGGGAGGCGGAAAAGGCGGTTCTGACTTCTCACCCAAGGGCAAATCCGATGACGAGATCCTGCGCTTCTGCAGATCTTTCATGACAGAGCTCTACAAGCACATCGGTCCTGATACCGATGTTCCCGCAGGAGATGTCGGAGTCGGCGGAAGAGAAATCGGATATCTCTACGGACAGTACAAGCGCCTTCGCGACGAGAATACCGGAGTCCTGACCGGAAAGGGCATGGCCTGGGGCGGATCCAAGATCAGACCCGAAGCCACGGGATACGGAGCACTCTACTATGCAGCAGAACTTCTCAAGGACTTCAATGACACCGTAAAGGGCAAGACGGTCTCCATCTCAGGTTACGGCAACGTAGCATGGGGAGCTGCAATGAAGGCCACACAGATGGGAGCAAAGGTCATCACCATTTCCGGTTCCAAGGGTTATGTCCTTGACGAGGCCGGCGTTAACACCGAAGAAAAGTGGAACTACATGCTCATGATGAGAGCCACCAACAGCGGAGACCTTGCCGGTTATGCCCGCACGTTCGGAGCCAAGTTCTTCCCCGGCGAGAGACCATGGAACGTTCCCGTGGACATCGCAATGCCCTGCGCCTACCAGAACGAGATGCGCAAGGAGGACGCCGAGGCCCTTGTGAGAAACGGTGTGAAGTACATCATCGAGACT
>CAKJZO010000025.1 GCA_918298275.1 Spirochaetota bacterium | reverse complement strand
GTATGCATCAAGTGTCTCAAGCGGAATGCTGATCTCCGGTCTTGCGCTGGCCTCGTATTCTGCCTTGGCCCTGGCGCAGCATGCCTCGTAATCGAACGGATACTCCTCCTTGGGAACTATCCTGAGGATGTCCGAACCGGTGAGCTCGGCAATCTTCTCCGCCACCATCCTGGTGTGGCCTTTCTTTATCTGCGTAACGGCGAAATCGACCGTGTTCTGACCTTCATGTGAGTAAAATGCAACCAATGCCTTCATGCTGAAACCTCTCTTCAAAAGATTAGTCAAATCCATCGGATAAGCTATATTTTATTTATCCGATATCTTATAAATAAATCAAGTGAGAAAAGTGATGGTTACAGGGGTTATTTCCTGTCGAGGCTGATGACTTCTATGTACTGGCCGTCGTTGAAGGTTGCCACGATCCGGTTGTCGCTGACGGTGAAGATACCCTTGTCGGAATCGAATATGAGGTTGTTTCCGTCCACCGACCATTTGACCGTCTTGTTCTCCTGCCCTTCCAGCTCGATTACTGCCTTGCGGTCCTCCGTGAAGGTAATGGTGCAGGCCGCCCTCTGGACAAGCGAACCGCCGGAACCAAGATAGAGAGCCGCCGTACCGCTCCATGTGCCGATGAACCTCGAATCGGCTTTGCTGCATGAGACCAGCAATGCTCCGGACAGGACGATTATCATGATTACGGTCAGGACCTTTCTCAGCATCTGATTACCTCTTATGTTCGCAATTGCTATATGAACCTTAGACCACCGAAGGTGAAACGTCAACCGAGATAATACAACGCTGAGACAATACTGCACTTGCCCGCACGGAATGTTGCCTGTATATTTTAGACATGAACATCGAAGCATACATTTCATGGATCTGGGTCGGTATCTTCGTCGTCCTGGTGGTCATCGAGGCTGCAACCCAGGGCCTTACGACCATCTGGGGAGCTGCAAGCGCCCTCATCATGGTATTCATTTCACAGACGGGAATGAGCATCGGCTGGCAGATTCTGCTGTTTTTGGTCATGACCCTCGGTTTCGTCGTCACAACGCGGCCGGTCCTGGTCAAGAAGCTCAAGGTGGGCAACAACAGGACAAATGTCGATACCATGATCGGTGAAGAGGTCATCGTCACGAAGGCAATCAGCACCTTCGAGAAAGGCGAGGCAAGAAGCAAGAACGGAGTAATCTGGTCGGTAACAAGCACCGATGGTACCGACATCGGGGAAGGCGCGGTATGCACCGTACAGTCGGTCGAGGGAAACACCCTCAGAATCGCAGTAAAAGCCTGAGGCAAGGAGGTTCCCATGCTTTACATATTTATCGGAGTACTTGTAGTCATCGTCGCCGTCATCGTGGCAAACATCAGGATAGTTCCGCAGTCCTTTGCGTTCGTCATCGAGCGCCTCGGGGCCTACTCCACCACCTGGCATACGGGTCTGCACGTCAAGGTCCCCTTCATCGACCGCATCGCCAAGAAGGTCTCCCTGAAGGAGAAGGTCATGGACTTCGTACCCCAGCCGGTCATCACCAAGGATAATGTAACGATGATGATCGATACCGTCGTGTACTTCCAGATCACGGACCCGAAGCTCAATGCCTACGGAGTCGAAAACCCCATCAGCGCCCTAGAGAACCTCTCTGCAACGACCCTGAGAAACATCATCGGCGAACTGGAGCTGGACCAGACCCTGACCAGCCGTGACGTCATCAACAGCAAGATGCGTTCGATCCTGGACGAGGCCACGGACCCATGGGGAATAAAGGTCAACCGCGTCGAGGTCAAGAACATCATGCCGCCGGATGCAATCAAGGAAGCCATGGAGAAGCAGATGCGCGCAGAGCGTGAGAGACGAGAGTCCATCCTCATCGCAGAAGGCCAGAAGCAGAGCGCTATCCTGGTAGCAGAAGGAAAGAAGCAGTCCATGATCCTCGAAGCAGAGGCAAACAAGCAGTCTATGATCCTGCACGCAGAAGCCGAGAAGGAAGCTGCAATCCAGAAGGCACTCGGAGAAGCCCAGGCCATCCGCGAGGTCCAGAAGGCCAAGGCGGACGGTATCAAGATGATCAGGGAGGCCGATGCTGACGAGGCCGTCGTCAAGCTCAGAAGTCTCGAGGCCTTCGAGAAGGCAGCCGACGGTCAGGCAACCAAGATCATCATCCCGTCGGACCTTCAGAGCATGGCCGGCGTAGTCACTGCAGCTACCGAGGTTGCAAAGGCAAAGAAAGCCTGAATTGAAACAATTGTTTGAAAAAATAAAAGCTCCGGGGTTTCCGGAGCTTTTGTTTTGTCTGGTTCTTGAAACTAGAACATGTAGTAGAATGTGAGTTTCGGGGTCACCCTGTAGCCGAAGTATCCCTCTGTATCCGTTGAAGAAGAACCCTCGTATCCGGATCCGCTTGTCACTTCCCTTGTCATCCACTTCAGGAAGAGGATGGATCCCTTGGCGCCGACAGAGATATAGAAATCCTTGCCGAGCTTGTACATGACCTCGGCATCCAGACCAACGCCCATGGACATGTATGTCTTCTCGATCTTGTAGCCGTAGTAGGTGTACTCGTTGGTGAAGTAGGTGAACTCAGGACCGACTCCGAAGAGGAAGGATGTCGATCTGTCGATCGAAAGCCTTCCGCCGAGACCGAGTGAAAGATCGATATAGACCGGTGATTTCTCGACCATATCGGACTCCGAATCCTTCACGTTGATCAGAAGACCGAGGTCAATGTAGAGACCCATGGACGACGAGCCGAAGAAGGCATATTCCGACAGACCGAAATAAAGCTGACCTGCCCTGTCTTCGAACTTGCCTGCATCGGTATCATATGTTTCCTTGACGAATGAACCGCCCATGGAGAATCCGGTGAAATCCTGGACATCCACTTCCGATCCCTGACCGTATCTTGCGAAAACAGATGTGCTGCATACCAGCAGAAGCACGAGGGCTGCGATGATGAATTTCTTCATTACAAACTCCTTGTATTCAATTAACTTAATCTGATTCGATTATACAGACCATTTGAATGATAGTCTAGCCAGCTGACATCCGATAGCGCCTATTCCTCCGTAAATTGCAAGAACGATGGCTCCGGCTACGTTTTCCTCGTTCGAATAGTAGAATGAAACGTACTTGTCGGCTGCATCGGGCAGGAAAGCGGCAAAAGGAACGGCACTGGTGAAGTTCATTGCAAAGTTGTCCGTGAACTTGAAGTTGAAGCCCAGAGACGGTCCTACAAAGGCCATCGTCCAGATGTAATCCGGGCCGAACAGTCCGACTATGTCACCCTGTATGCCCAGACGCATGCTGAATTTCTTCCCCATGCCGATTCTCCAGTATACGTTGGCCATTGCGCCTGCGGGGACGATGAAACCTGACTTCTTCTCGCCTTCGCCCTCCTCATCGCCCTCGCCTCTTGCCACGAAGCCGGAATCGGTGCTGCTGTCTTCAGGAGCTGAGTCCTTCTGGAAGATGGCCTCGATGCCGCTGATCGCAAGAGGCACCACAGGAAGTCCCAGGGATGTCTCGAAGCCGAAATGGCTGCCTTCCACATCAAGAATGAAGCTCGTGTTTAGCACGTTCTGGGCTACGCCGATCTGAATGTCCGCGGCAAAGGCAGATACGCAGACAATTGCAGTCAGCGCAAGGATTACAATCAGTTTCTTCATTTATATGCTCCACTTGAATGACAGTCTTGCAAACTGGTTGATCACCAGAGGAAGAATCATCAGGAAGTCCCAGTTTTCATCTGTCTTCGTGGTGTAGTAGAACACCGTGTACTTCCCGACTGCTTCAGGCAGTAAACCCGCAAGCGGGAATGCACCTGAGAGGTTGACAGAGAATCCGCTGTTGAACTTGAACTCAAAGCCCGTTGAGACTCCTGCAACAGCAATGAAAGTGAAATGATCCTTGTCCATCAGGGAGATTGCATCGCCCTGGAGACCGAAACGCCACTCGAAGTGCTTGGTGTTGATGATCTTGACATAACCGTTGAGAACACCGGCGGGCAGAAGGAACAGATCAACGAATTCATAGGGTTCCTTCTCTCCTGTATCCGGATCGATTCCGCCGCGGCTGATGTAGTCGATGGTTCCTGCAATTCCCGACACAAGAGGAATACCTGCGGCACCTTCGATTCCGAAGTGGTCTCCGCTGAAATCGGCAGCGAGCATCGTATGCAGGTAGTTCTGCATGATACCGATTGAGAAGTCAGCTGCAAACACAGCCGTTGATGCTACGACAGCAATAAGCAGTATGATGATGAATTTCTTCATTTTTTGCTCTCCTTTGCATGGGCATGCACCCTTACATATACTAAATCAACTGTATCGAAAAATGGTTACATCCCAGCCTGGCCTACAGCCTCTGCATAACGTTGCGTTATCAGCTGCGGCCTGGTTATGGCAGAACCTACGACAACTGCAAATGCCCCGCATTCGATGGCCCGTTTTGCATCAGAAGGACACCAAATTCCACCTTCTGCAATGAATGGTACCTTCAGATCGGCTTTCAGACGGCAGAAAAGATCGAAGTCGGGAATGGCAAAACCTTTTGTATAACTCGTGTAGCTACGCATCGTGGTACCCACGAAATCGAAGCCGATTTCCTGTGCATGGAGACACTCCTCATAGGTAGAGCAGTCGGCCATGAAAAGCTGATCGGGGTACTTTTCCCTTGCCTGAGAGAAAACCTCATCAAGGGTCTTGGAACCGGGATGGAGCCTGTCCGTAGCATCCATGGCGACGATGTCGCTTCCGCACAGGACCATGGCAGAAATCTCATCGATCGTCGGTGTTATATACACTTCGCAATCAGGGTATTCCTTCTTATAGAGCCCGATGACGGGCAGGTCCACCACCCTCTTGATTTCAGCTACATCCTCAGGTGTATTTGCCCGGATTCCGGAAGCCCCTCCCTGAAGAGCTGCAAGAGCCATCCTTCCCATTATGAATGAGCTGTGAAGAGGTTCGTCGGGCAAAGCCTGACATGAGACTATCAACTTACCGTGGATTGAATTGAACAGGTTTTCTTTTGTCATAATAAACTTCACTGAACATAATAAAATAAGGCGGACCGAAACGCAACATGCATTTCTGGCCCGCCCCTATCAAGCGGTTTTCAATCGGAATATCAGTTCTTGCCGCCGAAGAATGTGGCCTGCAGGATGACGGAAAGCACGATCAGGTCAAGAGCGAGATCTCTGATGACCAGCATGAATGCTCTGTCGTCGAACTGTGCGATGTCTCTCAGGAAGATGATGAGTCCCCAGAAGACAATGGCGATGATGCCGCAGACTGTCTTGACGACAGCCGGCATGCCGCTTACGAACTGACAGACGATAATGCCGACGCCTGCAATGGCTGCAAGACCGAAGACGATGTAGACAAGTGCTTCCTCGCTGAGGAACTTGACCAGAGGTCTTACAAGGTCGTCACCCAGCTTGCTGTCGAAACCGGAAATGCCTGCGAAGATCAGCAGAATGCCGACGAGCACAGTAGCGATCACTGAAAAATCGAATGAAACTTTCTTATCTGCCATACGATTTACTCCTTAAAATGTTTTATGCCCGCAAGTATATCAACTTGGTAAACAAAAATCTAGAACAATCCATCATGTCCCAGTATTCACATTTGACGCCGATTTTCGTTATCATCTGAACCATGCAGTTCACCGTTGTTTTACAGAGCATGCTCTTCATGCTGGCCTTCATGGCTCTGGGTTTCATCCTGGTCAAGGTCAGGGCAGCCGATGCCTCGCATGCAAAGACACTGTCCGCACTGCTGCTCTACGGATGTACTCCGGGAATAATAATCACCTCTTTTCAGGAGATGGCATACTCTCCGGAGAACAACATAAGTCTGCTCTTGTTCTTCGTGCTGAGCCTTCTTATTCAGCTGCTGTTTTTCGGACTGCTGATGCTCCTGTCCAGAGACAAGATGGATAACGGCAAGTACCGCATCCTGACAATCGGATCCTTCATGGGCAACGTCGGATTCTTCGGACAGCCTGTTGTCATCGCCATTTTCCCGGACAGGCCCATTGCAGCCTGCTACTGCATGATGGCTGCCATAAGCATGAATTTCCTGATTTTCACAATCGGCGAGTACATGATTTCCAGGGACAGGAAATACATCTCCGTAAGGAAAGCCATCCTCAACCCGACGGCATTCTCAATTGCCGTCGCCCTTCCCCTCTATTTTCTGAAGATTAGGCTTCCGAACGTTCCGTTCAGTGTTCTCAGCGCCTTCCGCACCATGTCCGCCCCACTCTGCATGCTGATGCTGGGTCTCAGGCTTGCATCGATGAAGCTCAGGGAAGTCTTCGGGGAACCTTTGGCCTACATGGTCAGCGCCCTCAAGCTTCTGGCCTTCCCTCTTATCTCCTATTCCATTGTCTGCCTGATTCCGGGTCTGGACCAGACCTTCAGAACCACCATGCTGGTTGTTGCCGCTGCCCCATGCGCATCCATGGTGCTTGCACTTGCCGAAAAGCACGACTGCGAACAGAAGAGCGCAGCCTACTCCGTTCTCATCTCCTCTATTCTCTGCATGGTCACTCTTCCGATGCTTTCCCTTATATTCAAGTAACTTTTCCGGATTCTGACGGTTTTAGTAAATGTGTAAGGAAAGCGAAAGCTTTCGGAGGAAAAACATGAAAAAGAATCACTTATTCAGATTCATCGGAACCATTCTTCTGGTTCTCTCCATTCTTTTTGTCGTCTCCTGTAAGCAGGAGAAGGAAAAACCCGCAGAAATCACCCCTGAGCAGGGACAGGAAGTCATTGAAATCGGAACCAACATCGTCGACAGCGTTGACCTGCGTTCGATGAAGATAGATGCTACGGGATCTCTGACCCTGGATGCTAACCTCAAGGTCCAGAACGGTGACAAGGAATACTTCGAAATCAAGGATGCACATATCGATACATCCGTTGTCGAGTACAAGGTAAAGAAAACCCAGAAAGACGGAACCATCAAGGAAACTACCGAACCCAATATCGGCAAAACAACAGCAAGTGCAACTATCAAGGGAAAGGATTCCACGGACCCGACCAAGACTGTCGAGTTTGCCATTGCCGCTTCCCTTCAGCCCAAGGAAGTCGAAGGTGTGACGGTTACCGCCGGAACAATCACAATCGGTGAAGGTAAAGACGCCATAGTCGCTGATGTTGAAGAAGAGGAGCCCGGAGATGAGTTCATCAAGTCTGTATTCGCCAAGAAGCATCTGGATACTACAGGCATATTTGACGAAGACTTCGATCTCAACGAGGATCTTCTCAAGAGCTGCGGCGAAGGCAACGTAAGCGCAAACCTCAAGGACGTAGGTCTTGTATTCTCCGGAACAGCCGAGGACGGAACCGCATACAGCGCATCACTGACTCTGAGCGGAAGCATCGAGGTAGAGGCCGAAGCACCCAAGGCAGGCAAGAGAGCTGCATCCATCGATTCAGATATCGACTTCACCATCAAGATCAACTATGGCGGAAGCAACAGTGAATTCACAATGAAATTCCAGGAAAAGAAAAGCACCAATGACCTTGATGAGCTGATCGACCGCATCGAAAAGGCCTTTGATGATGATCTGACACTCGAGGGAGCTCAGGCTCTGATGGCAGAAATCGGCCTGACAACCAGCCCGAGATATGCAACGATCAACGGAGTTGAGGTTGAAGCAACTTCCTATCTCAACTTCCTTATCGACTTTGCAATTCAGGCTTCGAATAGCGAAGAGGAATAATCTCAGAACTGAACTGACAAACAGTAAAACAAAGGCTCCGAAGCGATTGTTTCGGAGCCTGTTTTTTATCCTTTCAGATAATTCTTTAAGGATTCTAATGTTTTCATGCCATCGTTATAGCCAAGCCAGTAAAGCTCGCCGAGCTTCTCCATATCCCCTTCGACACGGGCTACGGTCACCGGCTGCGAGGGTTCGACCAGGAAGATCCTGCCCTCCTCGGAAAGCCTGTCCATCTCGTCGTACTGGGCATTGTACCTTACTTCGCTTTCATCCAGGTTCTTTGCAAATTCCTGGTGCCTGCGGTAGACCTTCCTTGCACTTCCCTTCTCCTTGGCATCCTTGATTCTGAAACCATGTTCGTGGGTCTTCACCACGACTATCTTGCCATAGCCTTCATCGATCGCCCACCTGTACGGAATTGCGCAGCTGCACCCTCCGTCGAGGCACTTCTTGCCGTCGACATCCACCATGGGGCTTATGAACGGCATGGAGGCCGATGCCTTTATCGCCCGCAGGATATCCGAGCAGTTGGACTTCTCGAAATACTCGGGCTTGCCCGTCTCGCAGTTGGTCGCAACAACCACCAGACGTCGCCTGTCGTCATTAAAGCGCTCCATGTCCAGAGGCTCTATGTCGTTGTAATCATAGATTGCGAAATCAAGGCGGATGAGGCTGTGGGCCTTGCGGATTGCATTGACTCCGATGTAGTTGCTGTTGTGCCTGTAGCCCAGATTCACCCTGGCAGACCTGCCTATCTGACCTGACATGTATGCTCCGGATGAAAGGGCGCCTGCGCTGACGCCTATGACAGTCTGGAAATTGACATTGTTCTGCATCCAGAAATCCAGAAGACCCTGGGTATACAACCCGCGGAAGGCACCGCCCTCGAGGACAAGGCAGCCCTCGGTGATGGAATCGGACGCCCTTCCGTTCGGTATGCTGTCCAATTTGGAATAGACCTTTTCGGTCTTAACCTTCTCCACCGCTTCCCTGACGGTATCCTTAACGTTTTTGACCGCATTCTTGATGTCCAGCTTCATGTTGTCCGTTCTATTCTCAAGTGCCCTCTTAGTCAAGCAACTTGAATAAAGTCAAAATTGCAAACCGCATTGTTATGCTTTATAGTTCAATACTGGAGCATTCCTGTTCTGTTGAATAAGCGATAAACCAAGGAAGAAGAAAACCATGCAGCAGCTTCTTGACTATGAAAGAAAACATCTGGACGTGCTCAGGCCTCATCTGGCCGAGTGCACCGTGCTCCTGAAAAAAGACAACAGCTTCCCGATTTCCAAACCATGC
>CAKJZO010000024.1 GCA_918298275.1 Spirochaetota bacterium | reverse complement strand
CCCCCGATCCTGCCCTCGAACCTGAGCCGGAAGCTGAGGTATCGGCCTCTGAGCCTGAAGAGGAGCTTCCTGCTGAAGAAGCCGAGCCTGTCTTTGAACCGGAGACCGAACCGGAGCCTGCCGTCGAGAAGGATCCCCTGGAGGATCTTGAGAGGCATGCGCGCAGGATCCTGACTATGAACGACTTCTCGGAAGGCTACATAAACTGGCTGATTGCGGATGTCCGCAAGCAGCTCGAGCCTGCTTTCCCTGTTGTTCCCGGCAAGAATGATTTCGAGCTTCTGATCGTGGACAGGATCGTCGGTTCTGTCGAGATCGACCACAACAGCCAGCTGCATCCGCCCAAGGTCTTTGCCCTTGTAGGACCTACGGGAGTGGGAAAGACTACTACAATCGCAAAGATAGCCGCCATCTACGGTACGCTTCCGCCGGAGGAACTGCGCAAGAAGGTCCGCATCATCACCCTGGATTCGTTCAGGGTAGGGGCCTACGAGCAGATGGAGAACTTCGGCAAAGCCCTGAACATTCCCGTGCTGAGGGCTGACGACGAGGCGCAGTTCTTCGAGGCACTGGAGAAGTCCAACGACGCCGAGCTGATTCTGATCGATACCATCGGACGTTCACCAAGGGACAACGAGCTCAACGTCAAGCTCCAGACCCTCCTGAATGTTCCCGACAAGAAGAACACCAGATGCTATCTGGCTGTCAGCGCATCCATGAAGAAGATTGACATCGACAAGGTATTCGAGCAGTTCAAGATGTTCAACATAATGTCGGTCATCGTGACCAAGGCGGATGAGACCCAGACCATCGGAAACATCCTGTCGATCTGCCATGACCGCAAGGTGCCGCTTCTGTTCATCACTGACGGACAGATGGTTCCGAGGGACATACACAAGGCATCCAGTGCTTTCGTGCTCAGTCTGCTGCGTGGTTTCAACATGGATTTCAACTCACTGTGGAACACTCAGATAGGCTCCGATGAGTGACATTTATTGACTGTTATATCAGTTTTAGATATAGTATACGCGTGAATTTGTAATGGAGGATTTCAATCATGAAAGTTGGAATTAATGGATTTGGTAGAATCGGTCGTTTTGTCTTCCGCGCAGCTATGAAGAGAAATGACATCGAGATTGTCGGAATCAATGACCTTTGCGCTGTTGATTATCTGGCATACATGCTCAAGTACGACACAATGCACGGTCAGTATGAGGGCACAATCGAAGCCGATGTCGAGAAGAATCTTCTCATCGTCGACGGCAAGGCAATCCGCGTGACAGCATGCAAGGACCCCAACGAGCTCAAGTGGGATGAAGTCGGGGCAGAGTATGTCGTCGAGTCCACAGGTCTCTTCCTCACAAAGGAGAAGGCTCAGGCTCATATCAACGCCGGTGCTAAGTATGTCGTCATGTCAGCTCCTTCAAAGGATGACACACCGATGTTCGTTGTTGGTGTCAACGAGAAGTCCTATGTCAAGGGCACACAGTTCGTTTCCAATGCTTCATGCACAACAAACTGCCTGGCTCCGATCGCCAAGGTCCTGAACGACAACTGGGGAATCACAGACGGTCTCATGACCACTGTCCACTCAACAACAGCCACACAGAAGACTGTCGATGGTCCTTCCGCTAAGGACTGGAGAGGCGGCCGCGCTGCTTCCGGCAACATCATCCCGTCTTCAACTGGTGCTGCAAAGGCTGTCGGAAAGGTCATTCCTTCCCTCAACGGCAAGCTCACAGGTATGTCAATGAGAGTTCCTACTCTTGATGTTTCCGTCGTCGACCTTACAGTCAACCTTGCCAAGCCGGCAAAGTATGCCGAGATCTGCGAGGCCATGAAAAAGGCTTCCGAGGGCGAGCTCAAGGGTATCCTCGGCT
The DNA here is from genome assembly GCA_918298275.1 of Spirochaetota bacterium. GTDB lineage: Bacteria > Spirochaetota > Spirochaetia > Sphaerochaetales > Sphaerochaetaceae > UBA9732. Next base: position 71,830 of record CAKJZO010000024.1, on the reverse strand, counting down.
ACACAGAGGATGCAGTCGTTTCTTCCGACTTCCTCGGCGATCCGAGAACTTCCATCTTCGACGCAAAGGCCGGTATCGCACTTACCGACACATTCGTCAAGGTTGTTTCCTGGTATGACAACGAGATCGGATATTCCAACAAGGTCCTCGATCTCATTGCCTACATGAAGAAGGTCAACGGCTGAATTTAATCCAGCACAGTTCAGGCCTGCCCAACCGGCAGGCCTGAGTTTCGTAAAAATCAGGAGTATAGAATGGTCCTTAACACAATCAGAGAAGCTGATCTCAAGAATAAAAGAGTCCTCATCCGTGTTGATTTCAACGTACCTCTCAAAGAGGGTAAGGTAACGGATGCAACCAGAATTATCGCAGCTCTTCCCACAATCAACTACATCCTTTCACAGCCGGGTGCATCACTTGTGGTCATGAGCCACTTCGGCAGACCCAAGGGAAAGAAGAACCCCGATTTCTCCATGGTACCGGTAGGAAAGAAGTTCGAAGAGCTTCTCGGCCGTCCCGTGAAGGTCGCATCCGATGTCATCGGACCCGAGGTCGAGAAGGAAGTGAAGGCCCTCAAGGCCGGTGAAGTCCTTCTTCTCGAGAACTGCCGCTTCTATCCGGACGAGGAAGAGAACAACCCCGAGTTCGCAAAGGCACTCGCTTCATTCGGTGATGTCTATGTAAACGATGCTTTCGGAACAGCTCACAGGGCTCATGCCTCCACAGAGGGTGTTTCCCATTATCTGCCTTCATACGCAGGTTTCCTGATCGAGAAGGAAGTCAAGTTCATGGCTCCGCTTCTTGAGAATCCTGCAAAGCCGTTCGTCGCAATCATCGGCGGTTCAAAGGTTTCCTCCAAGATTTCCGTTCTGGAGTCTCTTGTAAAGACCTGTGATGCAATCGTCATCGGCGGCGGAATGGCATATACATTCCTGAAGGTTCAGGGTCATCAGATCGGCAAGTCACTTGTTGAGGACGATTATCTCGAGACCGCAAAGAACTTCCTTGCCGCAGCAAAGGCAAAGGGCGTCAAGGTCATCCTTCCTGTCGACCATGTCTGTGCAGCAGCTTTCGCAGAGGATGCCGAGCCTGTCGCAGTCGATTCCGTCGAGATTCCCGCAGATCTGATGGGCATGGATATCGGACCCAAGACAACAAAGGCTATCGTCGATGAGCTTGCTTCTGCAAAGAGCGTCGTATGGAACGGTCCGATGGGTGTCTTCGAGTTCGCTTCGTTTGCAAAGGGAACCGAGGCAGTTGCCAAGGCTCTTGCAGCTTCCAAGGCTACGACAGTCGTAGGCGGCGGAGACAGCGTAGCAGCCATCAACAAGTTCGGTCTTGCAGACAAGATCAGCCATGTTTCCACCGGTGGCGGAGCTTCTCTTGAGTTCCTCGAGGGAAAGACACTCCCCGGAATCAAGGCTCTTGAGAAATAATTGAAATTAAGGAAATGAAAATGAGACAACTTTATATTGCTGGTAACTGGAAGATGAACCTCGTTCCGAGTCAGGCTGCAAAGTATGCTTCAGAGCTTGCTGCAGCTGCCAAGGATGCAAAGGTCAAGGTCATGATCGCTCCGACATATGTCTGCCTTCCGGCAGTCGTCGAGGCAGTGAAGGGCAGCAACATCATCGTTGCAGCACAGAACGTCAACGACCACGAGAAGGGTGCCTACACCGGAGAGATCTCCTGCGATATGCTCAAGGACATCGGAGTAAAGACCGTTATCCTTGGTCACAGCGAGAGGAGACAGTACTACGGAGAGACCAATGAGTTCATCAACAAGAAGGTTCTTTTCGCTCTTCAGAACGGCATGGATATCGACCTCTGCGTAGGCGAGACTCTTGAAGAGAGAGAGGGCGGACGCCTTGAGCAGGTTCTCGCCGATCAGATCAACATCGGTCTCGACGGCGTAACCGAGGAGCAGATGGCTCATGTCACAATCGCATACGAGCCTGTCTGGGCAATCGGAACCGGCAAGACAGCTACACCGGCTGATGCAAACTCGGCCCATGAATACATCAGGGGCCTGATTGCCAAGAAATTCGGCAAGGCAGTTGCAGAAAAACAGATTATACAGTATGGTGGGTCAGTGAAGCCTTCGAATGTCAAGGAGCTTATGGCTTGCGAGCACATCGACGGCGCACTGGTTGGCGGAGCTTCTCTTACACTTGAGCAGTTCCTGCCGATCATCAATTGCTGATTTTATTGGTAGGTAGTATATGGCAGTTTTGAGTATCATTCTTTTGGTTCTTTTCGTTCTTGTCAGCCTGTTCCTGATTTTCCTTGTTTCAATCCAGAGCGAGGATGATTCGGGCTTGGGTGGAGTCTTCGGCGGAAGTAGCGATTCTGCATTCGGCGGAAGGTCCAACAGGGTCATGAACAAGATTACAGCCTATGTTGTGGCTGCATTCGTCGTCCTGGCTATTCTTGTTGCATTCGTCAACAAGTCCTCTGACTCTTCTGTTCTCAGCTCACTGAGCTCACAGGCAGCTGCAACAGCTACGACAACAGAGAGCACAACAGGTACAACGACATCAGGGAACTGATTGAATTTCGAATCCGACATAAGGCCGCCTGTGTACAGTGCGGCCGATTTGTCTAAATGGAGCTTTTGAAAACTCCACAGTAGGGGATTGTATGAGAGTCTGCGTTTTGTATTGCGGAAACCAGGGAAACGAGCCGAAGCTCAAGGAGCTTGCGACCAAGCTCTCCGACGGAATCGCCTCCAACGGACACACCGTAGAGGCCTTCGACATGAACCTCGAAATGGGCAAGGTAATTTCTTTCTATGACTATGTCGTAGTCATCACCAGAGCCGTTTCCTTGTTCTCGAAATACATCCCCGAAAACGTATTGAAGTTCCTGAAGACTGCAGGCACTGTATCCGGAAAGCGCTGCAGTTGTTTTATCAGTAAGGACAGTGCGAGGAAATCCAAGGTCTTGCAGTACCTCATGCATGTCATGGAATCCGAGGGTATGTACCTCAAGGTTTCGGATGTCCTCTCCAACGGCGATTACGCCTATGCAGTCGGAAAGCGTCTGCATGTAGATTCCGGAATGAAGGAGTGATCCTATATGAAGAGAAGATTAATCACAGTTATGGCACTTGTTTTTGCCATTGTTTTCGCCATGCCTGCATTCAGTGCCATCACAACTCCTCTTGTGAGAATCAACCTCACCAAGACCGTTGTCATAACACAGGAAGAGCTTGACGAGAAGACAGCGCTCTACAAGCAGTCATATGGGGATAACATCGATCAGGCTACCGTTCTCGATGCAATGATCTCCGATGAGCTTCTCGCACAGGCATTGGAGCGTGACGGTTATGTCCTCACCGATGAGCAGAAGGATGAGCTTCTTGCTTCACAGAGGCAGAATATCGAAGCCCAGGTCGGCGGAAAGCTTACGGACGAGATGTTCGAGTACCTGATTTATCAGAATACCGGAACGGATCTTGCCACATATCGCGATTACATCGCAGAGCAGTATCTCGTACAGGCTTATGTCTCCAACAAGAAGGCAGACATGTTCCAGGATGAGGGACTTGTCCCCACGGATTCCGAGATCGAGGCTTTCTACAAGAAGAACAAGTCTTCGTTCATCAGTCCTGAGAACGTCAAGCTCTCGCATATCTATTTCAAGTTCAACGACAACAAGGAAGCTGCACTCAAGAAGGCAACTGATGTACTGAATCAGATCAAGAGCGGCAAGATCACATTCGAAAAGGCCGTTTCCCAGTACTCCGAGGATGAGGATTCCATAAATACCGCCGGTGATATCGGCTGGCTGTCGATCAGCGATACCGATACCCAGAACTATATGGGCGAAAACTTCTTCAATAAGGTTTTCGAGCTCGATGCCGGTGAAATCAGCGATGTCATCGAGAGCCTTGCAGGCTATCACATCGTCAAGGTCTCCGTGCACAGCGATGCCAAGATCCTTGCCCTTACGGACAAGACATCTCCGACTGAAACTACAACAGTCTACGATTACATCAAGAGCTATCTCTACAACCAGAACATAAACTCCGTCTATCAGAGCGCTTTCCTTTCTCTGATTTCGGATCTCAAGGCATCCGCCTCAATCAAGTATCTGACAAAGTAGGGGTTTTTGATGAAATCAAGACATCTTGCCAGAGCAATCGCCGTTCAGACTCTCTATTCCCTTGATTTCAACGGAAACATTCATGAGTGCGCTCTTCCGTACTCAGACCTGTTTGCCGGCTATACCAAGGCAGAGCAGGATGCCCTTGAAAGCGATGTGGTCCTATATGCCACATTCCTGATCAACGGCGTCCTCGAGCATCTGAACGAGGTCGATGAGATGATCAGCCGCTTCTCGTCAAAGAGAAGCATCGAGAACATCAATCTCGTTGACCGCAACATTCTCAGGCTAAGCATCTATACCTTGCTCTATTGCAAGGATATTCATCCCAATATCGTCATCGACGAGGCAGTCAAGCTCTCCCAGGAATACAGTACGGAAGTCAACTACCGCTTCATCAACGGCCTTTTGGACACTGCAGTGAGGTTTTTGCATGATTCTTCTGAAAACTGAGGAGCAGATCAACGGAATACGCAAGTCCTGCCATCTTCTTGCCCAGCTGTTCGATTCGCTGGAAGGAAAGATAGTAGCAGGAATGTCCACATGGGATATCGACCAGATATGCCATGATTTCATAATCAAACACGGTGGAAAACCTGCATTCCTTCATTATGAAGGATTTCCGGCAAGTGCATGCGTAAGCGTCAACGAGGAGGTCATACACGGCATCCCCAAGCGCAAGAGAATCCTGCATGAGGGCGATGAGGTCTCAGTTGACCTCGGAATCAACCTCGGAGGGTATTTTTCCGACAGCGCACGCACTTATATGATCGGCAACGTCGCTCCCGAAGTGAAGAAGCTCGTCGAAGTCACGCGCGAGTGTCTTTACAAGGGAATCTCCGCACTGGATAAGCCCAAGAGCAGGATCCAGGACATAGGAGCTGCCGTCTACGAGCATGCAAAGAGAAACGGTCTGGGCGTAGTGCGCGAGTACTGCGGCCACGGAGTAGGGCTCAAGGTCCACGAGGAACCTGAGATACCTAACTATGTAAGCCGATTCTCCGCAAATCCGAGAATACGCGAGGGAATGGTCATAGCCATAGAGCCCATGATCAACCTCGGAGGCGACGGGATAATCGACATGCCGGACGGATGGACAGTAGTCACAGCCGACGGAAAGCCTGCGGCCCACTGGGAGCATACCGTGGCAATAACAAGCAACGGACCTGAGATTCTGACCCAACTTTGAGTCGGAATCTCTGCTTTTATAAGGAATTATAGGAACACTGAGGAGGAGAAGACATGAAGGAATTCATTCCGCACGATGTAATCAGGGACAGCGCACTGAAGCTTGCACACAAGATGTATAAGGAGGATCATTTCATCCCCGATGTGATCTACGTTTCGCTCAGAGGCGGTGTCTACATGGCAAACGTCTTCTCCGAGTACTACAAGATGATCTGCATGAAGGAGCACAGAAGACCTGTTCTCTATGCAGCCGTCGTTGCCCGTTCCTACAACGTCCTTCGAGACCAGACACGCGTTCAGGTCGACGGGTGGACCTATTCCCCGAAATACCTACGCTCAGGCGACAAGGTCCTTCTTGTAGACGACATCTTCGACACCGGCAATACCGTCAATGCCCTTGCGTCCGTCATCATGGACAAGGGAATTCCCCGTGAGGACCTCAAGATAGCCGTATACGACTACAAGGTTCCTCTCTATAAAGAAACAGCTCCGCTTCCGATCCAGCCGGACTACTGGTGCCGCAAGCACATCCTCAACAGTCCCGCAGACGAGAACTGGATCCACTATCTCTGCCATGAGTTCGTAGGACTAACGGGTACCGAGATTGACGAGCAGTTCTCCGACCCCGAGGTACGTGCAATCCTCCACGAGGCAAGAGGCGAGTAAGGCCGATACCTCCAATATCGGGTGAAATAAGTAAAGCCATCGGATTTCCGATGGCTTATTTCTTTTAAATCAAAAAGTTATTCAATCCTGATACGGAATACCGGTTCCGCTTACGAGCGAATCGTAGGCAGTCTGGACCTTGGCCCAGTTGAGGTCTCTGTCCAGGGCGACTCCGCGTCCTACACCGGAGACGATCATGCCGATACCTTTTGTCTCAAGGGTCTGTCCGAGCTCTCTGAGAAGAGCAGGAGCCGAACCCGGATCCGTTGAGCGGCCGTCGAAGATGATGTGGATATATACATCCCTGAGGCCTCTCTTCTTTGCTATGTCCAGGATGGCTAGAGGGTAGTCGATCGAGCCATGGGAAGATTTCTTCGTAAGCAGAGAGAAGAGGTGCAGCGCTGTTCCTTTTGCCTTGCAGTTGTCGATGGTATCGATGAATACCCTGTTCTCTGCAAATGAACCGTCTTTCATGGCCTTGTCCAGCCTGACATCGTCCTGAAGGACAACACGCCCGGATCCAAGGTTGATGTGACCTGCCTCGGAGTTTCCGGGCTTTCCTTCTTCAAGACCTACCGCAGGTCCTGAGGCCTCAAGCTGAGCATAGGGCTTTGTTGCAAGCAGGGAATCCCAGTAGGGGGTTTCCTCGCTGTAGATCGGGTTGTTGGCGTTGTGTTCTCCGAGTCCCCAACCGTCGAGGATAAGAAGGAGTACCTTTGAGGTTCCGTCGAAGTCGAAGAAACTGGTTCCTGTCATCTCTTCAGGCTGCTTGATTCCCATTGCCTTGAGGATAGTGGGGGAGACGTCGCAGAGCTTACCGTCCTTTCTGGTAAGCTTCATGCCTTCTCCGACACCGATACAGGCAACAAGATTGCTTGTGTGGGCGACATGAGGGCTTCCGTCGCTCTTTCTTAGAATCTCGATGTTGCCGTGGTCGGCAGTTAGAAGAACCCTGTAGCCGGCCTTTGTGGCATGCTCTATTGCCTGTCTTACATATTTGTCCACGGCAGGCGTTGCCTTGCGCTTGGCATCGTCGTTGGAGGTATGGCCTATGACATCTCCGTTTGCATAGTTCGTGACTATGAAATCATAGCCGGTATCTATTGCCTGGCAGAGACGCTCTGCAACTTTCGGAAGGCTGAGCTCGGGAACCTGATCGAACGGAATTCCCTTTGGAGAGGGGATGCGGCAGTCTTCTTCTCCTGCAAACGGCTTCTGGTTGCCGCCGTTGAAGAAGAACGTGACATGAGCGTATTTCTCACTTTCCGCAAGATGGAACTGGGTCTTTCCGTTCTCCGAAAGGACCTGGGCCAATGTCTTCTGTACCTTGTCAGGTGCAAATGCAATGGGAAGATAGGTGTACTTCTCGTTGTACATCGTCAGGATGACGAAATCCAGAGGAGAGAGCTTCTTTCTGTCAAAGCCCTTGAAATCGGGATCGGTGAAGGCATCCGTAAGCTCAACCTCACGTTCTCCTCGACGGCAGCAGAAGATGACACCGTCGTCTGCCTTGACTGTTCCGACGGGCTTTCCGTCGCCGTCGAGCAGATTCATCGGCTTGAGGTGATAGTCCTGAAGGCCTTTCGTGTATTCAATCTCAACTGCCTTGGCAAGAGCTTCGGCACCTCTGAGTCTGTAGTCTTTCATATGCTTCTCCTTTCTGCGTTTTCAGGGCAGAATCTGCAATCTCCGGGCAGTACGTTCAGTAGCTCCGGGAAGCTGTGGATGATGCAGTCCGGTTTGTTCTCTTCCGTCAGCTTGAGCGGTTTCTCCGGATTATATTCAACGGCGATCGTACCTGAGAACCCTGTTGCCTTGGCTCCGATGATGTCCCTGACTAGGTTGTCACCGACGAAAACACTCTCCTCGGGTCTGACATGAGCTTCCTTCAGCGCAAGGTAGTAGATGGCAGGGTGGGGTTTGCGGAGCATTGTGATGGATGACTGCTGCACCGTGCAGAACAAATCCCTGATTCCGTCGTTGTCCAGCCACTCGTCTATTTCCCGGGTACCTACCAGATCACTGATGATACCTACGAGATAACCGCGTTTTCTGATCTCCTTGACGGTTTCAAGACCTCCGGGGACTATCAGGCGCTCTCCTTTTGCACGGCGGAAGTAGTAGGTGAGTTCCTGCGCGTGGGATTCGATGTAGTCGGTATCGAGCTCGGGACAGAGCCAGCGTGACCACAGAAACTGCTCGGGCGGTTCGCACATGAAGTGCAGGACCCACTCACGGTAGACGTCATATCTCTTGTTGAGAAAGTCGTAGTAGGAATCCGGATCCATATCCGTCTTGCAGATTTCGGCTATTCTTCTTCTTGCATCGTCTGAGAAAGGCTTGTTCTCGTAGACTTCACGGAATGTGCCTCCCAGATCCAGAAACAGGGCTTTGATGTTTTCCTTCATCATACTCTCCTGATCTTATCCCATGCCACGTAAGGGGCCTTCGGGAATATGTCTTTCAGTTCATTGAAATCGAAAATGACGGCATCCGGTCTGTTTGCATCGGTGATCTTCTCCTTTGCAAGCTTCTCAGGAGTAGTGTAGAGGATGAACATCCCATAGCCGGCAAGACGCGTGCCTTCCACATCCCTGTCGAGGTTGTCTCCTATATAGACACAGCGTTCGGGAGTGACTCCCAGGATCCTGCAGGCCTTGTCGCTGATTCTGGGATCCGGTTTCCTTATTCCCTCGACGCAGGAAAGCAGTACTGCGCCGAAGTACTGCTCAAGGTCATCTTCCTTGAGCCAGCGCGGAATCTCCTGGGATGTGACGAGGTTGCTTATGATTCCGAGCTTATACCCGTGTGCATACATATCCCTGACGGACTGGGCTCCGTTAGGTGCCACTACACGGCGACCGTCCTTGTTCCTGTATTCTATGGTAAGCTCTATTGCATTCTTCCTGATGAGATCCCTCGGGTATTCCGGGGCAAGCCACTTGGTCCAGAGTTCCTCTTCCGGAGCTTCCTTCATGGTTTCGAAGCACCATTTGCGGTAGCCGACATAGCGGTAGTCGAGGAACTTGCAGAATTCATCCGGATCTCCTTTTTCTCCGCACATCTGCGCTATCTTTCTTCTGGCTTCAGCCTCGAATGCCGCATCGCGTTCAACAAGGCGCAGTGTTCCGCCAAGGTCGTAGAAAATTGCATCGAATTCTCTGTTTTCCATATCAACTCCTTTTACCATAAAGGTTTAAAGATCTTGAGCAATTCCGAGATGCTCTCGATGGTGTAATCCGGATGGAGCTTGATTTCCTGGGGTTCCTTCTTGATGGTGTCAGGTTCATCTATGCGGATCATCATGCCGAATCCTGCATCACGTGTTCCCTGGACATCCCTGATCGGATTGTCTCCTACATAGGCGCAGCTTGCAGGTTCCTTATTGATTGCCCTGCAGGCAAGCTGATAGATTGCAGGATCAGGTTTTCGGATCCTTACCTTGGAGGAGAGGATGACGGTCTTGAAGAATCGGGCGACCTTGTCCTCGAACATCCAGTCGGGGATCTCCGTTTCCGTGATGGTATTTGCAATGATTCCCATCGTATATCCGCGTCTGTCCAGTTCTTCAAGGGTTGTCTTGACATCGGGACGGGCCACTCTGCGACCGTCATGGTCACGCCAGAGTCTGGTAAGACGGGCGGCCTTCTCGCTGATCAGCTCAGGATCGTAGTCAGGAAGCAGCCAGTCACGCCAGAGTTCCATCTCTCCGGCATCCAGGAGGGTAGTCTTTGCAGTTCTGCGGTATGCGACCCAACGTTCCTCGAGCTTTGCGAAGAAACTGTCATGGTCTTCCTTCGTTCGTACGAGTTTCATGAGCTCGGCTTCAGCATTGGCTATGAATTCCTTGTCAGGAACGACGATTCTGAGTGTGTTTCCTACGTCAAAGAAAATGGTGTCTATCATGTTCTCTCCTTGTTGAAGGTTTCAATAATCTCAGGTATTTCGATGAGGTCATCTATCTCGAAATCCGCCTTCGGGGCATCAGACCCCTGAAAGGCGGTATCCCTGTGGGCTATGGAGCTGTTTCTGATCTTGATGGCCATTGCAAGGCCGGCATTCCTGGAACCCAGGACATCGCGTGAAATCGTATCTCCTACATAGCAGGTGGTTTCCCTCGTGCTTCCTATCAAATTCATTGCATGCTGGAAGATGGCAGGATGAGGTTTCCGGATACCGAACTCGCAGGATTTCACTATTACCGGAAAGTAGGGAAGTACCATGTATTCGTTGAGAATATGCTCTGCAAAGGTCTTTGATATCGTATTCGTGATGATGCCGAGCTTGAGGCCCATGGACCTGAGCTGCTCCAATGATTGCCTCAGATTGGGTCTGGGACTGTTTTCCATGCGGATATAGTCATATGTGAACGACAGGCTCTCGGCAACATGCTCAAGCTTATCGATCGTGATGTCGTATTCGCGAAGGATATTGTCTCTCCAGACTTCAATCGGAGGAAGTTCCCTGAAGGTCGTTTCTCCCTCGTGCTTGTAGGTTTCTTGATTGGAGTAGATTCTGTCGAAGAATTTCTGATCATCAAGAGTGATATCGATGCCGATTTCAGAGAGAGTCTGCTTGACGAAGCGGGAATAGAGAAGGGACCTCTGTGCACTGCGCTTCTGCTTTATCAGTGTTCCGCCTATGTCAAACAGTACTGTATCTATCATCCGGAAATCCTTGAGCAACAATCAACGAAAACGTTTGCGCTCAATTCGATTCTAAACGAGGCAGGATTGTTTGTCAAATAAATAGTTTAAGAAGATTACTGGTCAGGCTTGCGGTGCTTGTCAGCGATATGGAAGCCGAGGATGATCAGGCTCATGTAGGGGATAAGCACGAGAAGACAGGGGATCAGATAGACGAACGGAACCGGAATGAGCTTGTGGAAGATCTCCAGCACCGGATTGCCTTCCGTTTCCATTGCGAAGAAGTAATTTGCTCTCGGATTGAGTCCGCTTGTCCTGATGAGAACATCTATCAGGAAGATGCAGAAAGTAACTATCAGCAAGGTAAGGATTGTCTTCGGAAGGTCCTTGTATCTGGGGCGGTACAACCCGAATGTCACAAGGGCGATTGCAGAGATGAACACCATGAAATGCGTTCCGTAGAAACCGATGATTCTGGGCATGTAGAGCGGATATCCCGCAAAACCCATGCTCGGCATGGCCAGAGCCATTGCGGCACCCAGTGTTCCGGTGAAGAAACTGAAACTCATCAGGGACCGGTTTTTGCGCCATACTCCGATAGGAATGAGAATCATGTTTATGTTGCACATATGCAGCGGGAGTTCTCCCCACCAGTTGAATCCACCCATGGATGCATAGGCAACGGTATCGTATTCCACGTCGATGGAAAGGAAATATTTGTAAACGAAGAATCCTATGGCCGTAATGATGCAGGCGATGGCTAGAACATTGCGTCTGGTCTTTTCTTCCTTATTGCGGAGAAGAATCGACGAAATGACAAGAAGGGCGATGAAGAAACCGAAAGTACAAAGGTATACGGCATTGAATGGTCTAATGATCCAGAAACTCTCTTTCGGCACGGTGATTCTCCCTTCAAGGAAATTATGTTTACCCACATATAATACGCGCAATTTACCTCTTATGTCAAAATATTTGACAAATGCAGATTCAGGCCCGTACAATGGATAATGCAAACGTTTTCATTGGAGGAAAACTTTGGACAAAGTGACAATCAAGGACATCGCCAAAGTTGCTGATGTCTCTTATGCTACAGTATCCAGGGCTCTGTCCGGCAGTTCGGAAATAGGGGAAGCGACCCGTGAGCGTATTCTTCGGATCTGCGATGAGATGAACTATATTCCAGATTCCGTCGCACGTTCGATGGTCAAGAAGCGAACGAATATCCTTGGCGTTGTGACCGCTAGCATAAACAATCCGTTCATGAGCGAGCTCATAGAAGCAATTGAAATCACCGCAAGGGAAAACGGCTACAACCTCATGGTATGCAACTCGGCATACGATCTCGAACTAGAGAAAAGACAGTTCTCACTCCTTCTCGGACGACGCGTAGACGGTATCATAGTAATCCCTGCAGGCAAGGAGACCGTAGCCAATCTCTCTTCTTATTCAACCGATATCCCGGTTGTCTATGTAAGCGAGAATATTCCCGATGCAGGTCAGTTCTTCGTTGCTATCGACAACGCTGCAGGCGCAAAGCTGGCAGTTAGCTATCTGCAATCCCTCGGTCATAGGAAAATCCTGTATCTCGGACGCAGAGAGGGAAGCCTGACCCATAGACTCAGGGCAGAGGGAGTCGTAGCAGCATGCAGGGAACTTGGAATGGAAGTTGTCTTCAAGGATAACGACAATGACGGCAAAAGCTCGATGGAAGCAGGTTGCAGGCTTGCGAAGGAATACTTCCGTTCTCCTGAAGGCTGTACAGCCATCTTCTGTGCAACCGATGCGCTGGCATTGGGCGCTATGCAGGCAGCCGATGAGGATGGCGTTCGTATTCCTGAAGATATCTCTCTGATGGGATTCGACAATATTTCCTTTACGGCTTTGCCGAGAATAGGAATAACAACGATAGAACAGCCGCAGCTGGAGATGGCCAGAGCGGCTTTCGAACTTATAACCAGATCCTCGGAAGAGGAGAACAGACAGTCAATCAGCATTGAACCCAGGCTCGTTGTCAGAACCTCATGCCGTTCTGTCTGAAAACGGAGATAGCAATGAAATTCGATACGATGATAATAGGTCAGGTCTGTCTTGATACCAACACGGACTACGACGGTAGAACCGAGCATCGCTTCGGCGGTGCGGTCCTTTATTCCGGACATGCAGCCAATTCAATAGGGAAGAAGGTTGCCGTAGTTCCAAAGGGGAATCCGGAGGAGACAGATGCTGGAAAGGCTTTCGGAGGAAGCGGAATCACTGTTTTCCCAAAGCCAAGCAAGAACAGCACGTTGATGGAGAATGTATACTTCACGCCTGATCGTGAGAGAAGGAGATCACGCTGTCTTGCTGTAATAGACCCATATACACCGCAGGATATCCCGGATGATCAGACAAACGTCTACCATCTTGCGGGTCTGTGCTATGGGGATATAGGGCCGGATGTGATAATCGAATGCGCCCGCCGCGGCGATGTCGCCATGGACATCCAGTGCATGCTCCGCCATGTCGAACCTGATCAGACACTCAAGCTCCACGATTGGCCCGAAAAAACCCAATATCTTAAATACATAAGATTCCTCAAGACCGATGCCGCCGAGGCCGAAGTGCTTACCGGACTTACGGACAGGGAGGCAGCCGCCAGAAAGATGTACGAGTGGGGGGCAAAGGAGATCGTCATTACCCACAATACCGAAGTCATAGCCTATGACGGGGATCGTATCTACCGTGCACCCCTCAAGCCCAGGAACCTTTCAGGCCGCACCGGAAGGGGAGATACCACGTTTGCCGGTTACATCACCGAACGTCAGAATTCCTCCATTCAGGAGGCTCTGACATTCTCAGCTGCCCTTGTTTCGCTGAAGATGGAAACCCCCGGTCCTTTCATGGGTTCCAGGCAGGATGTGTTGGATTATATAAAACAGTTCTACGTCTGACTTTTTTTGTTGACTTCCAAATTTGGACAGTTTAAGGTTTAAATAGGAAGTTATGAAAACGTTTACGGAAACGCAAAAGGAGTGGTCATGATCAAAGCCGTAATGTTCGATATGGGCGGAACCATAGAGGACCTGTATGCAGACGAGCGCAATGAAAAGGCAACTGCTCTGGCGCTTGACAGGATACTCAAGGCCCATGGCTTAAGCACCAAATACTCGGCAGAAGAGCTCTGGTCCATAGTCGGACCTCAGATTCTTGCCTATAAGAAGCAATCCGAGAAAACGATGATCGAGCTCAAGCCCGAGGAAATCTGGCCGGACTACGGGTTCAAAGGCATCGAAATCGACAGGGAGAAGCTCGTTGAAATCAGCGAGGAGATTGCCGCCATGTGGGAAGTTACCGCATTCGACCGCAAGCTCAGACCCCATGTAAAGGAAATGCTGGAAGGTCTTAAGAACGACCTCGGGCTTTATATCGCCGCCGTCAGCAATACCGGTAGCCTTTTTGCGGTCTTCGATGTGATGAAGAAATACGGAATACGCGAGTATTTCGATGATCTGACCCTATCAAGCATCGTGAGCTACAGAAAGCCGCATCCGAATATCTTCAGAATTGCAATAGAGCAGTCCGGATTCAAACCAGAAGAATGTGCCTTTGTCGGCGACACGCTTTCACGTGATGTCGTAGGCCCGCGCAAGGTAGGATATGGAAAGATCTTCAAGATCAATTCATTTCTGTCACCGCTGAAGGACATAGGACATTTCGATGTAGCTCCGGATTATGAGATTACGGATATATATGAGGTATACGAAATCCTCAAGAAAGAAATGGGTAGGGAGTAGGCAATGGCTGTATCATCTGTCAAGGAACTGAAGAAAAACAGGCATTTCTCTTGGACAAGAATAAAGAACCAATTCCTGGGTATCGTAGGAAATCCATTCAATGTAATTGTATTCTTTACTCTCATAATCCTGTTTGTGCTGATAATCATTCCGCTTCTGATCATGGTCCAGAACACGTTCGTCGTTGCAAAGGCCGAGCTCAGAAGCATCCCCGGGGCAAAGATCGGCGATTATACGCTGTACTACTGGAAATATCTTCTTGCCAGCCCTCTGACAAAGACGATTTTCTGGGAGCCGCTGCTCCATTCGCTTATAATCGGTATCTTCGTCACTCTCATATCGGTGCCGTTGGGATCGATCATAGCATGGTTGATGGTCAGAACCGATATACCCGGAAAGAAGATCCTCAGTTCGATGATCCTCATTCCATATATGATACCTTCCTGGTGTAAGGCGCTATCCTGGCTATCGGTGTTCCGAAATGAGCTTTCCGGAAGCTACGGACTGCTGACGGGACACGGAATACCTGTTCCGGACTGGCTTGCGTACGGACCGTTTGCCATAATCATAGTCATGTGCATGCACTACTATGCATTCTCCTACATCATGGTTTCCGGTTCGTTGAGATCCATCAACTCTGAGCTTGAGGAGATGGGAGAAATCCAGGGTGCAAACAAGGTCCAGATACTGAAGAGCATTACTCTGCCGCTGGTTCTGCCTGCGTTCCTTTCTGCCACTATCATGACGATCTCGAAGTCGATCGGAACCTACGGCGTTGCTGCAAACCTCGGTAACAGAATAGATTATTATGTTCTTGCCACAAGAATGAAGGAGTTCATCAACGACAGCCCCAAAGGCGTCGGCTATGCAATGAGCATCCTGATGATCCTTCTTGCCAGCGGAACGATATTCGCCAACCAGAAGCTCATAGGAACCAGGAAATCCTATGCGACGATCGGAGGAAAGGGAACCAGAAGGAACCTGATTCCGCTTGGAAAGGCCAAGGTACCGATGATGGTGTTCCTGATCATCTTCCTTTTCATATCCATGTTCCTTCCGCTGTTCGTTCTGGTCATGGAGAGCTTCCAGATTGTTCCCGGTAAGGGATACGGGCTAAACAACCTTTCGCTGTACGCGTGGATAGGAAAGATAGAAAACGCACCGAACCCGGCTTTCGCACAGAACGGACTGTTCCGCAACTCCGAATTCGGAAGGGCTACCTGGAATACAATAAAGCTTTCGGTTCTGGGTTCCCTGATTACCGCGATATTCGGTCAGTTCTTCGGATATGTCACGACCAGAGGCCGCGGAAAGTGGTACGGCAAGAGCACGGAGCAGATGATCTTCATTCCTTATCTGATGCCAGGTGTTGCATTCAGCGCCATTTACTTCGCCATGTTCAGCAGACCGCGTCTCGGTGGCCTGATTCCTTCGCTGTACGGAACATTCGCCCTGATACTGCTGTGTTCGGTGGTAAAGCATTTCCCGTTCGCCAGCCGTTCGGGATCGTCCAACATGATGCAGATCAGCGTCGAGCTGGAAGAGGCAGCCGACCTTGCAGGCGCAAGCTTCTGGAAGAGAATCGGAAAGATAGTCATTCCTCTTGCAAAGGGCGGATTCGTTTCGGGCTTCCTGCTTTCATTCATAAGCATAGCCAAGGAGCTGGATTTGATAGCTCTCCTGATGACTCCTTCCAATTACACGCTGTCATTCCTTTCGTTCGATTACTCGAAGGAGGCTATGCCGCAGGTCGCCGATGCAATATGCATAGTCATAATCCTGTTTATTCTCATCGGCAACAAGATTGCCGGAAAGCTCGGCGGCGAAGTATCCAAGAGCATGGGTTGAGGAGGTTAACATGAGCAGAATAGTTTTGGAGCATATTGATAAGTTTTACGGAGACAACCACGTTCTCAAGGATATCAACCTTACCATCGAGGACGGGGATTTCATGACTCTGCTGGGACCTTCCGGTTGCGGAAAGACCACCACTCTCAGAGTCATTTCCGGTCTTGAGAAACCTCAGGGCGGAAAGATGACCATGGATGAAAGGACCATAATCGATGCAGACGAGGCATTCTACGAGGAGCCTTCCAAGCGCGGACTGAACCTCGTATTCCAGAGCTATGCGCTCTGGCCGCACATGACAGTCTTCGACAATGTCGCTTTCGGTCTGAAAATCAAGAAGATGAAGAAGGACGAGATCGAGAAGACCGTCATGAGGTCTCTGGATACCATGAGAATCGCAGAGTACCGCGACAGGTACCCCAATGAGCTTTCAGGCGGACAGCAGCAGCGTGTTGCAATCGCACGTGCAATTGCCTCCAGCCCCAAGCTCCTTCTTCTTGACGAGCCTCTTTCAAACCTCGATGCCAGACTGAGGATCGATATGAGAGCCGAGCTCAAGAGGCTTCACAAGGAAACCGGGACTACAATCATCTACGTCACGCATGACCAGGTCGAGGCCCTTACAATGTCCACAAGGATTGCTCTGTTCAAGGAAGGCGAGATCAGCCAGATCGATACTCCGCTCGGAATCTACACGAATCCGATAGATCTGCAGGCCGCTGACTTCATCGGAAACCCGAGAATCAACTTCATTGATGCCAAGGCAACCTTTGACGGTGAGAAGCTCACGGTGAAGAGCCCGATAGGGGATTATGACTTTGCCAAGGATAAGATGAAGCTTGACGAGGAGATTCCGCAGGACAGGGAATTCGATGTCGTATTGGGTCTGAGACCGGAGCTGGTCGATATCTTCACGGAAGATCCCCAGCACAAGAACACAATTCTCGCCGAGGTCTATGCATCCCAGCCTGCCGGTTCCGAATCGCTTGTTACGCTTACAGTCAACGGAATTGACTTCCTGGCCAAGCAGATTGGCCTTGTCGAGTATGATATGAACCAGAAGGTCTATGTTGTACTTCATCCATCGAGAATGAACGTATATAATAAAGAAACAGGAAGACTCATCAAGTTCGCCAAGGTCAAGCATCACGCAGGCATTGACGACTGATCCCGGGAGGATAGTGAATGAAAAGAAAACTGTTGGTTTCCATTTTGTTGATGATGCTGGTATTCACTTTCGCAGTGTTTGCCGGCGGAGAGGACGAGAAGGGCGGCAAGGCTGTTGCTTCCGACATCGACTATGATTCCCTTTCCATGGCTGAACTCTATGAGCTTGCAAAGCAGGAGAGCGGTGTAATCAAGGTTTATGCAACCACCACGGATGCATCTTCAGCCATCAGGAGATTCAAGAGCGACTATCCTGATCTCAAGGACAAGATCGAGTACATCTCATGTGACAACGATACGGTTGCTTCCAAGATCGAGATGGAGAGCGAGACAGGCAACATCAATGCCGATGTCATGCAGGTCAAGGACAACAGCGGTGAAATCTACCATGAGCTGGTTCTATACGACTATATCTCAATCTACAGACCCGAATCTGTGACAAAGCATATCAGCGAGGATCTTCTGGAGTTCGGTCTTCCGCTTTATTCCACATTCAATCCGTGGTATTACAACACTAAGATGTATCCCGACGGAGTGCCTCTCAAGAGCTGGTGGGACATCGTTGAGGGTTATGATACTTCAACCGGATCCTACTATGATGCTTCCGGAGTCAACCATCAGTTCTGGACAATCTATACCAAGGACATCAACGGTCCGTCCTATGCAAGCCTGTTCTGCCAGCTTATCATCGATGCCGACAAGCTGGAGCAGCAGTATGAGAAGCAGTACGGAAAGAAGCTCGAGTACACCTACAACGACAAGCTGAACAACATGCCCGGCGTAATGGAGTTCCCCAAAGACAATGCCGGTGTAGAGCTTTTCTACCGCTTCAGCCAGATGAAGATGACTGAGCTCAACGACGGTGACGGAGTTGTCGATGCTGTTGACCAGAGCATCAACGGACCGACTCTCGGACTTGCATCAGCCAGCAAGCTCGACAATGCCGATATGGGCATGAACGTTGCTTGGGTAATCGGCCTGGAGCCCTATACTGCATTCCAGTCCTGTTCCTATTCCTATCTTGTCAACGGTTCGGACAATCCTGCCGGATCCAGACTCTACATCATGTACTGCATGGGCGGAGATGACGGTCAGAGCGGATGCTACACTGCATTTGACAAGAGGGGTTCATGGTCGATCCGTGATGATGTCGAATACTTCAAGAACGGCAAGACAGTTGAGGAAGTCATTCTCACCGAGCCTGATTTCGACAAGATCTACGCCATGTATCCGAACGTCACTGCATACTTCAAGTATTGGAGAAGCAAGGCCAAGTAAACGGGGATAGATTGATGGCAGGGAAGGAGAAAAGCAGACTATCCGAGAAGATTGACCGCATCTGCAAGGCTGTTTTCCTTACGGAAGAGGGAAAACCGAAGAGCCCGACACTGGTCTATTCGTTCTCACTGTCCCTGCTGTTCATCGCGGTAGTGCTTGTTTCCTACCTGCTGCTTCTGGAACCGTTGGAGATGGCATTCAGAAACAGCAGTGTCGCAGTCAGGAATATCATTGAGTACAGCATTCCGGCAATAGCCGCATGCATACCGTGCGTGGCGCTTTCATTCGCCTTCCGCGAGAAGATGAATATCGTTCCGGCAGCATTCACCTGGATGAGCATCATCACCCTGATTGTCGTCGTGACGATGATATTCATAGTCGACAGATCCGACTGGAAGACAGAGTACATGCTGTTTCTGGCTATTGCCGGAGCACCGATGATCATCTGTTCCCTTATCGGGACGGTTTCATCCCAGATCATCTTCCGCAGGCGGAGAGCTTCAAAGGAAGCGAGATTGGAGAAATATGGTTCTCGTCGTTGACGGAACATATGATACAATGAATACATGCAGGCCAGTCCTGCAGACAAAAGGAGAGAGAAATGAAGAAGAGTGCATTGATTTTGCTCATCGTTATGGTAGTTGCTGCATGTGCAGTACTTACAAGCTGCCAGACCAAGGCTCAGGAGCCCGCAGTCGAGTACATGGATTTCGGACTTGAGTTCAAGAACAAGACCGAGAAGACAGTTGTCGGCCTGTATCTCTATCCGGCAGGATCCGCTGAGCTTTATCCCAACATCGTCGACGGTTTCGGCATGGACGGAAAGTGGGCAGCAGGTAAGGTCAAGGTTTATCCGAAGGGATTCGTAACAAGACCTATTGCAGATACATATGAAGTAAAGCTTGTCTTCGAGGACGGAACAGAGATGATCATCTCCGACATCGAGCTCCTCAAGGCTGATTCCGACGGAAGACTTCCCAACGAGCTTTCATTCAAGCCGGATGCAAACGACATCAAGGTTCAGTTCGATGATGACGAGGATGTCCAGCCCGCTATCGACGAAGCCATCAAGGCAGGTATTCCTCTCGATGGATTCGTTCCTGCAATCTGATCAGTTGTCGTCGAATAATTTACCTCCGGTTCCGGCCGGAGGTATTTTTATCTCCGGGCAGGAATTACAACGCTATCGTATTCAATTCCGTCTTTGCTGATGAGATGCAAAGTCATCTTTTCGGGCGTAACATCGATATAGCATCCGCCTGTTACTGTTGCTGCGCTGTTGAAAGCGCTTCTGATGCCCAGCTGTTCATCATCGCTGACAATTTCGGAAAGCTCATTGCCGTCGGTCTTGGGGCTTGTGACATACACGGTTCCGAATATGTCTTCATGATCGTTGAACAAGGTTTTGGATCTGGAATAGGCATGTGTATCGGATGAGAGGGCGAGGTCTATGCCCACATTATCGAATGCCTGATACCAGTAGGAATACTTTCCGGTACCGTCAGCATCTCCGTCAAGGAATGCATAGTGCTGCGCGACGATAATGTATGTAAAATCACCCCAGGCTTCAGAGATTGCCGTTTTGATCAGGCCAAGCTGCCGGTCTCTGATTCTGTTTCCTTCGGCGAAGTCTGCCGCCATGCTGTCAAGGCAGATGAAAAGGACATTGTCATAGAGGAACCAGTAGTCTGCAGGTGCACTGTTGCCGTGGTTGTCGGGTATGGCAGCGAAATCCAGGTAATAGGAGGGAGTCGCGGACTCTGGTGTATTGTTGGGATAGTATTCGTGGTTTCCGATAAGGAAGGAATAGCTCATTTCAGAAAGCAGTCCGCTGTCCGTCCAGCTTTCCCAATATCTGTATCTCTGGCCCTGATTGACATAGTCTCCAGTGTAAAGACAGAAAGATATATCGCTTCTGGCCTTCATATAATCAAGCAGAGTAATGGTGTTTTTCATGCTGTCTGCCGTACTTGCATGGACATCGCTGAGCCATGCGAAGCTGAAAGTGCCGTCAGTTCCTGCAGTCTTGAAGAAGGACTTCTCGGAAGTATTACCGTCTTCGTCAAGTATATAATAACTATATGTTGAATCAGGAGTTAAGTCTGAAAGAACAGTCTTGTATCGGTATATGAAAGATAGGTCTGCCCATTCTGATGAAGTGGGTTCTCCTTCCAGGGGAAGCATCTTGATATCTTCAGGATCGGCGGTATCGGCATAGACAAGCGTAGAAGTCGGGCGAACAGAGTGCCAGGAAATGACTGCCTGGGTTGAGGCATCTTCTCCGGGACCGGCGGTGAGGAAGTGGACCTGCGATGGTGAGAGGACGGTAATGGTGCAGACTGACCTCATGTTCGGATTATCTGCAATTGCAGCGGTGATCTGCGCCGACAGGCTTCCGGAGGTATCGTTGTGGGCGATGACGGTTCCGTCCTGACTGATGCTGATGACGCTTTCATCACTTGATGTCCAAATCAATTCGGGAGGAGTTTCTGCGTTCTTGAACGTGGGGTTGAATGTTCTTGATTCACCGGGACGCATTATAAGCGTGGATTGCCCGAGTGAAACAGTTACGTTTTTCTTGGGCGGCACATAGCTTGATTTCGATGTTACCGCGCATGATACGGAAAGAAGCAGTACGGTAAAAGTCAATGCCAGGATGTTTCTGATTCTATTCATTCCCGTTTTCCTTTGATGTTTCGCTTATTAGAGCAGATCCTATAACCAAGATGATTCCTATCAATGTCAGCGTGCTCATTTTTTCCTTGAGGAACAAGGCTGAGAGAAGCACGGCAACGATCGGGTCTATGTAGCTCAGAAGGGCTGCAGTCTGTGCTTTTACTACCTGAATCGCACTGAAATAGAGGCTGTATGGAAGTGCGGTGCAGACTATGCATGCAACAAGAAGCAGGGCTATGTCCCGGCCTCCGAGGACCAGAGCAGAGAAATCATCGGTCAAGAGCCAATAGGGCAGTACGGTCAGCGCAGCGGCTGCCATCTGTATGACTGTGCGGTCTGTTCCGTCTACGCCTTTGATTTTCTTGTTGATTATGACATCCCCGCTATACAGTATGGCTGCACCAAGACCCAGGAGAACACCGCGGATTCCAGTGATTCCGGTTTCGATTACGCCTGAAACGAAAACCATGCCTAGAAGCGCTACGGCAACACAGATTGCTTTCCTTATTGTCATTCTTTCCTTGAGAATGAATGTAGAGGCAATGATTGTGAATACTGGAGCCATATAGTAACTTATTGTTGCAACTGCAATTGTTGTGAATCTATATGCTTCGAACAGAAGAATCCAGTTGACGCCGATCATGGCGCCAGAAGCAATCAACGGGAATAGATTTCTTCTGAGATCTTCCTTATCGGATTCCTTTTTACTTATAAGTCTCAGAATAAGTAGAATCAGTGCAGCTAGAAAGCCGCGGAAGAAGGAAATCATAGCGGATGAATATGGTATATATCTGCGGACAACTCCTATAGTCCCGAAGATAATCATAGTGATTGTT
Source organism: Spirochaetota bacterium (assembly GCA_918298275.1). Classification (GTDB taxonomy): domain Bacteria; phylum Spirochaetota; class Spirochaetia; order Sphaerochaetales; family Sphaerochaetaceae; genus UBA9732. The sequence goes on along the minus strand of CAKJZO010000024.1, from coordinate 49,645 downwards.
ATCTTTAGTTTCCCACCGCTGTTTTCCATGCTTGAATCATGCATCAAATAATCGTGTTTGAAAAGAAAAAACAAAAATATCGGAATCAGCTTGACTTATGAAATTAAATTGCGTACAATCTAATTGTAAGAAATCTAAAACATACACCGGTTAAAACTGGAAAGGGGAGTACAATGAGCATCTATGATCTTAAAGTAACAGCAAGAGACGGAAGTGAGGTAAGCCTCAGCGATTATCAGGGAAAAGTCATCATGGTTGTAAATACGGCTACCGGTTGCGGATTCACACCGCACTATGAGCCTATCGAGAAGATGTACGAGGATTTCCATGAGCTCGGATTCGAGGTAATCGATGTTCCCTGCAACCAGTTCGCTGGACAGACTCCCGGTACCGATGAAGAAATCCATGATTTCTGCACTCTGAAGTATCATACTCAGTTCCCGCAGATGAAGAAGAGTGACGTAAACGGTGAGAATGCTATAGAACTCTTCAAGTATCTCAAGAGCCAGAAAGGATTTGAGGGATTCGGAAAGGGACCTAAGGCCCTTGCCATGAGCATGCTTCTCAAGACAATCGATAAGGACTACAAGAACAACAGTGAGATCAAATGGAACTTCACGAAGTTCATCGTCGACAGGAACGGCAATGTTGTCGCACGTTTCGAGCCGACCGCTGACATGAAGAATGTAAGAGCTTTTGTCGAAAAACTCGTCAAGGAAGGTTGAAGAACATGAATAATGATTTTCCCCAGCTCAAGCTGGAGAATCAGATCTGTTTTCCGCTTTATGCGTGTTCCAAGGAGCTGGTGCGCCGCTACGCACCGCTTCTGGAGCCCTATAATCTGACCTATACCCACTATATTGCCATGATAGTGATATGGGAAAAGGGCAGTGTTACCGTATCGGAGCTTGGAAAAAGATTGCTTCTGGACTCCGGAACACTTACACCTGTTCTGAAAAAGCTTGAGACTCACGGCTATGTATGTCGAGAGAGAAAAGCCGATGATGAACGATGCGTCCTGGTCAGCCCTACTGAAGCAGGATGGGAGCTCAGGGAAAAACTCAAGGATGTTCCGGCAAAAGTCGGGTGCAATGTCAAGCTTGACGAACAGGAGGCAAAAACGCTCTATTATCTTCTTTACAAAGTAATCGGCGGTTTTAATTCTTCGAACTGATTGACAATCAACTCCATATCAGATAAATTTGCAAACGATTTGCAATTGCAAGTCGTTTGCATTTTTTGAGGTTCTGATGCTTGACTGGTTTCTGGATGCACTGATTGACAGCCTGAAGATGATTCCCTTTCTCTATCTGATCTATCTGCTGATAGAGTTTCTGGAACATAAGGCTGGCAACAGATTTCCTAAGCTGATCGGAAAAACAAAAGGAGTAGGGCCTCTTGCAGGAGCATTCATCGGAGCTGTTCCTCAATGCGGGCTTGCAGCGGCCAGTGCCAGCCTTTACTCAGGAAAAGTCATTACTCTCGGAACTCTTGTTGCAGTTTTTCTCTCTTCATCTGATGAAATGCTCCCGATTCTGATTTCGGAAGCCGTTCCTGTGATTCGTATACTCAAGATAGTCGGTCTGAAGATACTGATAGCACTTGTAAGCGGCTATCTTGTAGACCTTGTGTTTAGAAAGAAAGCTGTTGTCGATGTTGAAGCCAGAAATGAAGCAGAAGATGCATTCGGTAGCTTCCATTGTCATTGCAATATATTCCATTCCGCTCTCAGGCATACAGCTGAGATATTCCTGTATGTTTTTGTATTTTCATTTGTTCTGAACGTGATTATAGGACTTGTAGGAGAAGATAGGCTTGCCGGTCTTCTCAATTCCCTGCCGGTTGTAGGAGAGATGATTGCTGCTCTTGTAGGTCTAATACCTAACTGTGCATCTTCCGTAATCATCACGCAACTGTATATCGACGGTATCATCGGTGCAGGTCCACTTTTTGCCGGACTACTGGTTAATGCGGGAGTAGGTACACTCGTATTATTCCGAACAAACAGGAATATCAGGACCAGTTCAGCTATACTGGCTTTGCTTTACGGTATCGGGCTGTTCTGGGGAGTAATGATCAGTCTTGTCGGAATGGTTTTCTGAGGAGGTTGGATGTCGGCTAATGGTTACAATACTGCTGCAAGAAGCAGGATACTCGGGATACTGAAGGAAAACAGGGACAGGACTGTCAATGCAAATGATATCTTCAAGGTTCTCAATGAAGGCGGAAATGAAGTAAATATTACGACTATATACCGTTATCTTGATAAACTTACTGAATGCGGCCAGGTGATGAAATATGTTGCCGAGAATGGAACCCGAGCTGTCTACCAGTATGTGGATCATGAGCATCACTGCGAGGAACATCTTCACCTTCAGTGTACGAAATGCGGGGCTATCATTCACCTCGATTGCTCCTTCATGGATGAGATTGCGGAACATGTCAATATTGAGCATGGTTTTCAGATTCAGTGCAAGAACTCAATCATCTATGGTGTTTGCCGCAACTGCCTTGAAAAGGGCAGATAATTAAACTATAAAGAAAACATGAAGATTCTCTATGTGGTGAACAACTGCTATGTTAAGGGGAACGGTCTGTCTGCCGCTGCACAGAGGACTATTGCCTATCTGAAAGAAGCCGGCATTGATGTCAGAGTTCTTTCAGGCGTTGAACCCACTGTAGATACTGTTCCTGAATACAAACTCAAGCCATGGAAATTCCCCATCTTCGACGGGCTGATCCACAGGCAAGGGTATTCTTTCTTTGCCAGTGATTATGAAGTCTTCAGAGAGGCAGTAGATTGGGCCGATATAATCCACATGGAAGAGCCGTTTCAGCTTGAGCGAAACCTTGCCAGCTATGTAAAAAAAGTCGGAAAACCTATGACGGCAACATACCATCTGCACACCCAGAATCTGTTCCATTCAATACATCTGACTTGGGACAAGCTTATCAATGCGGCTTGCATGATACTGTGGCGCAACGGCGTCTATAACAAGTGCGATATGCTGCAGGTTCCTACGGAAAATGCCAAGGAAAACATGCTCAGGTGGCATTTTAAGCCCGAGATTCGTGTGATTTCAAACGGAATGATCCCTCATGAGGGTCTTGATTCGAATTCTCCGATCTGTGCTTCGGATGATCCCGAGGGAACCTTTACCATAGTCTCAACCGGAAGATACTCAGTTGAAAAGGATCAGGTTACTCTACTTAAGGCAATGAGGTATTCCAAGTTTGCAAAAAGAATCAGGCTTATAATCGCAGGTCGAGGGCCGATAGAAAAAACATTGAAAAAGAAAGCCGATGCCCTTTATAGAAAAGGAATCATCAGTTATCCGGTTGAATTCGGATTCCATGATCTCGATGAACTGGAAGCCATTTATCGCAAGTCAGATCTCTACATCCACTGTGCAACCATCGAGGTCGAGGGGCTTTCATGCATGGAAGCAATAGAGCTGGGTCTTGTTCCGATAATCGCCACTGGCAAGTATACTGCAACTTCCCAGTTTGCCCTTTCCGACAGAAGCAGGTACAGAGCCCGCAATGAAAGGGAACTTGCAAGCAGAATAGACTGGTGGCTCGAGCATGATCAGGAACGCAGAACTGAAGCCAGAAAGTACCTGGGAATGGGGAAGGAGTATGACATCCACAAGTCGATTGACAAACTCATTCAGATGTATGAGGATGTTTTGAAACAGCACTACGGTAGCTGATCAGTATTTGTATTTCAGAGGTTTACAATGAAGAAAACCCTTTTTTTATTTTTTGTCTTGATTGCTCTTCTCCTTTGCAGCTGCAACAGGATAGGTATCGTCAAGATAAGCGGACACACGTATCCCGATGCAAACAAATACAGCATTGGAAGCTTTTCCTATAGAGCAGGCGATGTGAATAAGGTCTGCATCGATTATGTTTCGGGAGATGTCACGGTTGTCCAAAGCAGGAACAACTCCCTCATAGTCGAGGAAAACGAAAAGGGTCTCTCGGATGACCAGAAGATGCACTGGTACCTTGACGGACATACGCTAAGGATCCAATTCTGCAAAAGCGGTTACAACGGATCTTTTCCGAACAATTCCAAGAAGATTTCTGTCGAGATTCCATACGGTATCGATCTGGAAATCGGAGTTACGAGCGGAGATGTTTCCTTTGCAACGGATCTTGAGGTAAAGAATGCTTACTTCGGTGCCACTAGCGGCGATTATCATGTGAAGTCGGCCAGAGCAGGGAAATTCGAGTTTGGAGCCACATCCGGCTCGATTTCAATCGATGCCTTATATGCAGACAGTGCCGAATTCGGTTCCACTTCCGGAAACACGAACGTCTCTTTGATCCGGTCAAAGTCAATAAAATTCGGTTCTACATCCGGTAATACTACCATGGATAGGATTCATGCTACGGAGCTAAAGGGCGGAGCAACAAGCGGAAACACTGTTTTGGGCTTTGATTACTGCGAAAGCTTCAAGATTGCATGTACAAGTGGAAACATCAATATTTCCAGGTTGCCATCAAATGGTGCTTCAATCGAATTTGACCATACCAGCGGAGAGCTTAAAGCCGACAGTTATATGGTCAAGAACAAGAAGATAGTCTACGGTGCCGGCGGATGCGATATGGATATCACAACCACCAGCGGAAATCTGATAATCAACAATTGAACAGGGGTTTCATATGAAGAAGCTTTTAATTGTCGTGCCTGCATTAATGCTGATGTTTGCCTTGGTTTCCTGCGGAAAGGAAAGTTCACCCAAGAACGTTGCCACGGACCGTGTATTCCTTACCCTTGATTCCAATCCTACAACAGGTTGCACCTGGATGATCAAGATGGATGACAGCGGCGTAGCCGAATACGTCGGTTCAACATATGTCCAGAACAAGGTCGACGGTCCTGGAGATGTCGCCCTTTCAGGAGTCGGCGGGAAGGAGACCTTTGAATTCAAGTGCCTTAAAGAGGGTACTGCCAACGTGAATCTCAAGTATGGTCATGCATGGGCTGAAAATGAGATCTATGAAGTCAAGAATGCCCGTATTGTCGTGTCAGGCAACCTTACGGGAACCATCGAGCTCTACTGACAGGTTTACCAAAGACTGCATAATTGCTACAATGTTTTTGTATATAGTAACAGATTGATGCAGATAACTTGTTACAGGAGGCTGAAAGATGGAAAAATATAAAGTCGGAGTACTTGGAGCAACAGGTATGGTCGGGCAGCGTTTCGTAACGCTTCTTGCCAATCACCCATGGTTTGAGATTGTTGTTCTGGCAGCAAGTCCAAGGTCAGCCGGAAAGACATATGAAGAAGCGGTAGAAGGCAAGTGGAGAATAGATGTCCCGATGCCCGAAAACGTGAAGAACATCATTGTCATGGATGTTTCCTGTGTCAAGGAAATCGCTGATAAGGTCGATTTCGTTTTCTCTGCCGTCGACATGAAGAAGGAAGAGATTAAGGCCATCGAAGAGGAATATGCGCGTGCAGAAGTCCCTGTAGTATCCAACAATTCGGCACACAGATGGACACCGGATGTTCCGATGGTCATTCCCGAAATCAATGTCGATCACTACAGGATCATTGAAGCACAGAAGAAGAGACTCGGAACAAAGCGCGGTTTCATTGCCGTAAAGCCCAATTGTTCCATCCAGTCCTATACTCCTGCTTTTGCTGCCTGGCGCGAGTTCGAGCCATTTGAGGCTGTCGTATCAACTTATCAGGCAATCTCCGGAGCCGGAAAGAACTTCGAATCCTGGCCGGAAATGATCGGAAACATCATTCCGTACATCGGAGGAGAGGAGGAGAAGTCCGAAAAGGAGCCTCTTAGGGTTTTCGGTCATATCGAAGGTAATCAGATAGTGCCGGACGACAGCATCAGGATCACCAGCCAGTGCATCAGAGTGCCTGTCCTCAACGGTCATACTGCAACGGTATTCGTCAAGTTCCGAAAGAAAGTAACAAAGGAAGTCCTCATCGAGAAACTCCGATCCTATAAGGGATTGCCGCAGGAGCACAATCTGCCTTCAGCACCCAAGCAGTTCATCCAGTATCTCGAGGACGATAACAGGCCTCAGGTTTCTCTTGATGTCAATTACGAGAACGGAATGGGCATCTCAATCGGACGTCTTCGCGAGGACTCGATCTACGACTGGAAGTTCGTCGGTCTTTCCCACAATACCTTGCGCGGAGCTGCAGGCGGCGGAGTTGAAGCAGCAGAGATGCTGTGTGACCTCGGATATATAACCAGGAAATGACAGAAGCCAGACTCTACTTTGCAGGCGGATGTTTCTGGGGCACCGAGCATGCATTCAGACAGCTCGACGGCGTAGTCTCCACAACTGTGGGCTACGCCAACGGCCATATTGATAATCCTACTTATTCTCAGGTCAAACAAGGAGATACAGGCTATCGTGAAACCGTCGAGGTTTGCTTCAATCCTGATATCGTTTCCGTAGAAACTCTCCTTAAGGCTTTCTTTCTCATCATCGATCCGACACAGGATGACGGGCAGGCACATGACATAGGTGATCAGTACCGTACCGGGATCTATTATCCTTCTGATTTCCCCATGACTCTGTTTGATGATTTGAATAGGGCTTTTTCAGAAGAAAAGCTCAAATATGACAAATTCTTCACCGAACTCAAGCCTTTGAGTGTATTCTATAATGCAGAGGATTATCATCAGGATTACCTGATAAAGAATCCGGGCGGCTACTGCCATGTATCACTTGGACAGTTCAAGGCCGTAAGAGCTCTTAACAAGGGGAAAGGATGAACGTCTGGACAGCACTTTACATCGAGGATGAATTGGAGGAGCTCAGAGATAGGGCAATCGGAATTGGGGAAGAACTCGGTGTCAAGTGTCCGTTGACGATTCTGCCGCTTCATATTTCGCTCAAGATTTCATTTGAAATCGACGACAGCCGTTTGGATGAATGCGTTTCCGTTCTATGCAAGTATTTCTCTTCTCTCGGTCCATTCAACGTTGAGACTGATTGCTATGAGCATGCCCCGGGCGTAGTTTGGGTGCGAATGAAGGAAACCGACAAACTTAAAGAGATACACTCCCATCTGGATGAACTGATGATGTCATCTTTCGGTGTCAAGCCGCATGAATTTGATCTTTCATTCATATATCATGCCACATTGTTTTTCGATGAGGATTCCAAGCTGGGTCCTGCATTCGAGATGATCAGAACCATTCCGCTTCCAAGCAGAATCCATGTAAGGGATTTCCTGATCGGTACCTCCGATACCGGAAAACCTGGAAGCTATTCCGTCTACAGGCATTCCCATCTCGGAACCAGCACGGATGTAAGCGAACAGTGGAAGAAACTGGAGGAAAGCTGATGAAATACTTCGATTTCGGATGCACCAAGCGCAAAGTATCGGTGATCGGATTGGGATGCATGCGAATGGACGAGCTGAATCCCACGCAGGTAGACAGGGTCGTCAAGACTTCAATCGATGCCGGAATCAATTTCTTCGACCATGCAGATATCTACGGTGACGGGGAGTGCGAGAAGCTTTTTGCCACGGTTCTGAAGAAAGACCCGGATCTCAGGGACAATATCTTCATCCAGTCCAAATGCGCTATCCGTGACGGACTGTACGATTTCTCCCGCGATTATATCCTGCGATCGGTTGACGGAATACTTTCCCGCCTCGGGACGGACCATCTTGACTGCCTGCTTCTTCACAGGCCGGATGCACTTATGGACCTTGATGAGGTTCAGCAGGCATTCTCCAGACTTCATGAAGAAGGGAAGGTTCAATCGTTCGGTGTTTCAAACATGAACCGCTTCCAGCTTGAGCTTCTTCAGAGCGGTGTTTCCTTTCCGATTGTTGCAGACCAGCTTCAGATGAGCATTGCCCACAGTCCGATGATTGACGAGGGCATCAACGTCAACACAATGTTCAACGGGGCAGTGACAAGGTCATCCGGAACACTTGAGTACTGCCGCCTGAAAGGCATTATTGTCCAGACGTGGTCACCGCTTCAGAAGGGCTTCTTCGACGGATGCTTCCTTGGAGATCCGGAATATGAGAAGCTCAACGCTGAACTCAACAGACTGGCAGACAAGTACAATGTACAGGCCGATACAATTGCGTACGCCTGGCTACTCAGATATCCGGCAAGGATGCAGGTCATTGCAGGTACCATGAATCCCGAACACATCAAATCGGCTGCAAAGGCTGCCGATATAACTCTTTCAAGAGAAGAGTGGTATTCCCTTTATACTGCTGCCGGCAACGAATTACCGTAAATACAAGGAATTATCATGATTAAAGTATCGAGTTTCCATTCAGATCTTCATAGACAGGACCTGCTCGCCCAGCGACATGCATCATTTCTTGCTTCAATCGAAGCGGAGCTCGGAGAGCAGATAGAAGTCTCGCCCATAGATGACTATGATGCTGACCTGAAGCTTGTCTTCATATCCTCCGGAGGCAGTGAAGGTATATTTCTCAAGCATTTCCCCGAGATGAAGGCTCCTTATTACCTTCTTACAAGTGGGACCGACAACAGCCTTGCAGCCTCAATTGAGATTCTTACATACCTCAACTGTGAAGGTTATGAAGGGGAGATACTGCACGGAAGTCCTAAGTACATAGCCGATAGGATCAGGAAACTTCTGAAAGGCGCGAATGAACAATCCGCAGCCGCAGAGGCAAGAAACCTTCATATCAAGGGAAATGTGAACCTAGGCGGAAGATATGGGGTAGTCGGAAAGCCATCTGATTGGCTGATTGCCTCTGTTCCTGAAACGGATAAGGTAAAACAGGTATTCGGAACCGATCTTGTTCAGATTCCCATGGAAGAGCTGCTTGGCAATTACGAATCTGCCGATTATGAAGAGGAAATCACGGATAATCTTGACTTCGGTTCTTCCAGACGCCTTGTAAGGGCAATGCTCAGGCTGAGGGAAATGAACAAACTCGACGGACTTACCGTAAGATGTTTCGATCTTCTGGACTCCATCCATACAACAGGTTGCCTTTCTCTTGCACAACTGAATACTGAAGGCTTCATCGGAACATGCGAAGGTGATGTAATGAGCATGCTGAGTATGGCAATCGTAAGAAAGGTGACAGGTCAGTCTTCATTCCAAGCCAATCCTTCAAGAATTGATGTAAATGAAAACTTAGTTGTTCTGGCACATTGCACCATGCCTTATGACATGGCCGAATCCTATACCTACGATACTCACTTCGAATCGGGAATCGGAGTAGCAGTGAAGGGTGAACTTAGAGAGCAGCCTATTACAATCCTGAGGCTTGCAAAGGACCTGAAGACCTACTGGATTGCAGAGGGACAGATCATCGGAAACCTACATGAAAGCACTCTCTGCAGAACACAGATAGAAGTCAGACTTGATGATCCTTACGATGCAGGAGATCTTCTCAAAGCTCCCTGCGGCAACCATCATATCGTATTCTACGGCCGCCACAGAGCTGAAATTGAAGACTTCCTGGGAAGATGAAGCTTATGAAGAAAACTCTTGTTCTGACTGCAGTTTTGTTGATACTGTCTCTTTCACTGTTCGCAAAGCTGACACCTGTTCTGGATTTCACTTCGTACTTTACTTTTGACAATACTACGGCAGGAATCGAAGGCTTGGATTGGAAATCCCCGTCCGGAATCCAGGACACTCAATGGTGGGAAACAAAGCAGGACTACTGGTATGATGCTTTCGAAAAACCTGCGTTTCTGAATCTGGGATTTGAGCTTGATACCGACAAAATCGATATGGTTGTTCTTGTAGATGTCCTGCAGGATATCTTCGTCCAGATTCGCGACCGAAATAAGCTTTACACTAATATTCCGTTTCTAAATAATGCCAATTTGGATCTATCTTTTCCGAGAGTCGGGTATATAGATTACACCTCAGAAGAGCAGCTTATCTATCTCTCAGTCGGACGACGTCAGATCAAATGGGGTCCTGGTAATTACGGCATGGCTCTTTCTGATTCCCAGCCTTATCTCGACAATATCTATTTCAAAATAAATACTGACATATCAACTAATTGGAAGTTCAGCTACGACCTTGTCGCCCTTGCATTCAAACACTATTTCGATAGTGGAGTCGAAGCCGAAGGAGCTCCCCAGACAACGTTTGCCCATCGCTTTTCCTTCCATGGCAGCCGATTCAGGGTATCGTTTACCGAGATGAACAACATCTACGGCAAGGTTCCGTCTTTCTTGGACTGGACGCCGATTGCACTTTGGCACAACAACTACCAGGATGACTGTTCCAACGTCATGGTAGATATGTCAGTGGAAGCCAAATTCGGTCCTGTACGACTCTTCGGAAGTCTGGCAATGGATGATTTCAGGCTTGCAGAGGAGCCCAGCACAAATCCGACGGCCATAGGGGCCTCTGCAGGTGTTGAGTGCAATGTAATATCCGGCAACCCCTTCTGGGGAAAAGAATTCAGCAACAACCGATATGCCATCAAGGACGACACTCTCCATGTCCCCGGAGGTCTGAATGTTTCCTATGAATTCTACTACTGCAGTACCTACATGTATAACCGTGCTGTCAGTGCAGGCAAGTATACATCTGATTTCCAGATCAATTCCAACGCCGGACCCAAGAAGTTCTATGACGATGATGCATTCTTTCTCGGCTTCAAGTATGGTCCCGGATCGGTTTTGCATCTGTTGTCTCTAAGCTATGAGTCAACGGAATACAAGATTGATTTCAATGCATCTCTCCTTCAGAGAGGAAGCTACTATATCGACAGTCCCTATGACGATGAATACAAGGCCAAGTACGATCCTCTGAAGCTCCCCGGTGATGTGACTACTGTTCTGAGCATCGGTTCTGATTTCTGCTACTATCCTCAGCCTGGAATCGGAATGGATATCTCGGTCTGCTATACAAGGGATCTCACTCATGATACGGGTGCTTTGAAGCTTTATGCCGGAGTAATGCTTGTAATAGCTGATTACCTGTAATTACTGCTGAAAAATACAATAGCAAATTAATCGTAACAATTTTAACGTTAAAACTAGCCAACTGAAAAATAGTATGTTATTATCCGATTATAAGATAGGGGGATTGCAGTATGAACAGACAGAAATCGCTCATTTATTCCATTATCTCATTAATCGTAGTAATTCTTATTTCATCAGTATTGATATCATGTGATGCCTTTCCGGGAGCTTCCACAAGTCCCGGAAAGATATCGGGAACCGTGACCCTTGAGGACGGCGCCTCGCTTGCTGGTCTTTCAATCATAGCAACATCTGACGGTGAGACTTCATATAAAGCTCTTCCAGATTCCCACGGAAACTTCGAAATCACCGATTTGCCTGCAGGGACATATCAGGTAACCATATCCAAGGAATCTTATAACTCGGTTTCAAAAGCAGATGTAACCGTTTCGGCAGGTTCAGCTACGCAGATCGGAACAATTAATCTTACTTTCAAGTATGGTTTCGTAAAGGGAAAGGTTCTGGATGATGTCGGCAATCCTCTTGCCGGTGCCACCGTAACAGTCATCGGAACCAATATCAGAAAGTATTCCGGTACTACCGATTCCAACGGAAACTACAGTATCAAGACAAAAGTAGGGCAGTACAAGGAAATCGATGCCAAGGGCGGTTGTTTTTCCGGAAAGCTTTCTATCAACAAGACTGTCAATGAGAATTCAAATCTCAGCATCAATGATTTCCAGCTTGTAAAAACCCACAACTTCGAGCTCGTTGAAATGAAGGAGCCTACCAAGACCGAAACCGGATTCCGCAAGTATGCATGCAGCAGCTGCGGTCTTGAGAAGACAGAGGATCTTGCCTGCATCGGAAGTGCAAAATGGGCGGGCGTAAGGGCATCGACCTATGGAATGATTGATAGCTTCGGACGCTATCCTGATGTGGATACGATGATTGATTTCGGAGCAAAGATGGAAAGCTGCTATCCCGGAAGTACCGGTGCATATATCCTCATAGTCGGTACAATCGGCGGAGTAAGTGAGGAGACACTGAACAACCAGAACGGCGGATACTGCATGGTTGATTTCCCGCTTTCGAAGGAAATCGAGCATGTAATCGGATCTGATGTCGACATGTACGAGGATTATCTCACTGCAATGGACAATGCCGGTTACTCGGTTTGGCTTCAGGTTGAGCCGGCAGAAGCAGATCTCGTGGAGCTTGCCAAGGAAGTTCTTAATCACTACAAGCATCATCCGAGCGTAAAGGGTCTGGGAATTGATGTTGAGTGGTATAAGTGGAGAACCAGGGAAATTGAGGGCAAAAGCGGTAAGAGGCTTAGAAACTTGGGTGATGTACTTGAAACCTCGGAAGCCAAGAAAGTCCTCAAGGCAGTTCAGGCAATTAACAAGGACTATACGATTTTCGTGAAGCACTGGGACGAGGATTATCTCCCTGAGCCTACAACCGGACTGATCTATGTCAATGACAGCCAGGGATTCCGAGGAAGCCTGAGCCGAATCTGCAGTGAATTCGCCGACTGGGCCGAGATGTATAATCCTTGTCCGGTAATGTTCCAGATCGGCTATGAGGCAGACGAAAACCTTTGGAGTACGATGGATAATCCTGCAAAGGACCTCGGTGAAGCTATCATTGCAGAATGCGAGAACCGCCATGTATCCAACGACATCGGTATCATCTGGGTTGACTTCACCCTCAAGGATGTCATGAAAATCATTGAGGACCTTCAGTAAAACCGAAGATGTGCTAGAATCAAAGCATGATTAAAACTCGAGAACAAGCACTGAAATACGGTTTATCGTTTCCGGATACCTATCTTGATGCGCCTTTTCATGACAACAACTGGCAACTGGTGCGGTTTTCCGGAAACGACAAGGCTTTCCTCTGGACTTATGAGCGCAATGGTTATATCAATCTGAACGTCAAAGTTGACCCCGACAAGGCTTTCTTCTGGCGCGATGCCTATGCCTCCGTGACTGCCGGATACCATCAGAACAAGGAGCATTGGAATACCATAATCCTGGACGGCTCCATTCCTGATAAGGATATCAAACTGATGATCCGTGACAGCTACAGACTGGTAACGGACAATCCGTCTAAGAGAATCTATGAAGCCGTAAAGAGAATCCCTTACGGACATGTTGCCACATATGCCCAGGTTGCAGAAATGGCAGGGGACAGGAAGATGGCCAGGGCAGTGGGCAATGCACTGCATAGGAATCCGGATCCTGACAATATCCCGTGTTTCCGTGTCGTGAATTCAAAAGGCGAGCTTGCAGGTGAATTCGCTTTCGGCGGTGCCGGGGCTCAGGCAAGACTGCTTGAAGCCGAAGGCATAGAGGTAGCTGAAGGCAGGGTTGACCTCAAGAAGTATCAGATGAAGGAAAATGAATCAGAATCAGGTGATATCTGATTATAATATAACATATTTAGTCAGTTCTCGGCCTTCTCTGGTTCAACAACAAGGGAAGGGTACTCAACCGGTTTGTTGACTACGACCTGCTGCATCGCAAGGTTGATACCGTTGCGTTCGCACATGAGCTTAAGCTCCACGTTGAACTGGCGGAAGACTCCGAAGTACATTCCAGGAACAAGTACGGCGAAGGATAGGTCTACACCGTTCAGATTGATGTTCTCAACACCTCTGTACTGGATTTCGATGTTGCCTTCAATCGATTTACTCAGCTTCCTGGAGATATCAGGTATTTCCCTGGCAATAATTGATTCAACACGCTCAAGAGACTCGTTCAGGTCAATGGTTATGGTAGTCGTGATCCTGGCTGTTTCTTCCTGCTTCTTTGTTATGTAGTTCTTGAAGTCATTGTTCCTGACAACGGTAATGTCATTGAACCACTTGAGTCTTGTAGTCCTGACACCGATGCTGAGAACAACACCCCAGCTGCCCTGATAGACGACAAGGTCGCCGTCATGGACAACTCCTTCAAGAGTCATGATTATTCCCGACAGAATATCATCGAACACATTCTTGCACGCAATACCGAAGATGACTCCGATTGCTCCGCCCGTAAGGGTTATGGTTCTCAGGTTGATTCCGAAATTGGCAAGGAAGATGACGATACCTATGATGAACAGGGCATATGCAGTGAAGCTGTCAAGCAGATCACAGATCGTTTCACCTCTCTGGCTTGCAGCCCTGGCAATGTAGAACAAAAGCTTGTGGATGATGATCTTGGCCATGATAAGGGCAAAGGTAGCAATCACGCATGTAGTGATGGAGTAAAGATTTATACCCGAATCCCATTCACCGTTGATGCAGTAGTACCAGATTGAATTCCTACCGGCGATTACGGCATGAAGGAAGATTGCAATCAACATGATCACAAGCAGGAATCCGCAAGCGGTCTGGAACTTTTCGGAAGGTGTCTTCTCACGCCATTTGCGGCACTCGTTGGGCCACCTTTCCTCGAAATACGGCTTTTTCTTGTAGAGAAGGCTGCCCATCATCGCCCTTACATCATCGGTGTCGACAGAGCTTTCGGCATGCTTCCTTTTCCGCGGAGCTTTCTTGTTTTCGCCTTCCTTGTCCACACTTACTATCCAGACCAGCACTGCCATGAAAAGACCTGTGACGATTGTGGCATAGATTATGGGAAGAATATTGCTTCCACCGATTCCGATCTGAGGCCGCATGACAAGGAAGAATGAATTGCCGTCTCTCTTGACGGAAGCAAAGTACTCGTTCTTCAGAACAAACATATTGCCGTTGTAGTTGTCCCGGAGCTTATCTTCGTCTACACCGAGCAAGGAAACGCTCATTCCGGTGTAATTGAACATATCGAAGCTATGTATATACTCTCCGTCAACGATGTTTGCCATGTACTCGATCGTCATGTCCTCGTTGATAACCATGACAAAGGAATCGTTTGAAAGGCTTATCTGCTCGAAAATGGTCTTGTATCCGAGTTTGTCGCTTATTGCATTGAGTTCCCTCGAATCGGCAACAAGAACAAGCATTCCTCCGCTTATGCCGTTCTTATCCTTCAGCCGGATTCCGACCATCTGGAGAACCTCACCGGAAACGCTGTCATACTGCGGTTCTGAAACGTAGTAGGGTCTTCCTTCAAGAACGACACGCATGTCGGAAGACTCATCTATAGTACGCTTGTCGTATTCCGAATTGGTAAGGACTTCCTTGCCGTCCTTATCGAAAATGTAGAGGTCCTTGACTGCAAGTACATCCGCAAGCTTATTCAGGAAATCCTTATCGACAACCTCTTGGTCGGTATGGGAGAGGACGCATTCCGCCATCTTGGCCCTGGTGAGGTATTCCTCGTTGAACCAGCTTTTCAGCTTTTCGATGGCTACATCGTTGTTGTCAAGAAGATCAACTACATTGTTGACCTTTGTCCTGCTGTAGTCAAAGGTATCGGAATAGGAGGAGAGGGCTTCCAGGTATATTCCGAGTCCAAGGACTCCGATGATGGAAATCATTCCGATTAGCTTGATCTTGTTTGCAAGCTGGCGGTTCCATTGCCTGTTGGGATTCCTCTTGCTCTTTACGATGTCCTCATCCGTTTCAACCGCAGATTCCTCAGCGATGACATCAGATTTTGAATAGAATAGGGCATAGAGGGTGCCGATACCGGTTACGAGAAGCAGAAGCATCTCGAGGATGACCGTTGCGCTGGTAACCTCAGCCCGCACTTCTGACACCGGAAGAATTGCAAGAATCAGGGTTTTGCCGGTTCCTACCTGAATCGTATAGTATTTCTTTCCCGCAATTGTCAGCTGTATCACATCTTCGTTCTGCTCGAGCATGGTCTTGAGGCCGGAATAGTCGGAAATACCTTTGCCGTCCTTTGACTTGATCCCGAGTTCGGAGACCTCAAGTCCGGCAAGTTCGCTGATGGCAGTGGAATCAACAGCCTCTGTTGCAGCGGAAATAACTATGATGGAACCTCCCTTTCCGACCTTCATTCTCGAGAAGATGTTTCTCCAGTCAAAATAGGACTCGATGTCTTCCTGATAATCATTCTTGGCCGTCTCCACCATCACAAGCCATCTGTTTCCTACTCCCCAGTAAGTGTTCTCCACATTTGAAGTAAACACATCGCTGTACTGCATGAATGAATCAAGCAATGAGTTGCTGTCGCGATAATAGTGATCGAAGGATACCGCTCCGCTGTATAATCTGGAATCAAGGATTATTCCGACCAATTGTCTCTCTTCTGCCGACAGGATTGATTGCTCAGGATCTCCGTAAATGAGATTTCCATCCCTGTCATAGATAGAGACCTTGGACAAACCTGAAACTCCGATATAACTCTCTATGAATGGAGTTGCCTCCTCGATAGTCTCATAGTTTTCCAACTCGAAAGCCATTGTCCTGGTTTTCGCCGTAATGACCCTTGACGACTCTTCCAGGCAGTACTTCTCATTGTCGAGGATGCTCGGTATCTGTTTGAGGATACTGTCGGCCTGTTCCTTAAGTTCTACCTTGGCTTTGGACAGGCTGAGTCTGTTCTCGACTGAAAAGAATATGACATTTGCAACTGCCATGAAGAGCAGCCAGATAATGATGATCAATGCTTTTTTGTTTTTCAGGCGGGTCATGAAACGGAGTCTCCTGTGATTGGATTATATTATAATAGGATTTCAATTTTAAGAAGTATTCAGTAAAATAATCAGCAGATTCAGTAGTTGGAGTTTATAGATGAAGTTCAGGAAAAGATTGTTTGAGATAATCGAAGCATCCACAGGAGAAGATCTGGCCAGTTCCATCTACGACTATTTCATGATGGCAGTGATTGCCATGAGTCTTCTCCCGTTGGCATTCAAGAAGACCTATCCGTTCTTCAATGTGATGGAATGGGCTTCGGTTGTGATCTTCATCATCGATTACTTTTTCAGGCTGATTACTGCTGATTTCAAACTGAAGAAACGGTGGGCATCATTCATATTGTATCCTTTCACACTGATGGCATTGCTTGATCTTGTGTGCATTCTGCCGTCTTTCACCGCATTGTCATCCAGCTTCAAGTTGTTCAAGGTCCTCAGGCTGATGAGGGCATTCAGGGTCCTCAGGGCCGCCAAGATGCTCAGGTATTCCAAGAGCATCGTCCTTATTTCCGATGTGGTGAAGGAACAGAAATCCCCGCTGATTGCAGTTTGTGTCCTGGCTGTCTCCTATATAATCATCTCGGCTCTTGTAGTCTTCAACGTTGAGCCCGATACCTTCGGTAATTTCTTCGATGCCATTTACTGGGCGACTGTCAGCCTGACAACAGTAGGATACGGAGATATATATCCTGTATCAACTGCAGGACGTATAATAACAATGCTGTCATCGCTGTTCGGAATTGCAGTTATAGCGCTTCCTGCCGGTATCATTACCGCAGGTTTCATGGACAAACTCAGGAACGAGAAATAGACAAGGAGCAGAGCTGAATGGATAAGGTATTGCGGGAAAAGTTTTCTCTGGATACTCAATCGATCAACCAAGCTATCGAGGAAACCGAAAAAATCCTGTCAAAGGTAAAAATCGATTCGAAGGATGCTCTTCGTCTTCGTCTATTCCTTGAAGAGACAATGCTCAAGTACAGGGATTTCCTTTCGGAAAATGCCCTGGCTTCTCTGAGGATTTCCAGTTACTTCGGCACATTCCGGGTTTCCCTGCGCGTCCGAGGGGAAAGCCTCGATCCGTTTGCACAGAAGGATGAGTCCGACCTCTCGGTAATGGGTTCGCTGATGGCCAATTCCGAAACCCTGAACATGGACTGGCGATATCGTGGCGGTGCGAATCTCGTAACATTCACGATTGCAAAACAGCAGAAAATCAGTCAGATTCTCTCAATACTCATAGGAATCGTGAGCGGTGCAGTAATCGGTCTTTTGATAAATGCCTTTGCACCCAGTTATGCAATTGATATTTCCGGAAAGTTTCTCATGCCGGTTGCCAATGCCTTCACGGGACTGCTATGCGTCATGGCAACCCTGATGTGTTTCGGATCTATAACGTTAGGAATCGTTCGTTTGGGCGATATTTCCACCTTCAGCACTATAGGCAAGAAGATGATTCGTTCTTTTTTGCTTGTAGCTTTTATACTTACATTGCTGAACACTGCATGGCTTGTACCAGGAATGACCTTCGGCATGTCTTCCAGCATGTCGATAGATTTCTATGATTTCTGGAATATCATCATAGATTTCGTGCCGAATAATATACTTTCTCCGATTCTTGAGTTCAATTCCGTACATATAATTATAATCGGCCTTATGTTCGGCATTGCCATGCTGAAGATGGGCAATAAAGCAGACCGGCTTACCGAAATCTTCGATGAGGTTAATACCGTTGCGATTCTTTCCAACGGCTATCTCAACCGTTTCATTCCCGTATATGTCGGACTCATGATCTGTACGCAGGTACTGTCTTCCCCGAGTTCATTGATCCTCGGATATGCTAAGCTGATACTCATAGTCGCAATAGGTGAGGCTGTCATCCTGCTTGCCTATACTATGGTTGTCTGCATCAAGCTGAAGGTCAATGCCCGTACCTTCATACACAAACTGCTTCCGTCGTTCATGATTTCACTTTCGAGCGCCAGCGTGGGTGCTGCTTTCGTTACGTCTATCAACACGCTGATAGGGGACATGGGAGTAGACGATAACTTCGCTCCGCTTTCTTACAACCTCGGAGGAATACTGTTCCGTCCCGGATACTGCATAGTGTTTACCGCATGCAGCCTCTTTTCAGCGAATCTTGTCGGAATAGAGGTAACATGGGGCTGGCTGTTTGCCGCATTCATTCTTTCATTCATCCTTTCGGTTGCAACACCGCCCGTCATAGGTGGTACGACGGTCTGCTTCTCGATCCTCTTTTCCCAGCTGGGTATCAGGGCTGAAGCCCTTTCAATAATCATCTCGATCAATGCAATCCTGGAATTCCTGACGGTTGCAGTCAACAACTATTGCCTACAGTGCCAGATTGCTCTGCTGGGCAATTCATTCAATAAAATAGATTTAAACCGTCTCAGACAGAGATGACCACACAGACATTGTACAGTATCAGCAATACTGCACAAATCTAGGGGTGAGGAGACATATTCATGCAAAAGACAAACCTGCAGTCGGACGGACGTTTTCTATCCAATCTTTATTTCAGGGTTCTTCCTGCCCAGATATTCATGATGTTTCTTGCCGGAGTCAACAATCTGATCGACGGCCTTGTCAGCAGTAACTTCATCGGTGCAGGCGCCATGGGCGTAATAGGCCTGTATTCTCCGTTTTCGATGATCTGGCTGGCAGTCTCCGCCGTAATGATGGTAGGCTCACAGGTTCTCTGTGCAAGGTACATGGGTTCCGGTAACCTCCAGAAAACAAGAGGAGTATTTTCTCTCAACATCGTCCTTACTTTCCTGGTGATGGTCTGTGCTGCATTGATAAGCTTTCTACTTTCCACGCGGATAGCTCTTATACTCGGTGCTACACAGGAAGCTGTCGGGGATCTCTCCGGATATATCATCGGTCGTGGGGTAGGTCTTCTTCCGATGGTGCTCGGTGCACAGTTCTCTACATTCCTTTCCCTTGAAGGACAGGACAGATACAATTATTATGCAACGGCCCTGTTGCTGGCAACAAATACTGTCCTTGACTTATTGTTTGCCGCCGTGCTCAAGAAAGGCATTGCGGGTGTCGGCCTTGCCACATCCATTAGTCAGTGGATCTATATGGGCACAACAGCAGTATTCTTCCTGACGAAAAAGGCATCTCTCAAATTCTCCTTTAAGTCAATCAATTGGAAAGAATTATGGCCTCTTGTAAAAATAGGATTTCCAAATGCACTGGTGTTTTTCCTTACTTCAATCAGAAGCAGCGTCTTCAACAATCTTCTGGCTTCCTATGATCCGACGATGATTTCCGTCGCTGCCATTTCAACATACATAATTGTCATGATGATCTTCGAATCCATCGGAAAAGGAGTTGCATCTGCAGGAAGAATCCTTTCCAGTGTCAGCTACGGGGAAGAGGATGCACATTCCATTACCACCATCATGAAAACCGTTTTCACAAAAGGTCTTCCAATAGCTTTCGGCGCTGCACTTCTGGTCTTCCTGATTTCACCATACGTCCCGAGATTCTTCTATCCGAATCCTGATTTGGAAGTATACAGACTGACGGCTAGGGCGCTGAAATTCGGAGCAGCAGTCCTCGTTTTCGAGACCATAACACAAGTTTTCTCCAACTATTTCCAGTCAATCGGCAGAAACATCCTTGTCAATGTGATGTCAGTTATGGAAGGAGTTGCCGTCATGGTTCCGCTCGGACTGCTTCTTATTCCGAAGATGGGTCTCGACGGTGTATTGCTTTCACTGGTTATCGGATATGCTATTGTTGCTCTTGTCGGTCCGGTCTATGCTCTTTTCTACTGGAAACGAATGCCTAGGACATTGCGGGAATGGGTAACCATTCCTGCAGACTTCGGGGCATCGGAGGATGAATGCCTGGATGTCACCATTCACAACTTGGATGAAGCAGTCAACACATCCATGGAAATTCAGAAGTTCTGCGAGGAGCGTAACATCGATAAGAAGAAGGCCACGTATTCCGCACTTGCCGTTGAGGAACTGTGCCTCGGGATCATCAAGGACAGATTCGAGGCTGATAGGAAGAAGCATAGGATAGAGGTCCATGTAGTGCACAAGGGAGAGAAGATCTTCATCAGCCTGAAGGACGACTGCAAACCCTTCAACCCGAAGGAGCGTTCGGAACTCGTCAACCCGCAGGATGACTCTCCGAAGAGCCTCAGCATCCGTGTGTTCATGGGTATAGTCAAAGAGACCGAATATCAGCTTACTCTTGGCATTAATGTCTTTACAGTAACACTTTAAATATGATTTGTCTGTAATAATGATAAATGAAGATTGAGGTTAAAAATGATTGGGGAAATTTTCGGAATACTGATTTTTGCAGTAGTTGGTATTACCATTTCGATTCTGGGATGGCTCATATGGAAAAAGCAAAAGATTACTTTGATGCATGATTATCATGTGGAAAAAGTCTCAGAAGAAAACAAAGCTGCCTTCTGTAAGCTTTCCGGAATCGGCCTTGTTTTGATAGGCATCGGTTTATTGATATCAGCTGCAATTCTCTGGCTTACAAGTTCGCCTTATAGTTTCTTTTGTTTTGCTGCTTGTTTTGTTGCCGGGTTAGTACTTCTGATAACTGCAGGAATAAAATACAATCGGTAAATCCTGTTGCTTATCCATTATCGAGACGTAGT
This sequence comes from Spirochaetota bacterium, assembly GCA_918298275.1. Lineage (GTDB taxonomy): Bacteria > Spirochaetota > Spirochaetia > Sphaerochaetales > Sphaerochaetaceae > UBA9732. Next base: position 28,455 of record CAKJZO010000024.1, on the reverse strand, counting down.
AAATGTGACTGATGTTCTGCGGAATCAGATGATTGAGATTGCGCGGCCTGTTGTCTTCAGGGCCTTCTCGTCCAGCTTGTCCTCGTCCATGACCAGCTGTCCGTTGATGAAGACCTTTTCAATGCCGAAAGCCTTCTCCTGATCGGGGATTCCGTTTCTTACCTTTTCCTCATCGAAGACCGTAAGGTCTGCATAATAGCCTTCCTTCAGGTATCCGCGTTCCTTGATCATGAATCTGTCTGCTACAGCTCCCGTCATCTTGCGGACGGTATTGGGCAACGTGTCTCCGAGGCCTGTGACAGCATCCTGCAGGAACTTGGGGAAACAGTCATAGATGGCCGGATTCTGGACTCCGAAGTCCTCAACCCAGGCATCGGTCATGTAGAGGACGTTCTCCTTGTGCTCAAGATCCCTGATGATCTCGGGAGTAGAATAGGGACCCATGTTCGCACGGCCGGCGAAGTTGCTCTTCTCACAGAGCATCAGGTATGCATTCAGATCTGAAAGTCCTTCCTCCTTTGCGATCTGATGGACGGTCTTGCCCTCATAATGCTCCATACCGGGTCCCATGTATGCAACGAGGATATCGTTGAATGTGAATCCGAGCAGGATGCCTGAGGCCTTGATGACAGCGAGCTTCAGCCTTGAGATCAAGCTCTTGCGCTGCTTAGGATCCATTCCCTGATACCATGCAGGAAGGATGACGGGGATTGATGTGGTTCCTACACACTCGTGGTAGATATCGAACATCAGGTCAACGCCGCTGGCCTTGAGGTCATCGAACATCTTCATGAGCTCATCCTTACACTTGAAGCTCTTGGTTCCGATGAAGATGACATGAGAATACTGGAGCTTCAGCGGAGTGCCCTTTGCAATCTCCACCAGCTCATCCATTGCCCTGAGAAGGTGAGGTCTTCCGAATATCTCAGGATAGGCCATTGATACCTTTCCAAGTGCACGGGCGTGGACTGTAAGCGGCTTGTTGTATTTGACACACAGCGCAGCAACCTTCTTGAGCTCCTCGGTATCGGCATAGAGACCAGGAGTGTACATGAGGCCGAGGGAGAGACCTGCTGCTCCTTTCTGGAGAGACTCCTCAAGGATGGCGAGCATGTGCTTTTCCTCTTCAGGAGTGAGGGGTCTGTTCTCATTGCCGCCTGCAGCTGCTCGTGCCGAACAATGGCCTGCAAGGATTGCGATGTTACAGGGCATATTCTTGTCGGTTGCCTTGAAATACTCATCCGGCATTCCGTATCTGCCGGTGGTGTCCCTGAAGCCGAAGATTCCGCCTCCCAGCTTATCGGTATAAGGATTGTCCTTGTCAAAGCCGATTGCAGAGATTCCGCAGTTTCCTGTTATGAAAGAAGTTATTCCTTGTTTGATGAATGGGCTGAAATAGGGGAGAGGATCCTTTCTGATTGCAAACCAGTCGTTGTGCGAATGGGCATCGATGAAGCCTGATGCAATTGATTTTCCGGTCAGGTCGATTACGTTGTCCGCCGGATCCTCGATATTCGCTGCAATCTTTGCAATGCGGTCATCCTCAACGAGAATATCGGATACATAGGGTTCCGAACCGGTTCCGTCATAGATTCTGGCGTTCTTAAGCAATTGTCTCATATTAATCCTCCGTTTCCTTATAAACTTTTACATAATCAACATAAAAATGAGCCGGGAGCTGCTCCGGTACGATTGAACCGGCCCATGTTCCGTATTCAGCCGTTATCTTAAGATAACACGGAACCTGACATGTTCCATCGCCATACTGCTTTCCCGGCATGTTATAGATGAGATGCGCACTATCGGTTCCATCCATGTAAAGCTTGTATCCGTTTTCGTCCCACAGGAACCATAGGTCATGGTATGTTCCGTAAAAGCTGTCTTTGATCGTCTTTCCGTCAGGATGTTTGCTCTTAAGGTTATCACCGTATCCGTCCCAGTGGATCGTCGTGTAATAGGCTTTCTCATGCGGTACTATTTCAATTATATCTATTTCAGCTCCGTCAACTGCGCCGTTTCCTGCGGTAGCATCACTCATTTTGTCAGTCATGAGCCAGAATGCATACCAGAGACCTTCCGCTTTTTCAGCCTTGAAGCGTATGTTGTAGAGTCCGTAAGTCTGTTCGAATTTTCCACGGCTTCTTATTCCTCCGCTTATCGGTGTCCCGTCTTCTCTGGTGGTACATGTTATGACATAGTTTCCGTTTTCAAAAGTACTGCATTTATTGCTCCACCAGCCGCCTGCATCCTGACGCTGCTGCTGAGGACAATATCTCCAGTTGTTTGTATCTAGTTTTTCGGATTCGAACTCATCAGAGAAAGTGCATATGTATTTCTTGCCATTGAATGATATTGTACCGTCATCATCAATTTCTTTTTCAGCGCAACAGCATAATGAAAACACAATGCATGCCAGCGCCGACAATAGAAAAAACTTTTTCATATGGACTCTCCCATGCAAGCCATTATAAGGCATTGCAATGGAAACTACATCAAAAAAGTAAAGTCAATGAAAAACCGGGTTAATTGACTCTCACGGGAACAAATGCATTGACAATCATGCAAGGCTGCACTGACATGCTTGAAGAACTAATCTGACTAGACATCAATCTGTCTTTGTGAGAATATAAATTGGTTTTGAACCTAACTAATTTTTTTCCTTCTGGAGGTACATAAATGATGAAGCTTGTGTTGGTTAGACACGGTGAGAGCGAATGGAACAAGCTCAACCTGTTCACTGGTTGGACTGATGTCGATCTGAGCGAGAAGGGCCACGAAGAGGCTGCTGCCGCAGGAAGACTGCTGAAGGCTGAAGGCTATGACTTCGACGTCTGCTACACTTCATATCTGAAGAGAGCAATCCATACCCTCAACCATATCCTTGACGAAATGGACCGCGTATGGCTGCCCGTAACAAAGACATGGAAGCTCAACGAGAGACATTACGGCGCTCTTCAGGGTCTCAACAAGTCCGAGACCGCAGAGAAGTATGGTGAAGAACAGGTCAAGATCTGGAGAAGATCCTTCGATGTCAAGCCGCCGATGCTCGAGGCCACAGACGAGAGAAATCCCGCCAACCAGGCAATCTATGCATCTGTTGATCCCAAGGAGCTCCCGCTTACAGAGAGCCTTGAGACAACTATCGAGAGAGTCGTTCCTTATTTCGAGAACGTGATCAAGAAGGACATGAAGGCCGGAAAGCGTGTCATCATCGCTGCCCACGGAAACTCACTCAGAGCCCTTGTGAAGTATTTCGACAACATGAGCAAAGAAGAGATCCTCGGCGTCAACATCCCGACCGGTGTTCCACTTGTCTATGAGTTCGACGACAACTTCAAGGTCACCAAGAAGTACTATCTGGGCGATCAGGAAGCACTTGCCGCAAAGATGGCTGCCGTTGCAAACCAGGGAAAGGCCAAGTAATCTGTCAATGTGATTATCTGCCATCGGGTGTTACTCTCGATGGCTTTTTTTTACATTTTTTGCATAATATAATTCGTTGAAGAAAGGGGAGGTCCGCCATGATCTACAAGGAATTCAAGGGTATAAAGCTGTCACGACTGGGAATGGGAAACATGAGGCTTCCGTCCCTCGGTGATGACAAATGGAATTCGCCGATCGATTATCCGGAATCCCACAGGATGATGGAAGCTGCCCTCAAGGGCGGTGTCAACTATTTCGATACCGCATATGTATATCAGAACGGGGACTCCGAGCGTTGCGTCGGCGAGGGAATGAAGGCATTTCCCCGCGACAGCTTCTATATCGCAACCAAGTTCAACTATAGGGCGAATCCCGACTACAAGGCTGTGTTCGAGGAGCAGCTGAGAAGACTCCAGACCGACCATATAGACTTCTATCTTCTTCACTGCATGACCGAAAGAAACATCGACAGCTATCTGAGCTGCGGTTGCATCGAGTACTTCGAGCAGATGAAGAAAGAGGGCAAGATCACTTATTTCGGTTTCTCCTCCCATGCTCAGCCCGAAACTCTCAGGCGTTTTGCCGATGCCCATGATTGGGATTTCGCACAGATCCAGATGAACTACCTTGACTGGGAATTCAGCACAACCGAGGAAGAATACAATATACTGACTGAGCGCAACATTCCTGTAATCGTCATGGAATCGGTTCGTGGAGGCCGCCTTTCAAGCCTTACACCACAGTTGGATGAGGAACTCAGACAGGCACAGCCGACCTGGTCGGTATCGTCCTGGGCCTTCAGGTGGTTGATGACCCATGACAATGTGATTGTTATGCTGAGCGGCATGTCCACGATGAATCAGGTTGTGGATAACCTCAAGACCTTCGAGAAGGACAATGCCCTTACGAAAGAGCAGAGCGACTTTCTGATAGATATTGCACACCGTTTCAAGGAAGGATTTACAGTTCCCTGTACTGCATGCAGATATTGCACGCCGAACTGTCCCATGGAGCTTGATATCCCGAGCCTTCTCAAGACCTATAACGATTACAAGTACAACAGAAGGTGGGAGAACAACCTCAAGGATGTGGAGGAGGCCAAGCAGCCCTCAAACTGCGTCGGATGCGGTTCCTGCAGGGAGCATTGCCCACAGAACATAGACATCCCTTCCTATATGGAAAAGCTTGCAAAGCTCAACGAGACGGGAAAGGAAGAATAATCACTGATTCTGCAGAAACTCGGACATGGCTCTGGATGCAAGGTGCCACTTCATTGAAGTAAGCGGGTTTGCAGGAGCATATGCCCTGGAATGACCGTCGCGGTTCGGAAGCTGGAAGTGCTTACCGACGGTAAGCGTAGCTATGAAGACGGTTCGTGGATCATCATGCTCCTCGAACTCACGGTCACGGTAGGTGCCCTTGTAGTCCCAACCGTCATGACTGAAGGTCATAACTCCATGCCCGACCTTGACATACTGGTCCACGCCCGGCTCGTCAATCTCGTAATCAACCTCATCCTCAAGCTTGAAATCAGGCTTCTTTACTTCCTCCAGAATCTTCTCGTACTGCCAGTCATACCACTGGCTGTAGTTCTCGAAATACTGCTTCTCCGTGTTCCACTTGAACGTAAAGTCATCCTGGAAGGTAGCGATTGTTCCGCACTTAGAACATCTTACGTCGTTGCCTTCGGTCGAGAGAGTGAACTCGGATCCGCAGCACGGGCATTTGTAGAACATCGTCTCGAAGCCGAGGGCCTTGTCATTGCCTTCCACAAGAACGTGCTCGCGTTTCTGGAATTCGAATTCGCTGTAGGTGAGGGCAGTAATGATCCTGTCCATGATTTCATCTTTCGAGAGGGATGTTGACTCTTCGGCATCGATGATCTTATGAGTCTCTATGCTTACTTTGCCCTTATGGGTATGGGTGGACCATTTTGCGTTGCCGAGACCGGCTCCCTCGATCTTACAGGCATAAACGGGGACTTTCAGGAACCTGACCATCTTGGCGATGGCAGGGGAGATGAAGCCGAGATGCCCGCTGGCATAGACGGTTCCTTCGGGAGCGATGTAGACGGTGCCTTTCTGCTTCTGGACAACGTACTGGATCTTACGCATGGCCTCGAGATCGGTTGTGAACTGGTATTTGGGTATAGCACCGATTGCCTTAAGCCAGAAAGCAAATTTCTTGAATGTAAAGAAATGATATGTTACCAGAAAGGAGATGCGAGCCGGTTTGACAGCACAGCCGATGAATTTGTAATCATGGTTGGAAGTATGGTTGCTGATGATAAGGGCAGGGCCTTTCACGCGTTCGCCGCTGCTTACTAGATTGAACTTTCTTCTGCACATCAACGGAGCATAGATTCTGGCTCCAAGGAAATAGAGAAGCGCATTGGGACGCTTCTGCAAAACCGGCTGTTTTTTTGCTTTCTTTGATTTTTCTGGAACATTTTCACTTGGCATAGCTGAATATTACCATGTTTTGACTTAATATGCTTAACTTTTTTCCCTCTTTGTCTTTCCGATTTCCAGATCCGTTATTATCTTACCTGTTGTCGAGGGAAAAAACTATGGAAAGCAGCTCTGGTATGGACAAGGATGTGATAAGGTGCATGAAGACCATGCGCGATGCCTTGCTCACACTCTGCGACTGCTTCCTCGCCAGGGCTAAGGACAACGACGAAGACCCCCTTTGGAAACGCTTCTACAGCATCCAGATGAGCTCCTACCTCATTTCCAAACGAAATCTTGAAGTCTCCGCACCCGAAGGCGATATGGTTCACGACCTCATCCGCGATACATGGCAGAGCCTCAAGGACGAGATCGAGACTTCCCAGTTCGGGCCGATTTCAAACGTCGACCAATGGTTCAAGACAATCCGCATAGACTTCCCGGTAGATCCTTTCGACGAAAAATGCTCCTTCTTCCACCAGAAAATCTACTATTTCAGTCCATCTGTGGGTCAAAAAGGTACAAATAAGGACGATACCTCCAAGGCTGTGTCAAAGTGACACAGTTTTTTCATATATAATAGCAAATTACCATTGAATAAAACATCAATTTATTCATTTTAATTACTTTACTATAAAGAACTTAATCAAAATGCATTACTCATTGGCACAGACCTTGCTTGTTAATTTGTACAGGAGAAACCTATGGCAAACATCAACGCAAACACCAATGAGAATTCAGCTCTCACCCTCTACCTCAGGGACATCGAGAAGATTCCCCTCATCACAAGGGATGAGGAATACGAGCTTGCGCTTAAAGCCAAGGCAGGCGACTCCTATGCACGTGAGCGCCTGGTCAACGGCAACCTGCGCTTTGTAGTCAGCATCGCCAAGCAGTATCAGAACAGAGGTCTTCCTCTTATCGACCTTATCAGCGAAGGCAACATCGGACTGCTCACTGCAATCGACAAGTTCGAGCCGGAGAAGGGCTACCATTTCATCAGCTATGCTGTGTGGTGGATCAGACAGGCAATCCTCAAGGCAATCGGCGAGAAGTCACGCATGATCAGACTTCCGATGAACAAGAGTGCTGACCTGATCCAGATTCTCCAGGCAAAGACCAATCTCGAGAAGAGCGGCATGGATGACGTAAGTCTCGACGACATTGCCCTTGAGTGCGGAATGGATAGGAACGATGTTCTTGAAATCATGCAGATCGCCCGCGACGTATCAAGTCTTGATGCACCTGTAAGTGCAGGTGAAGATACAAGTTACGGCGACTTCATCGAGTGTGACAAGCCCAGACCGGATGAGATTGTCATGACAGAAGCCCTGAAGGCGTCAGTCAGCAGGATCCTCGATACACTTTCCGAGAAGGAGAGAGGAATTATCAAGCTCCGCTTCGGACTGGACAACCAGGATGCAATGAGTCTCAAGGAAGTCGGAGAGATCTATCACCTGACGAAGGAGCGCATCCGTCAGATTGAAAAGAAGGTACTTACAAGCCTTGCCGAGAATCAGGAAGTAAAGGAACTGAAGGCCTACATCGCCTGATTTCGGATTAACTAAACGCAAACGTTTGAGAAAAAGCCGGGAAATTTATGATTTTTCGGCTTTTTTGTTTGTATCTCAGCAATAAAAACAGTATAATACCGTTCATGGTTGACAAGAAGTGTTACGTTTGTGAAAAATTGTCATGTTAATCAGAAATCTTTTTTTATAAGGAATGTGGAAATGGCAAAGAAAGTTACCAAATGGGTTTACTTCTTCGGCAATGGAAAGGCAGAAGGCACTTCCGGCATGAAGGATCTTTTGGGTGGAAAGGGTGCAAACCTCGCAGAAATGACTAATATCGGTCTTCCGGTACCTCCCGGATTCACCATCAGCACAGAAGCCTGTGATTACTTCTCAAAGCACAACGGAGAGTATCCCCAGGGAATGAAGGACGAGGTCCTCATGAACCTCAAGCAGCTCGAGAGCACCATGGGTGCAAAGCTCGGCGACAACAAGAATCCTCTTCTTGTTTCAGTCAGAAGCGGTGCTGCACAGTCAATGCCCGGTATGATGGATACAGTCCTCAACCTCGGTCTCAATCCGGATTCAGTCGATGCTCTTACCAAGAAGACAGGCAACGAGCGTTTTGCATGGGACAGCTACAGACGTTTCATCCAGATGTTCGGTGATGTCGTCATGGGAGTTCCCCACGACAAGTTCGAGGAAGCCATCCAGGACGTCAAGGACGAGGAAGGCCTCACATATGACTATGAGCTCACCACGGAGATGCTCAAGAACCTCGTAAAGAGATACAAGAGAATCTACAAGAGAACAACAGGCGAGGAGTTCCCCGTTGATCCCTATGATCAGCTTTTCAAGGCTATCAATGCAGTTTTCCGCTCATGGAACAACGCCAGAGCCATCAAGTACAGACAGATGAATGACATCCGCGGACTTCTCGGAACAGCAGTCAACGTCCAGTGCATGGTCTTCGGTAACATGGGTGAGACATCCGGTACAGGTGTTGCATTCACACGTGACCCCGCCACTGGAGACAACCACTTCTACGGCGAGTATCTCATGAACGCTCAGGGCGAGGACGTCGTTGCCGGTATCAGAACACCGCAGTCCATCGAGACCCTCTGCAAGGTCAATCCCGATGTCTACGATCAGCTCTGCAAGATCAGAGAAACACTCGAGAAGCACTATCACGACATGCAGGATATGGAGTTCACAATCCAGGAAGGAAAGCTCTACATGCTGCAGACCAGAAACGGAAAGAGAACGATCTTCAGCTGGCTCAGATCCCAGGTCGAGATGGTCGAGGAAGGCCTCATCGACAAGAAGACAGCTGTTTCCAGAGTTCCGGCAGGCGAGTTCAACAAGCTCTTTGCTCCGATTCTCGACCAGGCACAGATCAAGGCCGACGGAATCAAGCCGCTTACCAACGGCCTCAATGCATCTCCCGGAGGAGCATGCGGACAGGTTGTTTTCTCTGCTGAGGATGCAGAGGCATGGCATGAGCTCGGAAAGGATGTAATTCTTGTCAGAACAGAGACTTCTCCCGAGGATATCGGCGGAATGGCAGTTTCCAAGGGTGTTGTCACATGCCGCGGCGGTATGACCAGCCACGCTGCAGTCGTCGCCAGAGGTATGGGTTGCCCGTGTGTTTCCGGTGCAGGTGAGATCCATGTCGATCTTCCCACCAAGACATTCGAGGTCAACGGTGTCGTCGTCAAGGAAGGTGACTTCATCTCCATCGACGGCTTCAACGGCGCTGTCTACAACGCAAAGATCCAGGTCAAGCCTTCCGAGATCGTTCAGGTTCTCGAGGGAACAATGAAGGAGAAGGATTCCAACCTGTTCCAGAACTACAAGAAGTTCATGAGCTATGTCGATGAAATCAAGACAATGGGCGTCAGAACCAATGCCGATACACCGAAGGATACCCACATGGCTGTCATGCTCGGTGCAGAAGGTATCGGTCTGTGCAGAACCGAGCACATGTTCTTCGGCGGAAGCAGAATCGTCTCCATGAGAAAGATGATCCTTGCAAACAACCTCATCGAGCGTGAAGCTGCTCTTGCCGAGCTCCTTCCGATGCAGAGAGGCGACTTCGAGGCAATGTTCCGCGAGCTGAAGGGACTTCCGGCAAACATCAGACTGCTGGATCCGCCGCTTCACGAATTCCTGCCCAACGACAGCACAACCAGACATGAGATGGCTCAGGCCCTCGGCATCAGCCAGGAAGAGGTTGCCAGAAAGGCTGCATCCCTGCACGAGTTCAACCCGATGCTCGGTTTCAGAGGCTGCCGTCTTGCAATCATCTATCCTGAGATTCTCAGAATGCAGGTCCGCGCAATCATCGAGGCTGCCATGAACGTGAAGAAGGAAGGCATCAACGTCTATCCTGAGATCATGATTCCTCTTGTCGGCAACCACAAGGAGTTCGAGTTCTGCAAGAAGCACGCAGAAGAAGTCATCGCTCAGATTTTCGAAGAGAGAAAAGAGAAGATCGACTATGAGATCGGTACTATGATCGAGGTTCCGAGAGCTGCCATCACAGCTGACGAGATCGCTCAGGAAGCAGAGTTCTTCAGCTTCGGTACAAACGACCTCACTCAGATGACCTGCGGATTCTCAAGAGATGATGCAGCAAGCTTCCTCGGACACTATGTCAATGACACCGACAAGCAGTTCTACGAGTACGATCCGTTCGCAACAATCGATCAGGATGGAGTAGGTAAGCTCATGCAGACAGCTGCAAAGCTCGGCCGTTCCGTCAGACCGGACATCAGACTCGGTATCTGCGGCGAGCACGGTGGTGATCCGAAGACAATCGCCTTCTGCCAGACAGTCGGCCTGAATTATGTCTCCTGCTCACCGTACAGAGTGCCAATCGCAAGACTGGCCGCTGCACAGGCTGCAATCAACTAATCTTACTGGTTTTCTATTTGAATGGAGCTCCTTTTGGGGCTCCATTGTTTTTCTTTTCTATTTACAAACGAACCGTTATTGTTTAATCTAATCATCGCACGCCAGATTAGCTCAGGGGTAGAGCAGCTCACTCGTAATGAGCAGGTCAAGGGTTCGATTCCCTTTTCTGGCTGAAAACAAGACCTCACATCCGTGGGGTCTTGTTTGTATATGGACGTAGGGAATTGAAGCGGAGCGTAGGGCAGGATCCGAGCTTGCGCAGGATACTGCAGCGGAGCCGGCTTTTGCAGGACTACCGGTAGGCAAAAGCGATTCCCTTTTCTGGCACACTTATAGCGAGTATAGCGAATATAGCTATCACAGCTGACACAACTAGCTGAGCTAGGTCAGCGATCAACAGCGAATTGTCTTTCATATAGGATTCGCTGTTGTTGGCAGTCTTCGTTGTTTCAGCGTTCTTAGCTGTTCTAGATAATCTTGATTGGCCAGCTATCTCCGCTGTCGTAGCTGTCTGTTTTTTTGTTAAGTACTGTTGACTATTTGTGAGTGCGATTGTACTTTTGATACATGAATAAAATCGTGATTGTTCCAAACAATGATGAACTCATGCCTCAGAAGAAGTCCAGGCGCGGTGCAAAGGTCTATGGGATGCCTCTTTCCAAGGAGATTGTTTCCTATATAGATGATGCAGCACCTCAGGCCAATCAGCAGAGACTTATTGACATGTTCTTCGCAGGCAAGTTCTCGCCGATTCAGGTAGCCCACGATTACGATGATCTTGATGATGAATTAGAAGACGAGGATGACTTCTTCAAAGACGGAGATATCTGATGTACGTCCTTGGCATAGAGACCTCATGCGATGAGTGTTCAGCTGCCGTCGTTGAAGATGGCAGAAACATACTTTCCAACGTAATAGCAACACAGATCGAGCTTCATCGACCGTTTGACGGAGTTGTTCCCGAACTTGCTTCCAGACTGCATACCGAATGGATATCACAGGTTGTAAATGCTGCAGTGCTGCAGGCCGGGATCGAGAAATCCCAGATCGGGGCAATTGCCGCAACTGCTAGGCCGGGATTGCTGGGATCGCTCTTGGTGGGCTTGAATTTTGCCAAAGGAATGGCTGCGGTTCTTGATGTGCCTTTTATCGGAATAGACCATATCAGAGCCCATCTTTATGCACCTCAGATTGAGCATCCTCTGGAGTATCCTTATCTCGGAGTCCTTCTTTCCGGCGGTCACACGGTCATCTGCCGCGTTGACAGCTACGATAGCATCGAGGTTCTCGGAACGACTGTGGATGATGCAATCGGTGAGGCTTTCGACAAGGTTGCCAAGCACTACGGTCTGGGTTATCCGGGCGGAGTCATGATCGACAGACTGGCACAGAAGGGTGATCCGTTTGCATTCAAGTTCTCCGGGCCCAAGATGGACAGCAGCTATCATCCATATGATATTTCTTATTCCGGACTGAAGACCGCCGTCATCAATCAGTTGGATATCTTCTCTACGGGAAAGCCTGCCACGCCGGAGAACATCGCAGCAAGCTTCCAGCGCGTTGCAGTCGGCATGCTGATCAAGAGGGTGGAGAAGGCACTGAAGGACACAGGCCTGAAGCGTATTTCAGCCGGTGGCGGCGTTGCTGCCAATTCGCTTGTCAGAAGCTCACTGAAGGCCTTCGAGCAGAAAGGATACGAAGTCAGCTTCCCGAGTCTGAAGCTCTGCACGGACAACGGCGCCATGGTTGCAGGACTGGGCTATAGATATATAGCTGATGGGGTAAGATCGGGCATGGATCTGTCTGCAAGCGCCCGTGTAAGCGCCTTCAAGAAGAGCTGATTTGTTTTTCTTAAAGCTATTGACAGAACAGAGGGTTTCTTGTAATCTCCAAATGTTCTTTGTTTTTTGGGATGTAGTGTAATGGTAACACTGCAGATTCTGGTTCTGCCTTTGGGGGTTCGAATCCCTCCATCCCAGTAGAACCGAAAAACTAGATGGTTCCATCGTCTAGGGGTTAGGACGGGAGATTCTCAGTCTCTAAACAGGGGTTCGATTCCCCTTGGAACTATTCAATGGGCTGTCTTAGGACAGCCTTTTTTTTCAATAGGAGTGCGCAATGATCACTGCTTCTGACATTTCTCTTTCTTTCGGAACCCAGGTGCTGTTCAAACATGTGAACATAAAGTTCACACCGGGCAACTGCTACGGCATCATCGGAGCAAACGGTGCAGGAAAGTCTACATTCCTCAAGATTCTCTCCGGAGAGATAGAGCCTGATACAGGTGAGGTCATCATTACCAGCGGACAGAGAATGGCTGTCCTCAGGCAGGATCACTTCGCATTCAACGATTACAGCATTCTCGATACCGTAATTATGGGCTATAAAAAGCTTTACGATGTCAGAAAGGAACGTGATGAAATCTATTCCAAGGAGGAATTCTCCGAGGAAGACGGAATCAGGGCAGCAGAACTTGAGGGTGAGTTCGCCGAACTCGGCGGATGGGAAGCAGAAGCCGATGCCGGAGTGCTTCTTGACGGTCTCGGAATTCCCGTTCCCATGCATGAAAAGCTGATGAAGGACGTCGAGGACAACGTGAAGGTCCGCGTTCTTCTTGCACAGGCGCTTTTCGGAAACCCGGACATCCTGCTTCTGGACGAGCCGACCAACCACCTGGATCTTGAGTCCATCCATTGGCTCGAGGACTTTCTGAGCACGTTCAACAATACCGTCATCGTCGTATCGCACGACAGACACTTTTTGAATACGGTTTGTACCCATATAGCGGATATCGATTTCGGCAAAATCCAGCTTTATGTCGGAAACTACGACTTCTGGTACATGTCCAGCCAGCTGATCGCCAAGCAGATGAAGGATGAGAAAAAGAGAAGGGAAGAGAAGATCGCCGAGCTCAAGGAGTTCATCCTCCGCTTCTCAAGCAACGTCGCCAAGGCACGCCAGGCAACAAGCAGAAAGAAGCTCATCGACAAGCTGACCATCGACGATATCCAGCCGTCCAGCAGACGCTTCCCGTATGTTGCATTCAAGCCGAACCGTGAGTGCGGAAAGAACATCCTCGAGATCAAGGGAATTACAAAGGTCATCGACGGTCAGAAGGTCCTGGACAACCTCAATCTCCTTGTTAACAATGGAGATAAGATTGCATTCGTAGGTCCCAACCACTTTGCGAAATCCGTTCTCTTCGAGATCATCACAGGCAACATGCAGCCGGACAGCGGAGAGTATCTCTGGGGTGTCACGACAAGCCAGGGCTATTTTCCGAAGAACAACGATGCACTGTTCATGGAAGACATGAGCATAACCGATTGGCTCGGACAGTTCGTAGAGGATGCCGATGAGACATACCTCAGATCATTCCTCGGCAGAATGCTCTTCTCAGGAGATGAGGCACTCAAGAGCTGCAAGGTCCTTTCCGGAGGAGAGAAAGTCCGCTGTGTTCTGGCCAAGCTCATGCTCGAAGGCGCCAACTGTCTCATCTTTGATGAGCCGACAAGCCATCTTGACCTCGAGGCAATCCAGAGCCTCAACAACGGCCTCATCGATTTCAACGGTGTGGTGCTTTTCAACTCGCATGACCACCAGTTCGTCGATTCGATTGCAAACAGGATCATCGAGTTCACTCCGAAGGGACTTATCGACCGCTACATGAAGTTCGATGACTACATGTCTGATCCTGCCATCAAGGCTCTTAGAATGGAGATGTACGGCTCCAAGAATGCTGTTGCACTCTGAGGATGAAGATGAACGATCGCATATTGGGTATAGACATTGGTAACACCAACATTTCCATCTCGATTCATGACGGACAGTCCTGGTCTGCAGAAAAAAGAGTCAAGACAAAGAGCAAGAAGGCCGTACCGGAAGTACGCGCAATCCTCAACGGAATCAAGTGCGACAAAGCAGTTCTCAGCAGCGTCGTTCCAAATCTGACGGGTTCAATCATAGAAGCAGTCAGAACTGTCGTCGGCTTAGAACCTCTTGTCATCTCCAGATTTATTGAGACGGGCCTAGTAAGGGAATCGATTCCCGAAGAGCTCGGTTCCGATATCCTCTGCAATCTCATCGCTGCCCACAGGATCTACCCGAATGAGTATGTGACCGTCGCTGATTTCGGTACCGCCTTCACGACTGAGACCGTATCACCGGAAGGAAAAGTCCTTGGCGTAACGATCGGTCCCGGAATGATGACTTCCGTCAAGGCACTGTTCGAGAATGCAGCCCAGCTTCCTGAAATATGGCTCGATATTCCGGAAACCGTGCTGGGCCGTGATACCGTAGCATCGATCCGCGCAGGCGTAATCTACGGCTTCATAGGCCAGCTCAAAGGTATTGTTGACCAGATCGAGAAGGAAGTAGGACACAAGGTCATTGTCGTTGCCACCGGAGGCTTCTCCCGCTATCTTGAGGGCGCCATCTACGTCAACAGGGCCGATGTAGGCTTTACGCTTGAAGGTGCAAGGATAGCCTGTCTTTTGAACAGCTGATTATGGACAAATACGAAAACTACGCAAATACAATCATCAGGGACCTTCTCGCGCTGAGAGTAGGCGATGCCCTTTCCATCAATACTGACGAGAAGGATGTCGACTTCGCAAAGACAATCGCCAGAATAGCACTTGCCGTTACCGATGTCACCGTAAAGATCGTTGTAATAGAGAAGGGCAAACCCGTTCAGGTCCTTGAATTCGATCCGCAGCCTCCTGCACATCTTCCTACCGGATATGCCATGCTCAGGCTTTCACATAAGGGAAGACGCAATCTTGAAGGCAAGATCCTAGATATCGTCGTCGAACCAACTGACATGGGAGCGATCCAGAAGCTAGGGCATCTTGCTGAACCTGTGGTGCTAGGCCGCAGGATTGCCGTTCCATGGTGCGTCGTGGATGTCTTCGACGAGGATGATTTAGAGGCTTGGCAGGCTCTTGAGCGCAAGATAAGCTACAATATCGCAAATCTGGGACTTGTTTCCGAATACAGGACGCAGCGTCTCAATGAAAGCGAAATAGTCAGCATGAGGATTGCCGGAGAGGGAACTGACTTCTCTTTCGATGTCCCGGAAGAGACCCTGTTCTACGGCGGAAACCATGAGCTTGCATCCGGAAGGCAATTTCTGAGCAGCATGGATTTCGACAGGCTCAGCTTCCTTGCAGACAGGAAGTCTGCAGGCGGTTTCTTCACTGCAGATGTGGAAGTGTTCGGAAAGCGTCAGAAGGTTCGTTTTGAATTCGAGGACGGCTATCTGAGATCACATAGTCAGAGCCCGGAGCTCGACAGGCTTCTTTCTTTCGACGAAAACCTGAAGAGGGTAGGTTACATCTCGCTTATGGACAACGAGATAATCGTAAACCTCGGCGGTGCTGTGACTGATGCACTTCGTATTCTCCCATCTACTGAGGAGGAACTGCCGGAGTTCTTCAATACAAGTCTGTATACTCTCAGGTGCGTTCTTCCGTCCGACTGTGATGTCGAGGCGACCGATATCAGGGGTATCGGCCTGAAACTGATGACGGACGGCCTTTTCACGGAATGAAATATTTCGTGAAATAATTACGAATTGGTGTGGACAAAGTTCTCACGTAATGATAGATTGCAAAGGATTCTTGAGCCGAGGGGCAGAGGGGGTGAGTTATATGGCATACGTGAAAGTCGATGAGACTGAACCACTTGAGAAAGCTATCAAGCGTTTCAAGAGAATGGTTGAGAAGGAAGGCGTGATCCGCGAGTTCAAGATGCGCGAGTACTTCGAGAAGCCCTCCGCAATTGAGCACAGAAAGAAGAAGGCACTTGCCCGCAAGCAGATGCTGAAAGTCAAGAAGATGCGCAATTCCAAGGCTTATTAATTCTCAGCCAGTGCCGTATTGCACACAAGGACATCCGAAAGGGTGTCCTTTTTTGTTACATCGAAGAAAATATTTTTCATAACTTTTTAAGTTTTTTTGAAAAATCTTTTCCAATTTTGTTGACAGCTAAACTAAACCTTTAGTATTATTTAGTTGAGGTTAGAAATGAAGAGATACAGCACTAGAATCATTGCTATTTTGATTGTTCTCTCTATATCTATCTTTTCCGTTTTTGCTGAAACAGGTGTTGTGGAATTCAAGTACTTCTTCAAGCGTATTGTTGCAGACACTATTTCTGACATGTATTTTACTGATATTAATAAGAACAGAATCTCTTCTTATGACATTGATTTGAGTTCTGATCTTTCGCATCCACAGGTATTCGCTGCTGTTTATACCAACAAGACTACGAAAAATCCATATACTATCACATTGTCTTTTACACCTTTGACTCTGAAATATGATCCATCTCCATCATTCTGGGGAGAGTATCAGGCAAAAGTCTACAGATTGGTCAATGAAGAGTATACGGATATTACCGACGGAACTGTTACAGTGAGCAGCAATCCGTCAAATACTTACTCCACTACATTTACAGGAGACTATTCACCATCGAATGATATTTCCGTCACCTGTTATTATCCGATTTCCTTTAATTTTGAACCTTATCTTGATTCATATGCAGATGGTTCATATAAAGGAACTGTTCTTATCGAGGCGGCCGCAACATGAGAAGACTGATTGTTGTTTCATTACTGCTTCTTATCATAATCTCAGTTGTTTTCTGTGATGGAGGAGATGTCTCCACCGCAAATTCATCACTTGTGTTCTCTGCCTACAAGAATCCGGAACTTCCGCCTTTGAGATACACGATAACTATATCAAACAACTATGATACCGACATCACAGGTACTACTCAGGAATACGGACTTAACAATTACAACCAAACTCTCAATAACGCTCTTACAGTTAAGATTTCTACGAATCTGAAGAATGACATAGCTGTTGAACTCTGGTTCTATCCTTTCATAAATGAATATGATCCTACCGATTTTTTTACTGCTACTTATACGACTTCAAATTCAAGAATGAGTACGAATACCGTTACATGCGAATATAATTCCGTCGATTATCGTTATAAAGGCAAATGGACATTGAGCGGATTCACTACCAGTGGATCAAATTATTCAATTAAACCGCTCACGGCTTCCGGAATCAGAGGTGTAATCACCAGCAAGATTACAAGTGAGAAAAAAAAGAACGGTTCATGGGTAAACAATACCGACATTCCCAGTCAGAATGGAGTAATCCGTGGTTTAACAGAAGATCAGTTTATAGAAAACTCAATCTCCTTTAGTATGAATATTTATTTCGGGAGTCCGGCTCGCACTCCTGAAGCAAACATGAAATATGTTGCCAGGGTAAGGCTGGTCATATCATCGGTATGAGGGGGCTGGAAATGAAACGTGTGTTGATTATCTTGACCCTCTTGATGGTTCTTCTGTTCAGTATCTGTGCTGATCCGACTGAAAAAAAGATCGCGAACAATTCTAAAGAACTCGTTCTTCGCGGTTTCATCAAGAAGTACTGTATCGTGAATGTATTTCCTATCCTGGCCGAAGGAAGCGGTTCAATAGGCTTCCCGTTTGACCTTTTGGGAAACGATGTAGCATACAGTACCAATCCTCTTCAGGGAAGAGTCATTGCGACTTGGATTATCGCAACTAATTATCAGACAAGATCACTGCAGATTTCTGCAACCGACCTTGTCAACGGAAACAGTTCCATCGGCTATTATCTCAAATTCCGTCTTTCCTATGCGGGAGAGAACAGCGACGGATCGTTTTCTACAAGAACCGAATTCATAACCGTCCACAGTGGAGAGAATACGACATTCAACCTGGAAAACATTTCGTATTTGACAGGTTTAAATACTCCCTTGATTTCTACGGAAGAAAACCAGTATGTACTGTTCATGCTTGATGAAACCACAGATGCAAACAAGAACAATGATACTTTGGTTCCTGACGGCACATATAATGCAACGGTTACTTTCCTTCTGGAGGGAATCTGATATGAGAAAAGTTCTGACATCAGTTTTATTCCTGTTCCTCGTTTTGCTTTCATGCTCTGCATTGCAGCCATATATGCGTCAGAATGACAGATGTACAGTTGTCGATCTCGCGTCCAATGCCTTTCTCTCGCACACTACAAGATCCAGCTTTACAGGCAACAGTTCAACTGATGCATCGAACCTGAGAGATACAGGCAAGTATTACTGGCCTCAGAATCTTGCGGTTGTGGGAATTACTGAGATTAGGCATAAAGTAGATGGTCAGTATGTTGCTTATGGTGACATTACTCTGAGTGCTGAGCTTATTTCTTCCGAATGGTGCTATACGCTTATCGGGAATGAGGATTATAAACGTCCTTTCGGTATTGATCTCTTTTGCCGAGGAAGAAATGGCTCGTCTGATGTCGATGTAGCTAATTACTCATGGCACATGGGAAACCAGCCTCATTCAAGTTCGGGTACCGATTCAATCACTGTTCCTGCCAATATTGCAAAGAATTACGATTCAATTTGGTGGGACGTTGCGCTTGTAATGGATCTTCCTGTAGATACCGTCAATGATCAGGTCGAGTATGGTGGAACGATTTATCGTCTGATTCCAACTGACGAGTACTATACAGCTACTATTCGGTTTACAATCTCTTGTTCAGACGGTACCGAGCAACAGTATGATCTTCATCTGGCAGGCACTTATAAACCGAACAACAAACCGGATTCAAGCATGACATCCATAATGAGCGTTTCACGTCTTGCTGCTGCAACATCCTTTGACATTGCACAATTATATGAGACAAGACTGCCGATTGATGTCGCCGATTATGGATACACAACAAATTCAGTTATGAACGGTAACTCAGACGGACTTGTATATATTTACCTGTCCAGCTCCCCGACCGGGCAGACAACAACCGGAGCCTCCATAAACAAATTCACTTTACGTTATACTGACCCTAATACGGGAGGTATCAGTGAAATTGATTCGGCCTCAAACAGCATCAATTTCATTGCGTATCTGAATTCAGAACGAGGTTATAAGTACTCCGATGGTCCTGGTGCTACCGGAGTGACGATTGCATATGACGGAACAGACGGATGGATGAAAGACACTCCGATTTTAAGAACCAATTATCTCGTAATCAGCGGTGAATCGATGATAGACAAACAGAATGATAAATATGTCCGTTGGTTTGATTCGGGTACTATATCCATTACTATTCCACAGGCATCTGAACAAACATTCAACAATACTCCTGAAAACCTTGCCGGTGGCATGTACTCCGGAAATATATATGTACATGTTGTAACATATATCTGATTCAATATTGTTGCGTTTTGTTGCAGAGGGGGCTATACTTCATTTAGCAAATCTTGTCTTGAGGTTCATGAATGAAGAAGATAGTCATTGCACTCGGCGGTAATGCGCTTGGAAATACACCGTATGAACAGTTGGAGCTCGTGCGTGAGACAGCAAAGCCCATTGTCGACCTTATTCAGGAAGGCAATGAGGTAATAATCGCCCATGGCAACGGACCTCAGGTAGGAATGATCAACTTGGGACTTGCCACTGCTTCACGTTCCGGTGCAATCAAAAGCGATATGCCGTTTCCGGAGTGCGGAGCTATGAGTCAGGGATATATCGGCTATCATCTTCAGAATGCCATCGGAAACGAGCTCAAGCAGAGGGGAATAGATAAGGAAGTAAGCACCATAGTAACCCAGGTGCTTGTAGACGAGAACGATCCGGCTTTCCAGAACCCAACCAAGCCTGTGGGAGGATTCTACGACAAGGAAGCTGCTGCAAAGCTCATGCGCGAAAAGGGCTACACGATGGTCGAGGATGCCGGACGCGGTTACAGGCGCGTTGTCCCGTCACCTAAACCGATCGATGTGATTGAGAAGAAGACCGTAGAACGACTTATTGCTGCAGGTAATGTTGTTATTACAGTAGGCGGAGGCGGAATCCCTGTTGTCAGGCGAGAAGACGGGCTTCTTTACGGGACTCCTGCCGTAATTGATAAGGATTATGCTTCCGAGAAGCTTGCCGAACTGGTGGATGCCGATATTCTTATCATACTTACTGCAGTTGAGAAGGTTGCCATCAACTTCAAGACTCCCGATGAGAAATGGCTCACCGAAATGACTGTAGCGGAAGCCGAAGAGTATGCTGCTCAGGGGCAGTTCGCTCCGGGAAGCATGCTTCCGAAGGTAAATGCGTGTGTGCAGTTCGCAGAGAGCAAGAAGGGCAGGGTCGCCCTGATTACATCGCTGGACAAGGCCCTGCAGGCCCTTAACGGAGAAACAGGAACCAGAATCGTTCTGTGATGTACTTGACGTATTTCGGGTTTTTGAATATAAGTACAGAGTACGTGCGCTTGTGGTATAACGGTATTACCTCAGCCCTCCAAGCTGAAGACGCGGGTTCGACTCCCGTCGGGCGCTAAGTGACCACGCCATGCGTGGTTTTTTTATATCAAAGCGAAGGAGATGTCCCCATGGGTCAGAGAGGTGAGGTTTTTTCAACAAGGTTCGTTACCAATGACAGAACGTATTTCTTCAATGTCAAGGAGAACTACAAGGGGGACATGTTCCTCAACATCGTTGAGAGCAAGGGTACAGCCGATGAGGGCCGCTATGTGCGCCAGAGCGTGATTGTCTATCCCGAGGATCTGGGACAGTTCATCCGCGAGTTCCAGAAGGCTGTTGACTTCATGAAGATCAACGCAAGCAAGAAGGAAAGCGAAAACTAATATCTGAAGGTCAATCTATGTATCGGACATGGTCCGAACTGACGGAGGGCTGCCTTGTGTGAAGCACACGGGTAGCCCTTATGTTTTTCAAAGCCATACTGGGGCCAACGTTTTGCAGCACAGAGCATGAAACGGTCTCTGGTGTTCTTGGCGAGGATTGATGCCGCCATTATCGCAGGCTCGGTGGCATCGCCCTTTACAATGGCTTTGCACAGGATATCGACATCGGGGCGCTTGTTGCCGTCGACAAGAAGGATGTCTGCCTTAATGCTTTTGGTTTCAAGTTGTTGTTTTACAAGAAGATATGCGCGTTTCATGGCAAGAAGCGAGGCCTGGAGGATGTTGATGGTATCGATCTCTGCCGGAGTACCCCAGGCTACTGCCCAGGCGATGGCCTTTTCCTTGATGATTGGTTCTGCCAGGTTGCGCTTCTTTTCGGACAGGGCTTTGGAATCTGCCAGGATTTCCGTGGGGAAGTCAGTGGGAAGAACTACTGCGGCTGCGCATACGGGACCTGCCAGCGGACCGCGACCCGCTTCATCGGCTCCGATGACTATGTTGTAGACAGGTTCTTCGAACAACGACAACTGGCTTTCCATGCCTTGATTTTAATGCAAATCCAATGCTTTGTCATTGTGGAAAAATACTGTGATTTATGCTATAAAAAACATATGTTTCTGAAATCAGTTGAGCTCTTTGGCTTCAAATCCTTTGCAGATAGGACAAAATTCGAGTTCTCAGATGGTATTACATCTCTTCTGGGCCCAAACGGCTCCGGAAAGAGCAATGTCGTCGACTCCGTGAAGTGGGTTCTCGGAACACAGGCGCTGAGCACAATCAGAGCCAGCAAGCGTGAGGATGTCATATTCAACGGTACAGACAAGAGAAAGCCCATGCCTATGTGTGAGGTCATTCTCACACTCAACAACGAGACCGGAATCCTCAATATCAATGCAACGGAAGTTGAGATAAAGAGACGTGCCTTCAGAAACGGCGACAACGAGTACTTCATCAACCGTGAAAAGTGCCTGCTCAGAAACATCAGGGAACTATTCCTTGATACCGGTGTAGGAAAAGCGGCATACAGCATTCTGGAGCAGGGTAAGATCGACCAGATACTGCTCATGAAACCGGAAGACAGACGCTATATCTTCGAGGAAGCCTCCGGTATAAGCAGATTCAAGCAGCAGAGTGAGGAAGCTGCCCGCAAGCTTCAGAAAACCGATGAGAACATGGCCCAGGTCGAGCTTCTGTTCAAGGAAGCCGAGCGCCAGTACAACTCCAGAAAGGTCCAGCTTGACAAGGTTCTCAAGCATCGTGAACTTACAGCCCAGAGGGAAAAGCTTGAGGTAGACCTTCAGCTTTCATATGTACAGTCACTGACAAAACTCAAGGACTTCAGGCAGAATGAACTCGATAAGCTGGAAATCGAATCAAGCACAATTGAAGCCACGCTTTCCAATGCCCGCGAGGATCTGGACAAGCAGCAGCAGTTACTTGAGGAAATGAGGACCACAAGGGAGGATCTTTCGGGAAAGGTCCGTGCCCTTGATGAAAAGGTCAATTCCTTCAATTACTCGATCGAGATCTTCAACGAAAGATTCAGCGATATCTCCCAACGTTCAAAACAGGCCAAGGACAAGGCTCTCCAAGTTCAGGAAAGAATGGACCATGACAAGATCCGTCTGGAAGAGAAGATCAGTGACATGGAGAATACCACCGAGAACCTGAGACTGACGCAGGAGAGCATCGAAAAGGCAAAGGAAGAGATACTCAAGATCAAGAGCGACCGTGTAATGCACCAGGTCGATATCGATGAACTGAATGAGCTGAATGAAGGAATCTCCGCTGAGAGAATTCAGATCACGGCACAGATTAGTGACCTTGCCAATGACATCGCCAACAAACTTGAAGAGAACATAAAGGGTAGTGGATACAGCTCGACCCAGAGGGCTAAAGCAGAAAAGGCCCTTCTTGCAGAATTTACAAAGACACGAAATATCCTTCAGCAGAAGGTCTCTTTCCTGCGCGACATTTCTTCCGTAGACTTCGACAAGAGCGTTTTCCAGGAAGCTGTTGATCAGACAGAGGAAGCAATCCTTGAACAGATTGATGAAATCAAGGGACTTTTCCAGGAATACAGCGGTACTATTCCAACCTTCCTTGATGAATTCACATCACCGGAAGGTACCCTTGAAACAAAGCGCAAGCTCGACGAGGCACTTGCCGCTTCATATGAGAAGGAAGCCGAGAACCGCAACAAGATAGCGGATCTGCAGGCCGAGAACGAAAGACTTTCAAGGCTTCTTATCCTCAAGGAATCCGACCAGCGTGACCTGGAGCTTGACGAAGTCCAGTTCAAGGCCCGCATCGACTCCCTCAAGTCTTCCATATCAGAGCTCAAGGCAAGCCTGCAGCAGATGGAATTCGATTTCACGGATGCAAATACAGCAGTCCAGGCCGAGGAAAGCAAGGTCAACGAGATTCTCGAGAAGATCGATGAACTCAAGAACAGCAAGGCCGATACGCTCGATATGATCAGGAGCCTCAAGGAAGAGCTTTCAGCCCTGAACCTGACGATAGAGCAGAAGACCCAGGAGATGACCCAGAACAATACCGAGTTCCAGGGCAAGTTCCAGCGCAAGCAGGAATTGGCTGTCGAGATAGCTACTGCCAGAGAGAACATCAAGGGCGTCCAGGAAAGCATCCAGAAGATCTTCACCGACTTCTTCGACAACTATCAGAAGAGCCTCAAGGAGTTCAACGACCATGAGATCACTGCTTCCGACGAGGAACTCAAGGCAGAGCTCGATTCCGTCAAGAAGAGGATAGAGGGACTCGGATTCATCAACTATATGGCCGAAGAGGAATTCAACGAGGCAAAGAAGAACTATGACTTCTACAGCAAGAACCTCGAAGACCTTACAAAGGCCAAGAACGATCTTGAAGAAGTCATCACCGAAATCAGGAGAAGAAGCGAGGAGATGTTCCTCGAGACCTACGGACAGATATCAGTCAATTTCCAGGAGATGTTCACAACGCTCTTCGGAGGCGGAAAGGCAGAGCTTGTGCTTACCGATGAGGAGAACATCCTTGAATCAGGTATCGACATCAAGGCCCAGCCGCCGGGAAAGAAGATGCTGCAGCTGGGTCTTCTCTCCGGTGGAGAACGCTCCATGACAGCCGTAGCTCTTCTCTTTGCCACATATATGGTCAAGCCTTCGCCGTTCTGTATCCTCGATGAGATCGATGCCGCCCTCGATGCCAGAAACGTCGGAGCCTTCATGCGCGTTCTGGACAAGTTCGAGGACAAGAGCCAGTTCATCATCATCACCCATAACAAGGGTACCGTAATGGGATCCGACTGCCTTCTGGGCGTAACCCAGCAGGAGCCAGGCGTTTCCAAGATGATAGGGTACAGACTCGAGGATATCGAGGATATTGCAAAGGAGCACGATACCCTCAAAGGATAATAGCTTACTCAGTTGTATTTATCTTATTATCCGGGCATGGATTAATTTTTCACTTTTTCATATCTGAAATTTGTTTTCAATATTGAAAAATTCTTTACAACGGACCCGAATAGTAGTATATTTATGATATGCAGAGCTTTTTAACTTTAATTGAACAGATAGAAAAGGAACTCCCGGCTTCCGAGAGAAAAATCGCTGACTACGTTCTCCAGAACCCCTCGGCACCGCTTTTCATGACAATGACAGAGCTTTCTGCCGCAGCAGGATCCAGCCCGGCCATCGTCGTCAGACTGTGCAAGAGACTGAACGTAGACGGATACTCGGACTTCAAGATCCGCCTTTCAAGAGAGGTATTCTCAAATGAGGGCAAGGATGAGGAGCCGGAGCAGGTCATGGAGAACTTCTATGACAGCGGTCTGAGCACCAGGGACCTGATTGTCCAGTACATCAAATTCACCAGCAAGAACCTCAGTAACCTCGAATCAGTTCTTGATCCGAAGACCGTTGATGCTGCCGCAGAGGTCATCAACAAGGCAAAGACGGTTCTCCTGCTCGGTCAGGGTTCAGCTGAAGTTATCCTGAGCGACCTTCAGTACAAGCTTGCCAGACTCGGAAAGAACGTCATCTATTCCAAGGATGTCAACCTCCAGATCGCACAGTCTTATTCTCTTACGGATGATATGGTTGCATTCGGCATTTCCTACTTCGGTGAGGACCAGCTGGTCAACCAGGCTGCAAAGGCTGTAAAGGAATCCGGCGGTAAGCTCATCACACTTACCAAGATCGGTCACAACCACCTTTCAAGACTTGCAGATGTGAAGCTTCAGATTCCTGCTTCAGGATATGAGTTCAGAACAGGATCAACCCTTACCAGAATCCTGCAGATCTTCGTAACCGACGTTCTGTACAGTGCTGTCCTCGGAAAGATGACGGAGGAAGAGAAGACCGCAGTCCTGAGAAGGTGGAACTTCAGCGTTACCCACAGCTGATTTTCTCGTTAATACGATTGAAGCGCTGTTCTTACGGGCAGCGCTTAAATTTTGTCTTTTTGATGCAAAATTTGTTATTTGCAGCCTAATAATACTTGCAAAATGTTAAGGAATTTCACTTAAAACAGCCTCAAATATCTTTTAAAGATGTCTCAGCTATGCTACTATTGGGCCATGGAAAGAAGCATCATAATCGCCCCTTCGGTACTGTCCGCTGATTTCTCGGACATCAGAGGTGCATTGTCACAGATTGAGCACAGCGGTACCTCCTGGGTACATCTGGATGTCATGGACGGCATGTTCGTGCCAAACATCACATTCGGTGCAAAATTCATAAAGGATATACGCCCGTGCACAGGCCTGTTCTTCGATGCCCATCTGATGGTTGAGGAACCATCAAGATTCATTGAGGAATTTGCTAAGGCCGGTTGTGACTGCATCACTGTCCATACGGAGGCATGCAGGGACATAAAGGCTACTCTGGATCTGATCAGAAGCTACGGCATCAAATGCGGTCTTACCGTTAAGCCGGATACTCCTGTGACTGATATGGAGAAGTACCTCGATGATCTGGATCTCGTGCTTATAATGAGCGTGAATCCGGGATTCGGAGGTCAGGGCCTCATTCCCGAGACTCTTGAAAAGGTGCGGTGGCTGAAAGAGGTAAGAGGTTCGAGACGCTATCTCATATCCATTGACGGCGGCGTGAATCTCAAGACCATCTCTGCTGTTGCAGAAAGCGGAGTCGACGTGGCTGTAGCCGGTTCTGCGTACTTCAACGCCCCGGACAAGACCCTTTTTGTCAGGAAGATGTCCAAAGGCCAGGGGGAGAACGCATGAGAGCCGTTGTCCAGCGCGTCAGAGATGCCAGTGTGACAGTTGACGGAACCGTTACAGGAGGTATCGGTCTCGGGCTTCTCGTCTATCTTGGTGTCTGTGATTCGGATACGGAAGAGACCTGTGAAAAGATGGCATCCAAGATTGCAAGGATGCGGATATTCCAGGATGAGAACGGGAAGATGAACCTCAGCGTCTCGGATGTCGGCGGGAAGGTATTGGTCGTAAGCCAGTTCACGCTCTATGCCAGCATGAAGAGGGGAAACAGGCCTTCCTTCGATGAAGCAGGCAATCCCGAGCTTGCAGAGAGGCTCTATGAGGTTTTCATGAAGGATCTCAGGGAGCTGGG
Source organism: Spirochaetota bacterium (assembly GCA_918298275.1). Classification (GTDB taxonomy): domain Bacteria; phylum Spirochaetota; class Spirochaetia; order Sphaerochaetales; family Sphaerochaetaceae; genus UBA9732. The sequence goes on along the minus strand of CAKJZO010000024.1, from coordinate 1,822 downwards.
TCTTGAGGTTGCACACGGGCAGTTCGGAGCTCACATGCACGTCTGCTATGAAAATGACGGTCCTGTGACGATTCTGATGGATTCCGACCGGCTGTTTGTCAGATAATGGTAAAAGGGTGATATATACAGGAGATTGATATGGCTAAGGAAAAGGTTGCAGAGACTAAAGTTATCGATGTGAAGAAGCAGAAACTCGAAGCTCTCGAGGCTGCAAGGGCCCAGATTGACAAGGAGTTCGGCAAGGGCTCGCTGATGAAACTGGGTGATAATCCCGTTGCTGCCAACATCGATGTCATTCCTTCCGGTTCCATTCTTCTCGACGAAGCTCTCGGTGTGGGCGGTTATCCCCGCGGAAGAGTCATCGAGATCTACGGACCCGAGTCCTCAGGTAAGACAACATTGGCCCTCCACGCCGTTGCAGAAGCCCAGAAGGCCGGCGGAATTGCCGCCTTCATCGATGCCGAGCATGCCCTGGACCCGACTTATGCAAAGAAACTCGGAGTCAACACGGATGAACTGTGGATCTCCCAGCCGGACAGCGGTGAGCAGGCTCTTGAAGTTGCCGAATCCCTTGTCAGAAGCGGTGCCGTCGATATCATCATCGTCGACTCCGTTGCAGCCCTCACGCCTCAGGCCGAGATCGAAGGCGACATGGGAGACTCCCACATGGGTCTCCAGGCCCGCCTCATGAGCCAGGCTCTCAGAAAGCTGACGGCCATCCTTGCAAAGAGCAAGACGACCATCATCTTCATCAACCAGATCAGAATGAAGATTGGCGTCATGTTCGGCAATCCCGAGACTACCACAGGCGGAAATGCACTCAAGTTCTACAGCTCCATCAGAATGGATGTAAGGAAGATCGAGACAATCAGCAAGGGTTCCGACGAGTTCGTGGGAAACCGCGTCAGGGTAAAGATCGTCAAGAACAAGGTTGCACCTCCTTTCAGGAAGGTCGAGCTTGACCTGATGTTCGACGAAGGCATCTCCTATGCCGGCGGAATCCTCGACGGCGCCCTGCGTTACGGATTCATCGACAAGATGGGCTCATGGTATTCGTTCAACGGAGAGAAGATCGGTCAGGGCCGTGACAACACCCTGAACTTCCTCAAGCAGAATCCGGATGTCCTTGCAGAGCTCGACGGTAAGCTCAGACAGGCCATGTTCGGAAACGGCGTGGCAAAGGGCGTTCCTTCTGCCGATGCTGCTGAATTGACGGAAATCTGATAATGGTTGCTTTCAAGACCGAAAAATTCGAAGGTCCTCTCGATCTGCTTCTGGCTCTGATACAAAAGGCCGAGGTCAACATCTACGATATCCCCATATCGGAGATCACCGACCAGTTCCTGGAGTATCTGCATCATGCCAAGGAAATAGGGTTGGGGGACCTCTCGGAGTTCTACAAGATGGCAGCTGAGCTGATCTGGATCAAGAGCCAGATGATGCTGCCCATCAAGGACCTCGAGTTCGGTGACGAATATGCCGACCCCAGGGAAGAGCTTGTAGAAAGACTTCTTGAGTATTCCAAGTTCAAGAAATACTCGGAACTGCTTATGGGCAACGAAGGCTCCGACAACTTCAACATCGAGCGCAAGGCATCAGAATTCCAGCTCCCGTTCTCCGACGAGGAGCTTTGGGAGGATGTGACCACCAAGGACCTCATGGAGACTTTCATGGAGATGATGAAGAGCTACGACTTCATCGAAGAGAAGGTCTTCAACGTCTATGAGGATGTTTCGGAGAAGGAAAAGATCGCCCTGATGAACGAGCTTTTCGAGACCAGGGATCAGATCACATTCTCGGAGATCATCGTCCACAAGACCCC
>CAKJZO010000023.1 GCA_918298275.1 Spirochaetota bacterium | reverse complement strand
AAATACCCGTTCCCATCCCGAACACGGAAGTCAAGCGCTCTCACGCCGATGGTACTGCATTATTGCGGGAGAGTAGGTAGCCGCCAAGTCTTTTTTTATCCTTTCGCATGCATGCGGCGATCTCCTTCGTCGCTGCACTCGGGCCGTACACATAAGTACTGTCCCTCGCTTACTCCTAGGATCTCATCCACATGAATGCGAAATATTCTTTGGCAGTCTGTCGGCGGACTTGCTTGAAATGCATTGATCTCATCCCAATAATGCGAAATGGCAGTCTGTTATATCCGTGTATTGATATAAACCTTCAGAAATCAAATAATAGGACTCATGAGTGATATAGTTTTCGGTACCGGTGGCTGGAGAGCCATAATCGGCGATGATTTCATCCGTGAGAACGTGAACAAGGTCGCACAGGCTATTTCGGATATCCTGATTGAGGACAATCTCCTTGATAAGCCGGTGATGATCGGCTATGACCGCAGATTCCTTTCTGAGCCTGGAGCAAAGTGGCTGGCTGAGGTTTTTGCCGCCAACGGCATCGATGTGCTGATGATGAGAAGATCGGCACCGTCGCCGCTCATCATGCACACCGTGCAGAAACGCAATCTTCATTGCGGTATCGAGGTGACTGCAAGCCATAATCCTCCGGAGTATGACGGACTGAAGGTCATAGTGGAGGAGGGCCGTGACGCCTCCGTCGAGGTCACTGACAGGATCGAGAAGTACATTGCCAAACAGAGAGGGGTAAAGAGGATTGACTTCAATGAGGCTGTGGCCTCGGGTAAGGTTCAGTTCATCAAGAATCCGTTCAATGCCTTCATCGATGACATCCTGGCGGTTCTGGACAAGGAGGCCATCAAGCAGAGAGGTCTGCGTGTACTCTTTGATCCCATGCACGGATCCGGAACCTATCCGCTTGAAGTCATCCTGAACACCTGCAGATGTACGCTCGATATCATAAACAGCGACAAGGACGCCTATTTCGACGGCGGATATCCCGCTCCCAGCGTGGATACCCTCAGACCGTTGGCCGACAAGGTCATCAGGGGAGGCTATGACTTCGGAATCGCTTTCGACGGCGATGGAGACAGGCTGGGAATCATCGACAGTACCGGTCGCTACGTGAGCATGAACGAGATCATCGTGATGCTCTACTGGTACCTGCATGAGAAGAAGGGCTGGAAAGGTCCTGTGGTACGAAATATCTCCACGACCTACATCCTGGACAGAATGGCAGGAAGCTTCGGCGAAGAATGCATAGAGGTCCCTGTGGGATTCAAGTGGGTATCGGCGGCTATCGACAAGTACAACGCTGTTCTCGGAGGTGAGTCTTCCGGCGGCCTGACAGTGCGCGGCCATATCAACGGAAAGGACGCCATCTACGCAGTCTCCCTGTTTGCGGAGATGCTGGCGGTAACCGACATGAGCGTACAGGAGATCTCATCCCTTATTGCCGCAAATTGGGGCAGGTCCGTATTCCTTGATTATGCGCTTCATTTTACCGCTGAAGACAAGGCCAGGATTACGAAAATTCTTTTGGAAGACAAACAGGTGCCTGTTTTTTCAAAGAGTATTAAAAAAATCAGTTATATGGATGGTTGTAAGGTATTCTTTGAAGACGATAGCTATGTCATCTGCCGTTTCTCCGGTACCGAACCGCTTCTGAGGATCATGGCTGAAGCCGATACAAAGGAAGATGCTCAGGTTCTTCTGGATGTTTTCGCGGACTTCATCGAGGGGCTTCTGTGATGGAGAACTACTATAATGAACTGCCGTCAGGTTATGAAGAGGCTCTGGTAATCGATGCCAAGGAGAAGAAGACATCTGTAATCCTGACTCTTTGTTCCATTGCGCTTACGGTATTGGCATTTGTTCCCGTCGGGATCTTCTGCGATTTCCGGTCTGTATTCGGAGCGCTGAGAGACAGGAGTGCCGGTTTGCCGTATGTGGTGTTCATGTTTTCCATGGTCGCCTATATCGTCCTGCATGAATTGCTTCATGGAGCCGCCTATAAAGCCCTGACACACCAGAAGCTTACCTTCGGCTTCACGCTGACGGTTGCCTTCTGCGGTGTGCCGGATATCATAGTATCAAGGAAGACAGCGCTGATTGCGCTCCTGACGCCTTTCGTGACGTTCACGGTTGCCTTTATTCCGCTTCTGATCTGGCTGCACGGCGTGAACATGGTTTTCTATGCTCTTGCGGGGATTCTGTTCGCAATCCATGTGGGCGGATGCATAGGGGACCTGTACATGACATACCTACTGCTGTTCAGGTACAAGGATCCCGCAACCCTTATGAACGATACCGGTCCCAAACAGACCGTCTATGTTCCGCAGCGTTAGTCTGAAAGCGGGAAAAACAAACAGGAAAAGCTAACAAATAAGCCTGAGGGTCTTTGATATCGGACTCTCAGGCTTACTTTTTTGGAATAAAGCCAAAGCTTATCTTGTTCTGTTCTTGATCTCGGTCGTAACCTTCTCGACAAAGGCCTCGAGCGGCATGGAGACTGTCTCTCCCGTGTCGCGGCTTCTGACGCTCACCGTGCCTTCCTCTTCTTCCTTTGCTCCGAGGATAAGCATGTAGGGAGCTCTGTCGACCTGCTGGGCTTCGCGGATCTTGTAACCGACCTTCTCGTTCCTGTCATCGAGTACGGCACGGACGCTGGCATCGGAAAGGATGTTGTAGACCTTGGTTGCATACTCGTTGTTCTTCTCGCTGACCGGGAGGACCTTGACCTGAAGCGGTGCAAGCCACACGGGGAACTTACCCTTGGTTTCCTCGATGATGTAGGCCATGAATCTGTCCAGGGAACCCAGGATTGCCCTGTGGATGACAACCGGTGTCTGCTCCTTGCTCTCTGCGTCGACATACTTGAGGTCGAACTTCATGGGCAGGCAGAAGTCCAGCTGGCAGGTGGAGAGGGTGTACTCTACGCCGACGGCGGGCTTGACGTTGACATCAAGCTTGGGGCCGTAGAAGGCAGCTTCGCCGATTTCCTCGGTGAAGTCGATCTTGAGGTCCTGGAGAACTCTCCTGAGGGCGCTCTCTGCAGTCTCCCACATCTGGTCGTCCTGATAGTACTTCTCGGTGTCTGCAGGGTCGCGCAGCGAAAGCACGCAGCGGTAATCGGTGATGCCGAAGTCCTTGTAGGTCTCCGAAATCAGGCCTACGACCTGCTTTACTTCCTGCTCGATCTGGTCGGGAGTCACGAAGATGTGTGAATCGTTCTGGCAGAAATGACGTCCGCGCTCGATACCCTTGAGCGTGCCGCTGGACTCGAATCTGAAGTCATGGGCAATCTCTGCAAGGCGGATGGGCAGCTCCTTGTAGCTGTGGGGCTTTGAGGAGTAGATCATCATGTGGTGCGGGCAGTTCATGGGTCTGAGGACGAAGCTCTCTCCCTCGACTTCCATCGGCGGGAACATGTTCTTGCGGTAATGTGCCCAGTGGCCGGATGTGACATAGAGGTTCACAGAGCCTACGCACGGTGTCATGACATGCTGGTAGCCGAGCTTGCGCTCCTTCTCCTTGATGTAGTTCTCAAGCTCCTGCCATACGATGTAGCCGTTGGGAAGGAACATGGGCAGACCCTTTCCGACAAGGTCGTCGGTCATGAAGAGGCTCATTTCCTTTCCGATCTTGCGGTGGTCACGTGCCTTGGCTTCCTCGACTTCCTTCTCGTACTGCTCAAGCTCTGCCTGGGATGCAAAGGCGACTCCGTTGATGCGTGTGAGCATCTTGTTCTTGGAATCGTTCTTCCAGTAGGCGCCGCCCTGACCGGTGATCTTGAAGGCCTTGAGTGCGTTGGTATATGTCACGTGGGGACCTGTACACATGTCGATGTAATCGCCCTGCTGGTAGAAGCTGATGATTGCATCTTCGGGGAGGTCTCCGATGTGCTCTTCCTTGTACTTGGCTCCGCGCTCATGCATGAGCTTGACAGCCTCGTCGCGGCTGAGGATGAACGGTCTGATGGGGAGGTGCTCCTTGGTGATCTTCTTCATCTCCGCTTCGATGGCCAGAAGGTCCTCGTCCGTGAGCTTCTTGTCTCCGAGATCCACATCATAATAGAAGCCTCTCTCCGTGGCAGGGCCGTAGGCGAAGTCTGCCTGGGGGTAGAGTCTCTGGATGGCCTGTGCCATCAGGTGTGCCGTCGAGTGTCTGAGAACGTGATTTACCTCTTCTGCCGGGCACTCCGTAACTGTTCCGTCTTTGTAGATTATCTTCATGGATTGTCTCCGTAATAATAGTCTAGGGTCATTATATATGTATTACCAAAAAACGTTAAGTATATGTGATACAGCTCTCGATTGACTTTATCGCCTGATAGGGAACATACTCTCTGCGGATGAAGATCATAGAAAGAAACAAGGCGCTCTTCAAATCTGTTCTCCTGATTGCTCTGCCCATCATGGTTCAGAACGGGTTCACGAATTTCGTGAATCTTCTGGACAACATCATGGTAGGGCGACTCGGGACCGAGCCCATGAGCGGTGTTGCCATCGTCAACCAGCTTACCTTCGTCTTCTCCCTGTGCATCTTCGGCGGCTTCTCGGGTGCCGGAATCTTCACTTCCCAGTATTTCGGCAAGGGCGATGACGAGGGAATCCGCAACACCTTCCGTTTCAAGCTGATTTTGGGCGCGTTGCTGACGGCCGCGGCGGTGTCCGTGTTTCTTCTTTTCGGGGACAGGCTCATCGGGTTCTTTCTCAGTGAAAGCTCAGACGGGGGAGACCTGGCTGCCACCTTATCCTACGCCGAAGAATACCTCCGCATCATGCTGATCGGGCTTCCGGCCTTCGCCATGGTCCAGGCCTATGCCAGCACCCTGCGCGAATGCGGCCAGACGGTCGTTCCCATGAAAGCCGGAGTTGCAGCGGTCCTCGTGAATCTGGTTTTCAACTACCTGCTGATATACGGAAAGCTGGGCTTTCCCGCTCTCGGGGTCCGCGGCGCGGCCATAGCGACGGTGATCTCACGATATGTCGAGGCTTCGATAGTCATGGTCTGGACACACGGGAAACAGAACATAATGCCGTTTGCCAAGACCCTGTACCGCACGCTGAAGGTGCCGAAGGTCCTTGTCGGCAGGATAATGAGCAAGGGCATGATTCTTCTTGTCAACGAGGCCCTGTGGTCATTGGGAATGACGCTGCTGACGCAGTGCTACTCCACACGCGGACTCAATGCAGTGGCCGGAGTGAATATCGCAAACACCCTCAACAACCTGTTCAAGGTCGTGTTCTTGGCATTCGGCAGCAGCGTGGGCATCATAGTCGGACGCCTGCTCGGTGCCGGAAAGCTGGAGGAGGCGAGGGAGACTGACAGGAAGATCATTATCTTCAGCGTGTTCATAAGCACGTTCGTCGGACTTCTGATGATATCGTTCTCCGGAGTATTTCCCCGCATCTACAACACGAACCAGGGGGCAAGGGCAATAGCCACCAGCCTGATCCTGGTCCAGGGGCTCTGCATGCCCCTCGATGCCTTCAAGAATGCAACCTACTTCACGATCCGAAGCGGCGGACGTACCTTCATAACATTCCTTTTCGATGGTTTTTCGAACATAGCCGTGAACTATCCGATAGCATTCATCCTCAGCAGATTCACTTCGGCAAGCGTGCTGTGGATATTCATCAGCGTGCAGATAGGCGGCCTTGTCAAATGCATCCTGGGATACATTCTTGTCAAAAGAGGCATCTGGATCCGTAATATTGTCACTGAATGATCAGATCTCGTCGATCCTCACGGGGCGGTTCTCGGCCAGCGACTTCTTGCATGCGAGGCCGATTCTGATGGACATCAGTCCGTCCTTGAGGCCTACTGGGACTTCCGTGCCGTTGGTGACTGCATCGACGAACAGTCTCATTTCCTTCTGGTACGATGCCATATAGCGCTCGAGGAAGAAGTAGAGCGGCTTCTCTGCCGTGACGCCTGCTTCCGTGGAGAGAACTGCCGTGGATTCACTGTCGTTTGTGATTGCAACGGCACCGAGGGATCCGAATACCTCTGCTCTCTGGTCATAGCCGTAGGCCGCGCGGCGGGAGTTGTCGATCAGGGCGAGGGCTCCGTTGGAGAGTTTAATGGAAACCGTGGCGCTGTCGACATCGCCGGCCTTTCCGATTTCGGGATCGATGAGGCATGCACCGCGTGCATAGACTTCCTCGATCTCAGCGCCTGAAAGATAGCGGACCATATCGATGTCATGGATCATCATGTCCAGGAAGATTCCGCCGGAGACCGCGACATACTGCGGTGCAGGGGGATTTGGATCACGTGAGCTGACACGTACGAACTGGACATCACCGACCTTGCCTGCGAGGGTTGCCTTTCTGAGGGCTTCGAAGTTGTGGTCGAAACGGCGGTTGAAGCCTACCTGGAAGCAGAGCTTCTTGGGGGATGCTGCAAGAGCTTTCTCGACTTCCCTGATCTTTGCGGGGCTGAGATCGACCGGCTTCTCGCAGAAGACGTGCTTGCCGGCCTTGATTGCCTCGATGGAAATAGGGGCGTGGGTATCGGTTGACGAACAGATCAGAACGGCATCGATCTGAGGGTCATTGAGGATATCGTGGTAATCGGAGACGACCTTTGCTCCGGTGCCCTCCATCCACTGTCTGACTTCTTCCTTGATGTAGGGGTCTGCTACTTTGGCGACTCTTGCTCCCGGGACGCCCGAGACTATGCTTCTGGCATGGACCTGACCGATTCTTCCAGCTCCGATTATTCCGATATTGACCATAATTATGTCCTCCATGACCCGGCGCAATCGTTTGCGTTAGGTCTATGGACATGATAGAACCAATGGAAAGGCAAGTCAATTTTTTTGTTACGCAAACGTTTTCACTTTCAAATTGGTAACAGTTGGAGTAGAATGTCCATGTAAAAGGAACATTATCCCGAAACGGAGGATTTACTATGAAAAAAATAAGAGTAGGAGTGGCCGGATACGGCACAATCGGACAGAGGCTTGCAGACGGAGTTGCGATGCAGGGAGACATGGAGCTGGTCGGAATTGCTGATCTTGCTCCTACACTTGCCCTTCAGGCTCTGAGAGAGAACGATATGATCGGCGCCAACGGCGTGAAGTACAACCTCTATCTGGTTGACGGCGCAGACAAGGCTGCATTCGAGGCAAAGGACATTCCCGTAGCAGGAACATTCGAAGACCTCTGCAAGAGCGTGGACATCATGCTGGACAGCGCCCCCGGAGGAGTGGGAGCTTCCAACAAGACCAAGTACTACGAGCCGCTCGGAGTGAAGGCCATCTTCCAGGGCGGAGAGAAGAACAGCGTGGCAGACGTGTTCTTCCACGGCTATGCCAACTACGAGAAGGGAATAGGACAGAACTATCTCAAGCTTACAAGCTGCAACACGACCGGTCTGATCAGGACCGTCGACTGCCTGGACAGGGAAATCGGAATAGAGAAGGTTGCCATCACCATCATCAGACGCGTTGCGGATCCCGGAGATTACCACAGGGGACTGACGAACGCATTGCAGATAGACAAGGCTCCCAGTCACCAGGCCGTTGACCTGATGACCATCATGCCCCATGTGGAGGCAACTGGAATCCTGGTCCATACTCCCGTAACCCACGGCCATATCATCACTGTCCTCGCAACGGCAAAGGACGGCAAGAAGATTACCCGCGAGATGGCTCTCGAGGCATTCCGCAAGCATCCGAGAATCAGGACCGTCACCATCGACGAGGGATTCAAGGGCAATGCCAGCCTGTTCAAGTATGCAAGAGACCTCGGCAACCGCCGCGGCGACATGTATGAGATCGGCCTTTGGGAGGATTCGATCGTTGAGAGCGGCAACGACATCATGTATGCCATCAATATCCCGCAGGAGAGCGTGACCATTCCGGAGACGATCGATGCTATCAGAGCCGCCATGAAGATGCAGCTTACAAGGGAAGAGGGAACTGCCGAGACCAACAAGTATCTGAAGATCGGCCGCTTCAAGGCACTTCAGAAGTTTTGAGGAAACACTATGAGATTCGGGATCAAGACGCTCGATGATTTTGAAAAAAATGACGGACTGAGAGGCAAAACCGTTCTCTGCAGGGTGGATATCAACCAGCCTGTGGACAGGGCCAAGGGCACTCTCAAGAGCATCAACCGCATCCAGGCCTGTGTACCGACCATCCGCGAGCTCTCCGAAAAGGGAGCCCGCGTGGTGCTTATGGCCCATCAGGGCAGCGATATCGAGTACAAGAACTACTACACCACTAAGCCTCATGCCGAGGTTCTCTCTAGGCTTCTGGGCTTCGAGGTGAAGTGGGTCGAGGATGTCTGCGGTCCGACTGCCCGCAACGCAATCGAAAGCCTCAACGACGGGGAGGTCCTGCTTCTGGACAACGTGAGATTCATGGCAGAGGAGCAGACGCTCTTCGAGACCAAGCTCTGCCTGTCTCATGAGGATCAGGCGAAGACCCAGGTCGTAACCAAGCTTGCTCCGCTGGGAGACCTCTATGTCTGCGATGCCTTTGCTGCAGCCCATAGGGATCAGCCGACGCTCTGCGGCTTCGAGCAGATCCTTCCCAGCGCCATGGGAAGACTCTTCGAGAAGGAGTACTGCACGGTATCGTCCCTGATGGAGGAGCCTGAGCGACCATGCGTGTTCGTCCTGGGCGGAGCCAAGATAGCGGATGCCTTCCAGATGATGAAGACCGTGCTCTCGAAGGGAAGTGCGGATCTGGTTCTCACCGGCGGCCTTGTCGCCAATATCTTCCTGGCTTCGCAGAATGTTCAGATCGGAAAGGGAAGCATTGATTTCATCATGAAGTCCAATTACGGGCAGTTCATCGATGTGGCAAAGGAGCTCTACAGCCTCTATTCCGACAGGATAGTGCTTCCTGTAGATCTGGCATGGGTCTGCGACGGAGAACGTCATGAGGCCGGAATCGGAGAGATTCCCGGGGAAATCGCTGCAGTTGACATCGGAAGCGGCACGGCAGAGCGATACAGAAAGGAAATCCTCAATGCCAGGACCGTGTTCGTCAACGGACCTGCCGGCGTGTTCGAGCAGGAAGCCAGCGAGCTGGGGACAAAGACCATCTGGCAGGCGCTTGCCGATACTAAGGCCTTCACTGTCCTCGGAGGCGGGGATAGCATCACGGCTACCGAGAAGTATGACCTGACCGACAGAATCGGCTACATCTGCACCGGAGGCGGAGCTCTGATCCGTTTCCTCAGCGGAGAAGAACTGCCTGTGGTCAAGGCACTGCGTCACGGAGCAACTATAGGAGAGAAATGATGTTTGATAAGGATAAAGTGAAACTGGGAATCGCACCGATCAGTTGGTGCAATGACGACATGCCCGAGCTGGGAGCGGAGAACACTTTCCGCCAGACAGTCAGCGAGATGGCCCTTGCAGGCTTTACCGGTTGCGAAATCGGCAACAAGTACCCAAAGGATCCTGCAGAGCTCAAATGGGAGCTGGATCTCCGTGGAATGAGGATCGCCAGCAGATGGTTCTCGTCGTTCATCCTCACGCAGGATATCGAGAAGGTGAAGAAGGACTTCTCTGCCGAGCTGGACTTCCTTGCAGCCGTGGGTGCCAACCGTATCAACGTGAGCGAGCAGAGCTATTCGATTCAGGGCAAGACAGATACCCCGATACTTACCGGCGGCCACAAATATGTCATGAACGATGCCGAATGGGATCGGTTCTGTGATGGTCTGAACCAGCTCGGAAAGATTGCATGCGAGCGCGGCTTCAAGCTTTGCTACCATCATCATATGGGAACGGTTGTCCAGACTTCCGAGGAGACCGACCGCATGATGGCCAATACCGATCCGCGTTACGTGTTCCTCTGCTATGACACCGGTCATTTCACATTTGCCGGCGAAGACCCGCTTCTTATGCTCAAGAAGTATGTGGACAGGGTAGGCCATGTTCACCTCAAGGATATGAGGCTTTCCGTTGTAAAGCAGGTGCGGGAGAACAACTGGAGCTTCCTGACTGCCGTCAGGAACGGAGCCTTTACTGTTCCCGGAGACGGCGATGTGGATTTCGATCCCGTCTTCAAGGTTCTCAGCGATGCCCGTTACGAGGGATGGCTCCTGGTTGAGGCGGAGCAGGATCCCGCAAAGGCGAATCCGCTTGAGTATGCAATCAAGGGAAGGAAATATATCCGCGAGCACGCCGGAATCTGACGGCTTTGTTTTGGAGGGGGAATGTACTTCAGCAAGCAGATCAACAGAGGCTACAACTGCTACATAGACAGGGCCTCGGATGATATGGGCACGATGATGGATGTCGGCCTTCTCGTAATGGAGAAGGGCGATATATATGTTATTGAAGAGAAGGACAAGGAGAGTGCGGTTCTCCTTTTCTCCGGCGATATCGTGTTCGAATATGCCGGCAGGAAGGTTCGGGCAAGCAGGCCGGACTGCTTCCGTCATGAAGCCTACTGTCTGCTTTCTCCCAGAGGGGTGCGCATTGTCCTCACGGCATTGGACCATGCGGAGGTCTACATCCAGCAGACCGACAACGACAGGGACTACGAACCCGTCATGTATACTCCCGAAACCGTCCAGGTTCAGCATGCCGGGGCAAACGGGGAACTCATGGGCTGCATGAGGCGCGAGATCAAGACTTTCTTCGACTATGACAACGCCCCGTTCTCCAACATGGTTCTGGGCGAGGTCCTGAATTTCCCCGGAAAGTGGTCTTCCTATCCGCCGCACCACCATCCGCAGCCGGAGGTCTATTTCTACCGCTTCGATTACCCTCAGGGATTCGGCGTGGGCTTTGCCAACGGAGAGGTATACCGGACCGGTCACAACGGACTTGCCGTCATAAACAGCGGCATGCATTCCCAGTGTGCGGCTCCCGGCTATGCGATGTGCTATGCTTGGGGCATCAGACATCTGGACGGAAATCCGTGGAAAAAGACGAGAATAGATGACGAAGAGCACTCATGGCTTTGGAAGGCCGATGCCAACGAGCACATCTTCAAGGGGTGAGCATTATGGAAAAGACTATCAGATTGACAATGGCACAGGCTCTGGTCCGCTTTCTTGAGAACCAGTACATCGCATACGATGACAAGGAACACCCCTTCGTCGAGGGTGTGATCATGCTCCCCGGACACGGCAACGTGCTCGGTCTGGGGCAGGCTCTTGCCCAGGAGGCCAGGAATCTGAAGGTCTGGCAGGGCAAGAACGAGCAGGGCATGGCACACACCGCTGTTGCCTTCGCAAAGCAGATGAAGAGGAAGAAGATCATCGCCGTCACTGCTTCCGTAGGACCCGGCTCTGCAAACATGGTCACGGCCGCTGCGACCGCCACGGCCAACAACATCCCGGTCCTGATTCTTCCCGGTGATGTCTATGCCTGCCGCCAGCCCGATCCGGTACTCCAGCAGATCGAGCAGACAAACAATCTCTCTATCTCAACCAACGATGCCTTTAAGGCAGTCTGTAAGTACTGGGACAGGATTGTCCGTCCCGAGCAGCTGATGAGCGCGATGATCAGCGCATTCAGGACCCTGACCGATCCTGCAAATACAGGAGCAGTCTGCATTGCAATCCCGCAGGATGTAGAGGGCGAGGCCTATGACTATCCCGAGTCCTTCTTCAGAAAGAGAGTCCACAGGCTTGCAAGACGTGCAGCCGAACCGGAGGTCATCGCAGAGGCAGCCGAGGTAATCAGAAGCGCAAAGAGACCTCTTCTGATCTGCGGCGGAGGAGTGCGCTATTCGGAGGCCCACAAGGAGTTCAGACAGTTTGCCGAGAAGACCGGAATCCCGTTCGGAGAGACTCAGGCCGGCAAGGGAGCAGTGCTGTTCGACCATCCGCTGAACCTCGGCGGAATAGGCGTTACGGGGTGCTCTGCCGCCAACGAGATCGCAAAGAAAGCCGATGTGATCATCGGAGTAGGTACCAGATACACGGACTTCACAACTTCATCCAAGTGGCTTTTCAAATCCGATGCCAGATTCGTCAATATCAATGTCTCCGAGTTCCAGGCTCTGAAGATGGATGCCGCAGTTCCCGTCGTCGCTGATGCAAAGAGGGCTCTTCCCGCATTGCTCAAGGCCTTGGGAGGCTACGTTGCACCATACAAGGGAGAAATAGAGAAAGCAAGGGATAAGTGGTTCAAGGAGCTGGATAGGCTGAGAAGCATCACATTCTCCAAGGACTATGTGCCTGAAGTGAACGATGCCAATGCCCAGAGCGCATTCCGCTTTGCAAAGGATCTGGATGCATACCTTGCCCAGACGACTGTTCTGGGAGCCATCAACCTGATGATGGACAAGGACGACGTTGCAATCGGTTCTGCCGGATCGCTTCCCGGTGACATGCAGAGGATGTGGTGTGCACGAAGCCTTGATTCCTACAACATGGAGTACGGCTATTCCTGCATGGGTTATGAGATTTCAGGTGCCCTTGGAGTGAAGTATGCCATAGGAGACAAGCACGATGTCTATTCGATGGTCGGCGACGGAAGCTTCATCATGCTGCATTCCGAACTCCTGACGGCAGTGCAGGAACACAAGAAAATCATCGTATGCGTGTTCAACAATGCAAGCTTCGGCTGTATCAACAACCTTCAGGTAGGACACGGTAACGATACCTTCTGCACCGAGCTGCGCTATAGGGGAGAGGACGGAAAGCATTCAGGATCCTTTATGCCTGTTGATTTCGCCAAGATCGGCGAGGCTTACGGAGCCAAGTCCTACACGGTCAGGACCATGGAAGACCTCAGGAAGGCCATGGCCGGCGCCAAGAGAATCAAGGACCGCCCGGTTGTCTTCGATATCAGGGTTCTGCCGAAGTCAATGACAGACGGCTACGGTTCATGGTGGAGATGCGGCGACACGCAGGTGTCCGAGAATCCGAAGAACGTCGAAGCCTACAAGGACCATCTTGACCATGTCAAGGATGCTAGGAAATACTGATTGCATGAAGATCGAAATACCATATAACAGAGAGAAGATAGCATTGGAGGTGGCACCGGAGCATTTCGGTGCCATTCTCAAACTCAATGACATGGCAACAGGGGGATCAAGGAGAAATCCCGTAGAGCTTGCGAAAACAGCCATTAAAGGTTCCTTCGAGAATTTCATGGCCATGCCCGGAAGCACACTGGTGATTGTAAACGATGGCACAAGGCCTACGCCGACCCGCTTTATCATGGATGCCATCGGAGAAGACCTTGTTAGAGCCAAGGCTTCTTTCCTGATTGCCACCGGAAGTCATCGCGCACCTACTGATAAGGAATATCAATTCATCTTCGGATCCTGGTACGAGACCTTCAGGGACCGCATCTACGTCCATGACTGCCATAGGATGGAGGACCTGGACTATTATGGCAGGACCAGCCGCGGGACCGAGCTCTATCTGAACAAGCTGGTCAAGGCTGCGGGCAAGGTGATTGCCATCGGTTCGGTTGAGCCGCATTACTTTGCAGGCTATACAGGAGGCAGAAAGAGCTTCCTTCCGGGTGTTGCCGCCTACAGCTCTATCGAACACAACCATAAGATGGCACTCTCTGCCGATTCCAAGACTCTTGCCCTCAAGGGCAATCCGGTTCATGAGGATCTGGAGGAGGCCATGACCATGGTTAAGGTCCCGGTATATTCCATTATGACCGTTCTGGACCGCAACCATGAGATCGATACCGTTACCGCAGGGGATATTGACGAATCCTTCTATAAGGCCGTCGAGGCTGCAAACGGGATTTTCACCGCACCTTTGGAAGAAAAGGCCGACATCGTCGTGACTGCGGCCCCTTATCCGATGGATGTGGATCTCTACCAGAGCCAGAAGGCCTTCGACAATGCCAAGCTTGCACTCAAGGACGGCGGTACCATGATACTGGTTTCAGCCTGCAGGGAAGGGATAGGAGGAGAGGCATTCGTGAAGCTTCTTTCAAGCGCCGATACTCCCGATGAAGTGCTCAGGAAAATCGAAGAGGGTTTCAAGCTCGGTTACCACAAGGCCGCCAAGATGGCTGAGGTTTTCAAGTGGGCCCACGTCGAAGGCTATACTCAGATTCCCGACAATCAGCTCAGAAGCATCTTCATGGAACCCGTGAATGATCTTCAGAAGGCTCTGGACGATGCAATAGCCAAGCACGGTCCCAAGTGCAAGGTTGTCTTCATGCCGGACGGATCGATTACCGTTCCGCTTGTAAAAACCTGCTGACCGTTTTTCAGAATTAAACATTTTTATCATCTTCTCTCCTTAGTAAAAGAAAAGAAATATTGCTCATTTCTTTGCTCAATTTTCATCGCAAATAAGGGGTAAAACCATCAAATAGGGCTCTCAAATGGGCATTTTGTCCCTCCGAACGGGTTCTTCTCATGTCGGTGTGACTGCTAGGCTTTAAGTGTAAGGAAAAACAAAACACACCACCGCCGAAGGAGAAGACGATGATGAAGAAGATGACAGTAGCAATGATGATGATCCTGGTCGCAGCCCTCTGCTGCTTCGCCGAGACCCACAC
>CAKJZO010000022.1 GCA_918298275.1 Spirochaetota bacterium | reverse complement strand
ATCTTGTAGTGGCAGACAGACCGGATCTGGTCATCTATTTCAATGCCTTCTATCCGGACTATGTGCTGGTTCCCGGACAGGGGCCGGCAACCATGAGCAGCAAACCGGTAAATCCCGGCTATCTCTATTCCGTCTACTACCAGGGCCAGATGCTGGGCATGAACGTCCTGATGAGCGGCGAGGTACTGACCATAGACGACTACAGCGTGCGCTTCTCGCAGCCGCAGAACTACACTCTGATTCAGATAAAGAAGGATTCCTTCACATCTCTGGCCTTTGCCGGCGGAATACTGATCCTTCTGGGACTGCTTCTGTCTTTCTATGTGAAACCCCGAAAGCCCGAGGCAAAGGAGACCGAGGATGCTTCAAGTTGAAAACACTCTGTTTACCATCGTAATGATATCCTATTTTGTAGCAATGATTGGATATTTTATCTACATTGCTGCAAAGAAGGAAATCTTTTTCAAGATAGCTTTCGGTAATCAGGCCTTCGGGTTCGTTCTTCATACCGTTGCCATAATCTGCCGCGGAATAGGAGCAGGACGCCTTCCGCTGACCAACCAGTACGAGTTCGCGACCTCCTTTGCATGGGGCCTGTGCCTGCTGGGTCTGGTCTTCATGCTGCGCTTCAAGTTCCATGTGATGGGCGCCTTCATAATGCCGGTTGTCTTTCTGATGATCGGTTATGCAGCAATGCAGAGCAAGGAAGTGCGAAACCTCATGCCGGCGCTGAGATCCAACTGGCTCGGTTTCCATGTCTCTACGGCAATCATCGCGTACGGTGCGTTCGGGGTGTCCTTTGTCCTGGGGATAATATTCCTTCTGCGCGACAGGCTGAGCAAGCACGGCTTTCTTGACCAGCACATCCCCGACAGGCAGAAGCTGGATCTGATCGAGTACCGCAGCGTAGCCCTGGGAATGCTGTTTCTTTCATTCACGATAATCACCGGTGCAATCTGGGCCGAGCGTGCATGGGGAAGCTACTGGTCATGGGACCCCAAAGAGACCTGGTCACTGGTGACATGGATCATCTATGCCGTCTATCTTCACCTGAGGATCAGACGCGGCTACAAGGGAAAGAGCGCCGCAATCTTCGCCGTCATAGGCTTTATCTGCGTGCTCTTCACATACATAGGCGTCAATACCTTCATTCCGGGTATCCACAGCTACAGATGAACAGGGGAGCAGATATGGGAAACACGGAACATGATTTTGCAATGGAAAGAAGGCTACAGAAACTGGATCCGGCCCTGCATCGGAACTTCACCAATGCGGTGTTCGCCATCCAGTACAACCTGTCGAACTACAAGCTCATCTTCCCCGCATTCACTGACCACACCATGCTCCACTCTCTGTCTGTCATCGATTTCACCAACCAGCTGATAGGGGACCAGATAGACAAGCTGAATGCCGATGAGATCTACACGCTCCTGATGGGCTGCTACTTCCACGACACGGGAATGGGAATCACGCTCAAGGACTTCGAGCGCTTCTGCAGCAACATCGAATTCGGCAACTACTTCGAAACACACGACAGAAACGACTATCCCAGGATCATCAGGGACTTCCACCACGAGTTCTCCGGGCAGTTCATCAGAAGGTACGCAGGGCTTTTCGAATACCCGTCTGAAGAGCACATGCAGGCTCTTATCCAGATCTCGCGCGGCCACCGCAGGACCGACCTCTATGACGAGACTGCCTATCCGTCGGCCATGAAGGTCCCCGGAGGCAACACCGTCTGCCTGCCGTACCTTGCAGCCCTCATCCGCCTTGCGGACGAGATCGACGTGGCCGCAGCCCGCAATCCGATTCTCCTCTACGACATCGAGACCGTCACCGAGGAGCGCGACATCCTTGAGAACAAGAAGCTCAAGGCCGTCAGGTATCTGGATATCACACCCGAGCAGTTCATCCTCAGGCTCGATACCTCCGAGCTCACCCAGATAGGGCCGATAAGTGTCTCCAAACTGATTTCAGAACTGAAGAAGGTGGTGGAGAAGATGCAGTGGACGCTGGACTACTGCCGCGAGGTGGTAGAGAAGCGCACTCCGTTCAGGATTACACAGAAAGAAGTTGTGATGGACCCCGATCCCTCGTAATTGAACTTCTTCCTCTGACGGTGATATCATAATCCCCATGATTAAGAATCTTACAAAGCAGATGCTCACGGCCCAGATCCTGGCGGTTCTGACCACATCGCTCTGCATGCTTGTGGACAGCGTTGTCATCGGGCGTTTTCTCGGTGTTTCAGGAATGGCTGCATACGGGCTCTCGAACCCGATTCTGCTGATCATCGGCGGAATAGGGTCCATTCTCTCTGCCGGCGTGCAGGTCTCCTGCAGCAAATCCATAGGAAGAGGCCTTGTGGACGAGACCAACAGATGCTTCTCGTCCGCCGTCGGAATCTCCCTTATAATCTCCACGTTCTTCCTGCTGTTCGTGCTCCTGTTCAGGAACTTCGCCCCCACATGGATGGGCGCGGGCAAGAGCGGCGAGCTCTACGAATCCACCAAGGGCTATCTGATCGGTTTCACTATCGGAGCCCCGGGGTGCATGGTATCGCTGGTCCTTATCCCGTTCCTGCAGCTGGGAGGCCAGATGGGCCTTCTGATTGTTGCCGTAGTGGGCATGACGGTCACCGACATAGTGCTGGACCTTCTGAACGCCATGGTGTTACACTGGGGCCTCTTCGGAATGGGCCTTGCATCGGCTCTCAGCTACTACGTGGCCCTGCTGATTGCAATCTGGTACTTCTTCTCCAAAAAGAGCATCTTCAGGTTCTCCTTCAGGAGCCTTAAGATGTCCAAGGTCGCTGAGCTCTTCAAAAGCGCAATTCCGTCGGTGTTCAACATCGGAACCGGAGTGGTGCTGGTCTTTCTGATGAACAAGCTCCTGATGATCATCTCCGGCAGCCCTGCGGTTGCGGCCTTCTCTGTGATGACCACGCTGGGCAACGCCAGCAACTGCATCTCCACGGGAATTTACGGGGTGTCCCTCACCATTACCGGAATCCTTTACCAGGAGGAGGACCGCACGGGACTCAAGGACCTTCTGTCCACCCTGATGCCAAGATGCCTGATCCTGGGCGTCGTAGTGGGAGCGGTTCTGATAGTTGCCGCCCCGTACCTCGTGAGCCTGTTCATCACGGACTCGGGCGCTTCTGCAGGCATGGCCATCACGGCCCTCAGGCTCTTTGCCCTGGGACTTGTGCCCTGCTGCATAAACAACGCCTTCAAGGGCTATCTGCAGGGCTCCGAGAGAATCAAGGCCATAGTAAACTACTCGCTTTTCGAAGGCCTTGTGGTTCCTGCAATCATTGCATTCTCCCTGGGCTTCCCGTTCGGAACTACCGGAGCATGGTTCTACTTTGTAAGCGGCGAGGTCCTGACGCTTCTGGGCTTCAGCATCCTGAAGTGGAAGAGAGCGCACAAGGTTTCGTTCTCGCTTGATACCTACATGGACTTCAAGCCCGAATTCGGAGCCAGGACCCAGAACATGCTTGAGTTCAACATCCACTCCATGGAAGAGGTGACAAGCGCCTCCGAGAGCGCCCAGGCATTCTGCGTAGAGCAGGGTCAGACCGAGAAGACAGCCAACTTCGTGGCCCTCTGCGTCGAGGAGATGGCAGGCAACGTGATCAAGCACGGCTTCTCCAAAAAGAAGAAGAACAGCCTCTGCGTCAGGATCCAGAACAAGAACGACCGCTGGGTCATCCGCTTCAGGGACGACTGCCGCGCCTTCGACCCGCTTCACTATGTGTTCAAGGACGGGGCCCCCGAAGTGTCGGGCATCAGGCTCATGATGAGCATTGCAGACGATGCCAGGTACACATATTCGCTTAACATGAACAACCTGATGCTGGTGGTCAACAACCGCGCGGACTGACATGAAAGACAATCAGATCTACATAACATACGGAAAAGACGCAGCAGCCATGGCAACAGAGCTCATGAATGCCGTCGATCTGGCCTCGATGATCGGAAGCCGGACACGCAGCATCGCCCTCAAGCCCAACCTGATAACGTCGTCCACCCCGGAGCACGGGGCCGTTACCCACACCGAAATCGTCACTGCCGTGATCGAGTACCTGCAGGACCACGGCTTTGCGGACATCAAGATAATCGAGAGCTCCTGGGTCGGCGACAGCACCAAGCGGGCCTTTGCCGTCAACGGATACCCCAATATCTCAGAGAAGTACAACGTTCCATTGGTAGATGTAAAGGACGATGCCTACGAGCGCCGCACGGCGGCAGGAATAACCATGGAGATTTCAAGGCAGGCCCTTGAAGCCGACTTTCTGATCAACCTGCCTGTTCTCAAGGGTCACTGCCAGACGCTGATGACATGTGCCCTGAAGAACATGAAGGGGATTCTCTCCGACAGATCGAAGAGGCTGTTCCACACGCTGGGACTTCATAAACCCATAGCAGCCCTGAACTCCATCAGAAAGCCCGACTTCGTGCTTGTGGACAACATCAACGGAGATCTGGATTTCGAGGAGGGCGGAACGCCCGTCTACACCTACAGGATGCTTGCAGGGACTGACCCTGTTCTCATGGATTCTTTCTGCGCCGAGCAGATAGGTTTCGATATCTCCGACATTCCTTATATAGGCCTTGCAGAAAAGATGGGAGTAGGCAGCAGCGACCTCTCCGAACTGGAAACCATAGAACTCAAACAGGCGATCTGCCTTCCTTCAAGATCCACGGGAAGGGCAAGGCGTCTGGAAAGATACACCGATGCAGAGAGCGCCTGCTCTGCCTGCTATGCCAATCTGATAAACGCCCTTGCCAGGATGGATGAGAACGGCACGCTTCGGAATCTGGATGGCAGAAGAGTCTGCATAGGGCAGGCTTTCCGAGGCAGAGATGGCCAAATCGGAGTAGGCAACTGTACCCGCAGTTTCGACAATACGGTCAAAGGCTGCCCGCCCAGCGCAAATGCAATCAGGGAAATGCTTGAAGACCCGAAACTTACGCATTGACAGATGGGTTTCTGTTCATGCTATCATTCAGATATCCTCGTCAGGAGGGTGGAGGAAATTATGAAAAAGACATTTCTGTTTGCTCTGATATTCGCATTGCTTTTCTCGCTTGTCGCCTGCAAGTCCACTGCAGTCGAGGAAGAGCCCGTCATCGAAGCCGTAGAGGTTGCTCCTGTTGAAGAAGAACCCGCCGCAGAGGAGCCTGTAGTTGAGGAACCGGTTGAAGAGCCTGTTGCAGTTGATGTTGAGATCAACGCCGTAAGCGGCGCATATGTCCCGGGCGTTCTCTATCAGCTTCAGGAAGGCGAACCTGTAATCAGAGGCATTGCCCTTCTCGGAAACCAGACACTTAACAAAACTATTGAACCGGCTGCCGAAAACATCCGCTTCATCTTCAATCTTAACGAATGGATTTGGATCTATCCCGATACCGACAAAACAGAGGGTATTTCCATCCGCGCCGCAAAGCATGCCGATGATTTCTCCGTCTACACCAAATCCTTCATCGAGGAAGGCGAATTCCTGGCCTACGCTGATCTTTATAAGCCCGAGGATCCGAACTATGAGTGGGGTTCGTTCTATATCATTTCTGATGAGGATCCAGGCTTCTACGACCTTATCTTCGTCAACAGCGAAGACAACACACCGCTTGCCGTCATTATCATTGACGTCTTCAAGGGCCAAGAGCTCTGCAAATGCAGCCTCGAACAACTCCAGCAGATCATGGACGACATCATCGCTGCAGGAACCAAGTGACCCAAAAGTAGCCACACACAAGGCCAGCCGAAAGGTTGGTCTTTTTTATCTTTGAATTAACCCGATTCTGCTGAATAGTTTCACCTTTTTTGCTTGTTTTTAGGCATTTTAGGTGAAAGTTTCACCTTTTTCCTCTAAAAATTAGGAAAAAGGGTGAAAACCCCACCAAATTATTGCGAGAGCCAAAATAATGCGAGAGCCACCAAAATAATGGTTCATGCAGAAAACTGGTGGGGAGAGCAGGTCACCTGTCTGCACTTGGGGTGTTTCCTTGTTGCCTCCCAGATCTTGAGGAAGAAATAGTCATCATCCCTGATTCCGTAGGACTGTCTCCTGATGTTCTTGATAAGTA
>CAKJZO010000021.1 GCA_918298275.1 Spirochaetota bacterium | reverse complement strand
CATCCTGTCGCCGAAGAGCTGTGTCACGAGGCGAGCATATGAAGTCTCTGCACATCCTGCGCAGGAGCCGGAGAACTCCAGCATCGGCTGGCGGAACTGGCTGCCCTTGACTGTGTTGTCCTGCATATCCTTCTTCTCGGAAACCTTTGCCACGCAGTAGTCGAAGACCGGCTGCTGAGCAAGCTCTTCTTCCTGAGGAACCATTGTGAGAGCTCCGACCGGACATGCGCCGACACAGACTCCACAACCCATACAATCAAGCGGAGAGATGGCGAGTGTGAACTTGTAGACACCCTTGCCCTTTCCGGCCTTGACATCCATGACCTGTGCTGCAGCGGGAATTGCAGCTGCCTCTTCTGCTGTAAGAGCATAAGGTCTGATCGTTGCATGCGGGCAGACATAGGAACAGTTGTTGCACTGGATACACTTGGAAGCTTCCCATCTGGGAACTGCCACTGCAACGCCTCTCTTCTCGTATGCTGCTGCACCGAGCTCGAACTGACCGTCCACGTGATCCATGAAGGCGGAAACCGGGAGGCTGTCGCCGTCCATCTTGTCAACGGGATCAAGGATGTTCTTGACCATCTTGACCAGCTCGGGTCTTCCCTCTTTGGCTGCTGCAGGAGCATCGTCCTTTGCATTTGCCCAGTCGGCGGGAACGTTGAACTTCTTGAAGGCTGTGGCTCCGAGGTCGATGGCCTTGTGGTTCATGTCGACAACGTCCTGACCCTTCTTGAGATAGGACTGTGTTGCCTTCTCCTTCATGTGGGCGATGGCCTCTTCCTGAGGCATGACCTTTGCCAGTGTGAAGAATGCGCTCTGGAGGATTGTGTTTGTCCTCTTGCCCATTCCGATCTTCTGTGCGAGGTCGATGGCATCGATTGTGTAGACCTGGATGTTGTTCTTTGCGATGTAGCGCTTGGAAGCTGCATCGACGTGGTGGCTGAGCTCTTCATCCGACCACTGGCAGTTGATCATGTAAACTCCGTTCGGCTTGACGTCCTGGACCATCTTGAAGCCCTTTGTGACGTAGCTGGGGTTATGACATGCAACGAAGTCGGCCTTGTTGATGTAGTACGGGCTCTTGATCGGGTGATCGCCGAATCTGAGGTGGCTGATCGTTACACCGCCGGTCTTCTTGGAGTCATACTGGAAGTAAGCCTGAACGTACTTGTCCGTGTAGTCTCCGATGATCTTGATGGAGTTCTTGTTGGCTCCGACCGTTCCGTCTCCGCCGAGACCCCAGAACTTGCACTCGATGGTTCCCGGAGCTGCCGTGTTCGGGCAGTTCTTGTCCTCTTCGAGGCTGAGGTTGGTGACATCATCGACGATGCCGATTGTGAACTGGCGCTTCGGAGCATCTTTCTTGAGCTCGTTGAATACTGCGAAGACAGATGCGGGAGGAGTATCCTTTGATCCGAGACCATAGCGTCCGCCGATGACCTTGACGTTATCAAGACCTGCGTTTGCGAATGCGGTCACGACATCCAGGTAGAGCGGCTCACCCTGTGCGCCGGGCTCCTTGGTTCTGTCGAGGACAGCGACCTTCTTGGCTGTCTTGGGCAGAGCTGCGATGAGTCTGTCTGCTGCGAACGGCCTGTAGAGCCTGACCTTGATAATACCGACCTTCTCTCCGTGGGCGTTGAGGTAGTCGATGACCTCGTCTGCAACGTCACAGATGGAACCCATGGCAATCAGGACGCGGTCTGCATCGGGAGCTCCGTAGTAGTTGAAGAGCTTGTAGTTGGTACCGAGCTTGGCGTTGATCTTGTCCATGTAGGACTCGACGACTGCAGGAAGCTCGTCATAGTACTTGTTGCAAGCTTCCCTGTGCTGGAAGAAGATGTCTCCGTTCTCGTGGCTTCCTCTCATGTGGGGATGTTCGGGATTCAGAGCGTGCTTTCTGAACTCCTCGACAGCCTTCATGTCGCACATGTCCTTGAGGTCATCGTAATCCCAGACCTCGATCTTCTGGATCTCGTGGCTGGTTCTGAAACCATCGAAGAAGTTGATGAAAGGAACCTTGCCGGTGAGAGCTGCCAGATGTGCTACAGGTGAGAGATCCATGACTTCCTGAACGTTGCCTTCGCAGAGCATTGCAAAACCGGTCTGGCGGCATGCCATGACGTCACTGTGGTCTCCGAAGATGTTCAGAGCCTGAGTTGAAACGGTACGTGCGCTGACGTGGAAGACGCTCGGCAGCTGCTCGGCTGCGATCTTGTACATGTTCGGGATCATCAGGAGAAGTCCCTGGGATGCCGTATAGGTTGTTGTGAGTGCGCCCGAACCGAGAGATCCGTGAACAGCGCCTGCAGCACCAGCCTCAGACTGCATCTCGACGACCTTGACCTTGGTGCCGAAGATGTTCTTCAGACCATTTGCGCTCCACTGGTCGACGAAGTCTGCCATTGGGCTTGATGGTGTGATGGGGTAGATAGCGGCAACTTCAGAGAATGCATAGCTTACGTGCGCAGCAGCATTGTTGCCGTCCATGGATTTCTTTTTTCTCACCATGAAGAGCCTCCTTGATCTAATTGGCCGCAAAGAGCGGCAATCAATGATTTGAAAGATTATTCCGACGCCCGAAAACGCGCGTCATTTCTAGTCTAAACTGAATTGTTTATATTTACAAGAAGAGTATCAGGACTTATTCTTGGAATATACGTTAAACTTGAAAGGAGATTATCATGAAAAGGACTCTTGCAATAATTCTGGTGGCTGTTCTTGTCGCTTCATGCGCTTTCGCCGCCACATCAACGAAATTCACCAAATACGGAAACATCTTCAAATCCGGCGAGTACACACTCAAGGGAACCAGCTACGAAATGGGCTCCAACGGCTCCAAGACCGGAACAGGAAGCCCCGTCTATGTATCCGAGCATGCAGGCTCCTACTACATGGAGGTCTCCGCAGAGGGAGAGTCCATGAGGATCCTGATCATGGACGGCAAATACTATCTCATCAGCGACAGCGACAAATCAGTCATCTCCATGGCCTACGAAGAAGGCGACGACGACATCATGACCTTCCCCTCCTCCTATGAGGTCCTGGGCAGCGGCAACGGCAAGCTCGACGGCAAGAGCTATTACTACGAGAACTCAAAGGACGCCGACGGCATAATCAGCACCTACTGGTACAACGGCAACGACCTCTACGCAATCCAGAGCGTGGACTCCATCATCTACATCGAATCCGTCACCCAGAAGGCCGATGCCTCCAAGTTCGCCGTTCCCCAGGGCTATGATGTAATCGACATGTCCGATCTTGCCAGCCTCTTCAGCGGATTGGGCGATGATGACTACAGCAGCTGGTATTCCGACAGTTCATCTTCCAGCTGGGACAACTGGGACAGCTACACAGGCGACGGCTGGACATATGACAGTACCGACAGCTGGTGGGACGACGATACAGACTACAGCCCGAACTATTACGCCCTCGGACAGTATTTCGGTCTGACGGAATCACAGGCAGAAGATTTCGAAACTGCAATGTATGCCGTCCAGTACATGGACTGGGGAACATTGAATGAATATGTGACAAACGGCAAGTTCGATTTCAAGGGCAAGAAACTTGAGAGCTTAACCGATCTCGCAAGCTATGAGATCACCGCACTTCAGAAGCTTGTTCAGGGATTCAAGAAGTAATAGACAAACAAATCAAGACAATATGACCGCAGCGGAAAACAATGTCCTCTGCGGTCTTTTATTTATCAGAAAATCACTACGGCTTTCCCATTTAGACCATCGGCTTTGACAATCAGATCCTTCTCGGAGCGGACATGCACGAAGTGTTTCGTCTGTCTGACAAGCGGCAGTTTCATAATGGATTCGAAGTCCACCTTCCCGTCTCCCGATGCGGGATTGTTGGAGATGTAGATGCATCCCAGTGAGGTCACGTTCTGGAAGAAGTGGGTGCCTTCGCTGGGTTCGGCCTGTATCTCCTTCAGACCGGTCTCCACTATCACGTGAGCCTTGGAGATCTGAGGCCATGAGCACGGGATTCCGAGCCAGTTGTCCGATGAACCCAGACGGCCGGCAACGACCAGCACGTACTGATCCTCGTTCTCATCGTTGAGCTTTTCAAGCTCCACGGCCATCTCAACCATCTCAGAGCGCTTGAAGGCTTCGGGTTTTACGCAGATTATATCGTGCAGTCCTTCGATCTTGCCGTTGCCCATGACCTTGTTGGCGGCAATCACGGCACTTTCGGTCTCCTTGTCCGTGATGTCCACATCCTCGAAACGGTCGGTTCCGGAGATGGGCCTTATCTGCAGGATGGAGAAATCTATCCAGTCCTGATGCTCCAGATTGACCGCGAACTCGATCTCCACGGGTTCGCTCATTGTGCGCGAGCCCAGTTTGAGCACATCGTCCACGATCTTTGCCAGAGGAATCATGTCGTACTTTATTATTCCGTTGAACGTCAGGCTCCTGAAACCCTGGTCCGTCGAGTTCTCAGAAAGGAATCCGTACGGTGTCATGACCGAGACTATGCCCTTGACTGCATTGCTCCAGCCGTAGGCCTTCTCCATATCCAGATGAACCAGATTGTCTATGTCGCTGAACGGATCGAAGTCCCTGCTCCTGTCCAGAGCATAGAACATTCTCTGCGAGGAGCCTCCCCCGTTGAGGGAATTGACCGGCACCTTGGGTTTTGCGGGACAGAAACGGAAGCTCTCGCCTTCGTCCACGATGGTCTTGCCCATTCCGAATGCCAGCATCCCTATGCCATCCTCCGCAGTCCTGCTTCCTGCAGGATAATAATCCAGGGAACGCGCCACCCCGGAGATATTGGGGAACCAGTAGCCGTCGTGGTCGCTTCCGGTTATGTGCTGTATGATTACGGCCATCTTCTCGTCCTCGACCGCATGGCCGGTTCTCTTGAGGTACTCGCGGGCACCCTTGAAGTAAGTCGAAGCCCAGACTGTCTTGACCGCCTTTTCAAGATCCGAAAGCCTCTTCTCGAAACTGCCTGAGTTCGAAATCATGGAAGTCTGGTAGACTCCTGCAAAAGGCTGGAAATGGCTGTCTTCCAACAGGGATGAAGAGCGCACAGACAATGGAACGTCATTGACTTCCAGAATCCTCACAAGGTCATCCTCAAAACCGGCAGGCATGCTCCCGTCAAGGAACATCCTCAGAATCTCGTTATCTGACTTCTCTATGAAATCGCCGGGCCTGAAGCCATTGCAGGAGATGAACTGGTCGAAGATCTCGGTGGAGATTACGACGGTCCTTGGTATCGAGACATAGATTCCTTCATACTTGCTGCGGATCTGCGCCGCCTTCATCTCAAGGGCTATGAACGCAAGACCCCTTCCCTTTCCGCCGAGGGATCCGTCACCGATTCTCGAGAAGAACAGGGTCTCATCATAGGTCTCTCTTGAAAACTGGGCTATCGTTCCGCGGGTTCTTTCCTTGCGGTACTCCTTGATTGTGGTATAGATGAACTGCCTCATCTCCTCGGCATTGGAGGCATCTTTCTTGAGCGTAATCGGTTTGATCCTGGAGGCGAGCTTGTACAGGGACTGGGCCCTGAGCCAACGGGAAAGATCGTTGCGCCTTACGTGATAGATAAAGGATTCAATCGGGATGACGCGGATCTGCTCCTGCAGCTCCTTCATCCTGTAGACGCTGGCAATCACCTCTCCGGTTTCCGGATTCTTGAACAGGAACGGCCCGAAGCCGTAGTACTTGGTGAAGTGCTCGGCAAGCTCCATGTGGTGATCAGGGGAAAGCTTCCAGACAAACTGTGCCTCGTTTTCGTCGGCGATGCGCTTGGCCTCTTCCCTGTTGGTGGACTGAAGCAGAAACGGCATTTCGGGGTTGTCCGCCCTGATGGCCTTCAACAGATGTTCGCCGGCATAATCGCGGCCCCACGGGGAATCGAACGTAAGGTCCGTAATCACTCCGAGTACATTCTGGCGGTACTTGTTATACATCTCCATGGCCTCGTCGTAGGTTCTTCCCAGAAGAATCTTCGGTCTCCCACGCATGCGGAGCTTGGTTCCCCACTCGTTCAGGGCTTCCCTGATGGAAGCTCTGTTCTGCTCGATCAGAAGCTTGTACATCTGAGGCAGGTAGGAGGATATGAACTTCACGGAGTCTTCTACGAAGATTATGACCTCGACATCGGCTTCCTCGGTGTCGTGGTCCACGTTCATGCGGTCCTCCATGAGCTTTACCATGGCCAGGAACACCGACGGATCTCCCAGCCAGTAGAACATGAAGTCTATGTACGGACAGTCCTCACCCTTGAGGACCTTTGCCTTCCTGTGGTCAGGCGACGGCGAAAGAGCTATGAACGGAAGCTCAGGGTACAGCTCCTTGACCTGCTGGGCAAGCGCCTCGACCCTGCCGGAGCCGAGATCCAGCATGGAGATCACCAGATCGAAATCCAACTCCTTCAGCAGTTCAAGGGCTTTCTCTTCACTGCTTACATGGGTGATCTTGGGAGGGTTGGAAAGTCCGAGCGACGTATACTCCTTGTAGAGCTCTTCTTCAACCCTTCCGTCTTCCTCCAGCATGAAGCGGTCATACTCCGAGCAGATGAGAAGCACGTTGTATATGTGCTTAAGCATCAGAGAGGAGAACGGCATCCAGGTTTCATCGAGCTCGTAGTGCATACAAAGCCTCCGTTGCACCTACAATACCATAATTTGAAAAGTGAAAATATAAAAAGTTAGTACGAATCTGCATTTTCCTGCCGTTCTTACTAACAAAAAGCCCGGGAGGTTTTCCTCTCGGGCTTTGAATGATCAAGGGGTTTATCAGAAACCCTGCTGGCACATTGCATCGGCGACTTTCTTGAAGCCGGCGATGTTTGCACCCTTGACGTAGTCGATGTAGCCGTCTGCACACTTGCCTTCGCGGGCACATGCCTCGTGGATTCCCTGCATGATTCTGTGAAGCTTCTCATCGACTTCCTCGGCTGACCAGAAGTAGTGTTCTGCGTTCTGGCTCATCTCAAGACCGGAGACGGCGACTCCGCCTGCGTTGGCAGCCTTGCCCGGTGCAAACGGAATGCGTGCAGTCTGGAAGGCTTCGATGGCCTCAGGCGTGCATCCCATGTTGGATGTCTCGACCACATACTTCACGCCGTTGGCGATCAGCTGCTTTGCATCCTCACCGTTGAGCTCGTTCTGAAGAGCGCACGGGAAAGCCATGTCTACGGGAACTTCCCAAGGCTTCTTGCCCTTGATGAACTTGGCACCGAACTTCTTTGCGTACGGCTCGATGACATCCATGTTGGAAGCTCTGAGCTCGAGCATGTATGCGATCTTCTCCGGAGTGTTTACTCCGTTCTCGTCGTAGATGTATCCGTCAGGACCGGAGAGGGTCACGACCTTTGCGCCCAGCTGTGTGGCCTTCGTGACGGCGCCCCATGCGACGTTGCCGAAACCGGAGATTGCAACACGCTTTCCTTCGAATTTATCGTTGTGCTCCTTGAGCATCTCGTTTGCAAAATACATTGTGCCGTAGCCTGTGGCTTCAGGTCTGACCAGAGAACCGCCCCAGCCCCAGCCTTTGCCTGTGAGCACGCCGGTGTTCTCGTTGCGGATCTTGCGGTATGTGCCGTAGAGATAGCCGATCTCGCGTCCGCCTACTCCAAGATCTCCTGCAGGAACATCCGTATCGGGACCGATGTACTTCTCGAGCTCCGTCATGAAAGCACGGCAGAAGCGCATGATCTCAGCATCCGACTTGCCCTTGGGCGAGAAGTCCGAACCGCCCTTTCCGCCGCCCATCGGCAGTGTTGTGAGGGAGTTCTTGAAGATCTGCTCGAAGCCGAGGAACTTGAGGGTTCCGAGGGTAACGTTGGCATGGAAGCGCAGACCTCCCTTGTAGGGTCCGATTGCGCTGTTATACTGGACTCTCCATCCACGGTTGACCTGGATCTCGTGATTGTCATCTTCCCACTCGACTCTGAACTGGATGATTCTTTCCGGCTCGACGATCCTGTCGAGGATCTTGTTCTTCAGATAAAGCGGGTTTGCGTTGACCACATCGATAACGGATGCGATGACCTCTCTTGCTGCCTGTATGAACTCAGGCTGTGCGGGGTTCTTTCTCTCAAGTTCAGCCATGAACTCGTCAAGTTTGTACATTTTTTCCTCCAAGCGGTGCTGACTGTTGATTGCAGGGCGCATCGGCATCCTGCCCTTCAGCACAATCAGTATAAACCCGTTTCGGCAGATGTCAACTTTCAGTTGGTTCTATTATTTTGATTGAGTCAAACTGCAATGGCGGACATTGAGAGATAGCTAAATATCAGATGTTTGAATTACTGGATTCCGAAATATGACCAGATCGGATCCTCGGGCGGAGGGGCAATCACATGCACCGGAGTTCCCCCTACCGGATGCGAGAACATGATTTCATGGGAATGCAGGCAGATGCCGCCGTCGGCATTGGAGCGCGGGAAACCGTACTTGAGGTCTCCCTTGATATGCACCCCGCAGGCGGCAAGCTGGGCCCTGATCTGGTGATGGCGCCCTGTCAGCAGATTGATGTCATAAAGCTCATATCGCTCCGACTGCCCTATCTGCCTGTACTGCAGGCGGGCAAGCTGCAGATCATCAGGACGCACCCCGCGCAGTGTGGGCTTGCCTCCGTCCGGAGCCGGACTGTATGCAAAGCTCTTGTTCTTCTGCGCGTCTCTATAAAGATAATGACAGAGCTCCCCGCTCTCGGCAGGCAGCTGCTTGTCCGTTATTGCCCAGTAATGCTTCTCGATCTTTCCGGAGCGGAACATCTCGGACAGACGGCTCAGGGCCTTGTCCGTCCTTGCAAAGATCACTATTCCGCTGGTGGGCCTGTCCAGCCTGTGCGGAAGTCCCAGAAACACATTGCCCGGCTTGTTGTACCTGACCTTGAGATAGTGCTTCACATCATCCGCAAGGGTGATGTCTCCTGTCTTGTCGGCCTGCACTATCTCGCCGGGCAGCTTGTTGATGAGAATCAGATGGTTGTCTTCGTACAGGATCCTTTCGGAAAGACTAGTCAACATCGTCGAACAACCCCGGCATATCATCGTCGGAAGATTTCTTGGAGCTCTTGGGCTCGGAAACAGCCTTCACCTTGGGCTCTTCCTTCACTTCAACTTCCTCATCCTCGGGCTCTTCTTCATCAACTTCGCTATCGATGTTCTGCTTGGGAGCTGACTCCACCAGTTTGCATGCCTTGATGCGGATTGAGGCTATCTCCTTCTTGGTGATGGTTACGCCGCCGGCCTTTGCACCCTTTACCAGATAGTCCGAGAACAGGAAGGTCGATTCCTTTATGCGGCTCGGTCCCTTGTATGTGACGGTAACCTCGGCGTTCGGGAGAACCGAAAGCTTCTTGAGCGAGTTGTTGTCCGGATCGGGCAGAAGCTCGTAGGGCTTGTTCATGATGAATCCGCTGAGCTTGCAGCGCTTGATGTAAGTGACCTTGGTCTTCTTGTCCAGATAGATGACGGTAAACACTATGTCTTCCAGAACTTCCTTGTCCGCAAGACCGCAGTATGTGATGTCCTTGCCCACGAACAGCTTGTCCGGCACGTTGGAACAGTAGTAGGTTCCGTTCTTCTGCACTATGAGGATCTTGTCGAACTCGGAGACCTTGAAGAGCGGAGTGCCTGTCTTGACGTTGGTGCCCAGATAACCGGTTGAACCGTCATATCTGAGATCGAGGTCGCGCTTTGCCACATCGCGCACATCGACCATGTTGAAGTCTGCAATCACGGTCTTGCGCCTGTGGGTCTCGGCATCAAGGTCGGCCTTGATGTTGTTCAGCGTCTTGATGGAATACTCATCCAGATGCGAAAGGTCGTAGTCGACCTGCTTGATATCGGCATTGATCTGGTCGATTTCCTGATGGTTCTTCTCGATGTCGAAGAGCGATATCCTGCGGATTGGGATCTTGAGCAGGTGGTCGATGTCATCGTCGGTAATCTCGCGTACCAGCTGGTCGGCATAGGGCTCGAAACCTGTGCGGATTGCCTGCACAACGGCCTCCTGGGTCCTCTTCTGCTCGATACGCTTGTAGATGCGTTCCTCGATGAAGATGCGCTCCAAGGTCCTGGTGTGCAGTCTGTCGAACAGATGTCCGCGCTGGACCTCCAGCTCCTTTTTGGAAACCTCGAGGATGTGGTCTGCATGGTATCGGATTACATCGCTGACGGTACAGACATGCGGGAGCTTGTCGCGGATGACAAGGCAGTTGACCGAAATCTTCTGCTCGCAGAGCGTGTAGGCGTAGAGGGCATCGACGACGTCCTTTGTATAGGTTCCCTTGGCCAGGGAGATCTCGATGTTGACAGAGTCTGCCGTGAAGTCGCTGACGCTCTGGATCTTGAGCCTTCCCTTCTTGATGGCATCCTCGATGGATTTAATCATCTTCTCGCTGTCAACGCCGTACGGAAGCTCCTCGATGATAATCTTCTTGGCATTGGAGGTATCGAGCTTGGCCCTGACGGCTACGGAGCCCAGACCGTCCTGATAGTCCGAGACGTCCATGATTCCGCCGCCCGGGAAATCGGGATAGAGCTCAAAGTCCTCCCCCTTGATGGCGGCTATCTGGGCATCGATGACCTCGTGTGCGTTGTGCGGCAGGATCTTGGTGGACATACCGACGGCAATACCCTCGGTGCCCTGGATGAGGACTACGGGGATCTTTGCCGGGAAGACCACGGGTTCCTTGCTTCTGCCGTCGTAGGACTCGACGTACTCGGTGATCTCGGGGTTGTAGAGGACCTTCTTTGCAAACGGAAGCAGGCGGCACTCGATGTATCTGGCGGCGGCAGGCCCGTCACCTGTCATGAAGTTTCCGTAGTTACCCTGCTTGTCTATGAAGAGGTCGCAGTTGGCCAGATTGACGAGAGCCGTGTAAATTGAAGCATCACCGTGCGGATGGTAGTGCATGGTCGAACCGACGACGTTGGCTACCTTGTTGAAGCGCCCGTCGTCCATCTCAATCATAGTGTGCAGGATTCTTCTTTGTACGGGCTTGAGACCGTCCTCGATATCGGGGATGGCCCTGTCCTTTATGACATATGATGCATATTCGATGAAGTTCTGACGGAAAAGGTCTTTTGCGTTTGCCATGTCTGCCTCCTCACACCAGATTTTCCATGATGAAATCGCGCCTTTCGGGCGTGTTGTTTCCCATGTAGAAATTCATTGCCCTACGTGCATCCGCAAGGCTGTCGATGGTCACGGGAATGAGCCTCATGTCCTCGCCTATGAACTGTCCGAATTCCTTGGCCGATATTTCTCCCAGTCCTTTGAAGCGCGTGACCTCAGATCCCTTGATCTGCTTCATCATGTTGTCACGCTCCTCTTCGGAGTAGCAGTAGGTGGTCACGCTCTTGTTGCGCACCCTGAAGAGCGGTGTGTCCAGAATCCAGACGCGGCCGGCGTGGATCAAATCCTCGAAATAGCTGAGGAAGTATGTCAGAAGCAGGATTCTGATATGGAAGCCGTCGATATCGGCATCAGTTGCAAAGATGACCTTGGAATAGCGAAGTCCGTCGATTCCGTTCTCGATTCCCAAGGCTGCCATGACATTGTAGAGCTCGGCGTTCTTGTACATGTCCGTCATGGCCATGCCGTTGGTGTTAAGCGGCTTTCCGCGGAGGCTGAAGACAGCCTGAGTCATGACATCACGGGCGGTGTTGAGCGTACCTGAAGCGGAATCTCCCTCAGTGAGGAAGATCATAGACCTCTCTCCCATATCTGCGTGCGGGCCTGTCTGCCCGAGGTGGAACTTGCAGTCCTTGAGCTTGGGGATGTTGATCGATATCTTCTTGGCATTCTCTTTGGCAATCTTCTTGACCTCGGAGAGCTTCTTTCGGATGTTCTCGTTGGTCAGGATCTTCTGGTTCAGCAGCTGTGCCGACTCGGGGTTCTTGTGCAGATAATCGATTATGGCTTCCTTGACCTCGTTGATTATCGGCATGCGCACTTCGGTGTTGCCCAACTTGTTCTTGGTCTGGCTCTCGAAGACCGGGGTCTGGACCTTGATTGCTATGGCTCCGACAATGCCCTCTCTCACATCCTGCGGTGCCCAGGTGGACTTCTTGAAGAACTCCTTCACTCCAGCGAGGATTCCTTCCTTGAAGGCGGCCTGGTGGGTTCCGCCGTCGCTCGTGTACTGGCCGTTGACGTAGGAGAAATAGGTCTCGCCGCTGAACTCACGGGTGTGGGTGAAGGCGAATTCTATCATCTTGCCGCGATAGTGGATTATGTCGTAGATTCCGTTGTCCTGGACTTCCTTCTCAAGCAGATCCAGCAGTCCGTGCTGGCTCTTGAAGATCCGCTTGTTGTAGTCCAGCGTCAGGCCGGTGTTCAGATAGCAGTAGTTGTTGAGTCTCTGGACTATGAACTCTTCGTTGAAGGCATAGGCTCCGAAGATCTCCTCGTCGGGGATGAACTCGGTAAGCGTTCCGTTGGGCTCGTCCGTCTTTCCCTCGTTCTTCGATGTGAGGATTCCCTGTTTGAAAAATGCTTCGAAGAAGCGCCCGTCACGGTGGGACTTTACGTGGAACCAGGAACTCAGGGCATTGACTGCCTTGGTACCTACTCCGTTCAGTCCGACGCTGAACTGGAACACGTCGTCGTTGTACTTGGCGCCTGTGTTGATCTCTGACACGCAGTCGATGACCTTTCCGAGGGGGATTCCTCTTCCGTGGTCACGGACGCTGACTTTCTTGTCCTCGAGCCTGATGGTGATCCTGTTGCCGGCTCCCATGATGAATTCATCGATGCTGTTATCGATGACTTCCTTCATGAGAACATATATTCCGTCGTCCACGTGGGTGCCGTTTCCGAGACGGCCGATATACATACCGGGACGCAGCCTGATATGCTCCAGCGGGGACATCGTCTTTATCGCATTTTCGTCATAGATAGGTTTTTTCTCAGCCATAACAGTACTATTATAACAAAATAACTTGAACTATGTGTAGTATCTTTATTTCCAATCCTACCACAGATTTAGCGTTTTTCTTGACATTGAGAAGCTGTTTTTGATTTTCTGTTACACCAACTGAGCCTGCATCAGCAGCATGCCCAGTACTATCAGGCTCTGTCCGGCAATATAGGTGCTCATTACCATCATCTGCCCGAACAGCGGCAGACGTACCATACGGCGCATGATGCAGAAGTCGGAGAAGAAGAACAACCCAATACCCAGGAAGCTCAGGACCGAGGCAAACAGCGGTCCTCCCTGACCCATTGTGGAGGCGATTGCGACCGCCACCGCACACAGTCCGAACGAGTACGGCATAAGCAGCGGAGCATATTTTCTTGGCCCCAGAATCAAT
The DNA here is from genome assembly GCA_918298275.1 of Spirochaetota bacterium. GTDB lineage: Bacteria > Spirochaetota > Spirochaetia > Sphaerochaetales > Sphaerochaetaceae > UBA9732. Next base: position 34,596 of record CAKJZO010000021.1, on the reverse strand, counting down.
TGCCTAAATAATAGGTATTCGATTAAAAAACACATCATGAATGCCACTATGGCACATTGTTTCGAGTGCGGGATAGGCACGTTTGCAAACCACAGGCAGTAGAAGATGTGGCCTGTAAAGAAGCTCAGCATACCCAGGTAGAACATGTGCCTGCTCTTTGTTCTGGGAAACAGCAGAAACACATCTCCGAGGGTGTCGAACAGCAGGGCAAAAGCTACGAATTTCTGATAATTCAGTCCCCTTGCGCCTTCAGGAAGGAAGCAGATGTACACAACAAGAAGAAGCGGCATCAGAAACGGTTTGGAAGCAGCATAGATGCGCGATGACTTTTTCTTGATGGCAAAGAGGCAGACAATGATGACAAGACCGTACAGAACCAGAGCGAAAATCTGTTTCATGACATAAAGAATAAACGCTTCTTGTGCCAAATTCCACCCTTCAATTGACGCAAAATGACAATATAAATAGAATACTCAACCATGAGCAGTTATCCATTTGCAGAAACAGAGCCTAAATGGCAGAAGTACTGGGCAGAGAACAAGACCTTTGCCGTCGCCGAAGACCCATCCTTCCCCAAGGAGAAGAGGGCCTACGTCCTCGACATGTTCCCCTATCCTTCGGGAGCAGGCCTTCATGTCGGACACCCCGAGGGCTACACGGCCACGGACATCTACTGCCGCTATCTCAGGATGAACGGTTACAACGTCCTGCATCCGATGGGATTCGACTCCTTCGGACTGCCGGCGGAAAACTACGCCATCCAGACAGGCACACACCCGGCCATCACCACGGAGAAGAACATCAACACCTTCCGCCGTCAGATCAAGAGCCTGGGTTTCTGCTACGACTGGGACCGCGAGATCTCGACCTGCGACCCGGATTACTACCACTGGACACAGTGGATCTTCGAGAAGCTCTACGAGAAGGGACTGGCCTACGAGAGTCAGGCTCCCATCAACTGGTGCCCCCACTGCAAGACCGGCCTTGCCAACGAAGAGGTCAAGGAAGGCAAATGCGAGCGCTGCGGCAGCCAGGTAGAGAAGAAGAACATCCGTCAGTGGGTCCTCAAGATCACAGCCTACGCCCAGAGACTTCTGGACGACCTGGATCTGGTCGACTGGCCCGAGAGCGTCAAGCTCATGCAGCGCAACTGGATCGGAAAGTCCGAAGGCGCATCCGTACTCTTCCAGGTCAAGGGCCTCGAGAACGATCCCGACGGCAAGCTGGAGGTCTTCACCACCAGATGCGATACCCTCTTCGGCGCAACCTACATGGTAATCTCCCCCGAGCATCCGCTTGTGGGCAAGCTCACCACCAAGGATAACGAGAAAGCCGTAAAGGCCTACATCGAGCAGGCAGCCAAGAAGAGCGACCTCGACCGCACGGACCTTGCAAAGGAGAAAACCGGCGTCTTCTCCGGAAGCTATGCCATCAACCCCGTCAACGGCAAGGAAATCCCGATCTGGATCGCTGACTACGTACTCATCTCCTACGGCACCGGTGCCATCATGGCAGTTCCGGCCCACGATACCCGTGACTGGGAGTTTGCAAAGAAGTTCAACCTGCCCATCATAGAGGTCCTCAAGTCCGAAGTCGATGTGCAGACCCAGGCCTGGACCGAAGACGGAATCCACGTCAACAGCGGTTTCCTGGACGGACTCAACAAGGCCGATGCCATCGAGGCCATGATAAAATTCCTCGAGGAACGCAAGATCGGTCACAAGATGATCAACTTCAAGCTCCGTGACTGGATCTTCAGCCGCCAGAGATACTGGGGAGAGCCGATCCCTCTCATCCACTGCCCTCACTGCGGCACCGTCCTGGTTCCCGAAGACGAGCTTCCGCTCACACTGCCCGAAGTCCAGAGCTACCAGCCCTCCGGTACAGGAGAGAGCCCGCTGGCAAACATCGACAGCTGGGTAAACTGCAAGTGCCCCAAGTGCGGCGGCCCTGCAAAGAGAGAGACCAACACCATGCCCCAGTGGGGAGGATCCTGCTGGTACTACCTGCGCTACATCGACCCGAAGAACCCCAAGGCCTTCGTCGATGCAGAGAAGGAAAAGTACTGGATGCCTGTCAACCTCTACATCGGAGGAACCGAGCACGCGGTGCTGCACCTGCTCTATGCAAGGTTCTGGCACAAGGTCCTCTTCGACCTCGGACTGGTTTCCACACCCGAGCCGTTTGCAAGACTGGTCAACCAGGGAATGATAACCTCATTTGCTTATCAAAGACCGAATAAATCACTGGTACCGGCAGATCAGGTCATCGAAAACGAGGACGGAACCTTTACGGACAAGGAGACCGGAGAGAAGCTCGAGCGCGTAATCGCCAAGATGTCAAAGAGCCTCAAGAACGTCATCAACCCGGACGAGGTAATCGCCCAGTACGGTGCAGATACAATGCGCATGTACGAGATGTTCATGGGTCCGCTTCAGGTTTCCAAGCCCTGGTCCACGACCGGCATCGCCGGCGTCTGGCGCTTCATTGACCGCATCTGGCGTCTGGGAGAAGAGAAGGCAATCACTGAGGACAAAGCCCCGGCAGAGATCCTCAAGAGCCTGCACAAGACCATCAAGAAGGTCACGGATGACACTGCAACGCTGAACTTCAACACAGCCATCAGCCAGATGATGGTCTACATCAACGACCTCTCCAAGCTCCCCACCCTTCCCAGAGAAGCCTGGGAGCCGCTGATTCTGATGATTGCCCCGTACGCACCGCATCTTGCAGAAGAGCTCTGGGCACGTGCAGGACACCAGCCCTCGGTTGCCAACGTCAGCTGGCCCCAGTACAACGAAGCCCTGACAATCGACGAGGAGATCCAGATCGTCTGCCAGATCAACGGCAAGGTCAGAGCCAAAATCATGCTCTCAAAGGATGCCACAAAGGACCAGATCATCGCAGCAGCCAAGGAGAACGAGAATGTAAAGAAGTACCTCGACGGTGCAACCATCGTCAAGGAAATCGTCGTTCCCGGCAAGCTGGTGAGCTTCGTGGTCAAGTAAGCACTGCAAACAAACACAACAAAGGCCTCCGACGGAGGCCTTTTTTCTTATCAGCCTGAATCTTGGTTATCAAAGGCTATCGTTGGGAACAATTATGAACCAGACGGTCGAGGAATAAGTACCTGACGAGTGCATGTTGTCGTTAGTTTCTTTTGAATCTTCTGACACCTTGATATAAATATGCTTTCCTTCCAGCTTCCAGAATTCCTGATAGTTTTTATTGCTTCCAGAACTACTGAGTAATTGAGAAGAATAGTCCGGATAGAAATAGTACGAATAATTGTTTGTATTATTACTGTACTTCGTAAGCCCGGTAGTATTTGTTGTATCTATTTCATAATAGATTCGGTTGGCAAAGCTATCTGCCTGGTTTTCCGTTCCGGTTTTTTTGAAAACGAATCTGGCGTTTGCTGCATAGTCATTAGTAGGAGAAATATAGATTGTAAATTTCTTCTTATATGTGTTCGCACTCGGTTCGCTGGAATATGTTCCTTTTCTGGTAAAATAAAACTGAAGACTTGCAATATCTTTTGATGGTGAAGTTGTATTATTCGCAACTACCAGATCAGTGAAATAAGAATCTGCTCCCGGACCTATGAAGAAACTGAATTCGGTTGAATCCGCTACCGGCTTTTCTCCCACATAGCCCTTGATTGTGTACTTAGTACTAGGAATACTACTATCGCTACTACGAACATAGAAAGAAGAAGAATATGAGCCCTCCTCAAGGTTCTGTCCGCCTAACACATGGACACAAATATAGTAGAATCGCAGATGTTGTGGATAGGCACCCAGCCAACCCCAGCCAAGTATCGAAGAATAAGAAGTCGTTGGAATTGAAAGTGTATATTTGTTAGTTCCGTTATATTCAAACTTTGTTTTCTTACTTTCTCCACAGCTTTCTTCAATGCCCAAACGCATTTTTTTCCCGTTATTTGTCTTTGGATAATCCACCGAAACACTAAGAAAACCAATATTAACCTTTTTCTCAAATTCCAAAAAGCAAGCCTCTAATTCATATCCTACTTTGTTTGTTTCGTTTCCATCCTTTACAAAAAAGAAGCCGGCAGGATCCTCGCTTTCGATGGTGAATGTAACGGAAGAACCATTCTTACTCGAATCCAGAGTATCAATCAAGGCCATTAGAACAATATCTCCTTGATCCTCATACTTGGGTTTATACGGAGTGGTATAAACAACGGAGCCGAATGCTGAATCATGATTAATGGTTTTCGCCTGGGACATTTCAATCATCACGCTCTGATTGTTGATTACATTCGTCGGTTGGCAAAGCAAGACATTCTCCCAGTCTGCTCCTGCAAATAGGCTAAACAGAGAAGTTGCCAAGACCAATAGGAATGCAATCACTAATTTGTTTTTTTTAATCATGTTTGCACCCATACCGAAAACGTAATGGTGGATTGATAAATCCCCGATTCAAGCTCCGAGCAAACTGCTTCAGTCGCAGCATCACTCCCTTCATCAAGTGTTACATACATATATTCGTCGATAAGAGAAATTACTTCCGTATCATTGACCGTTGTGCTTATGGAAGGACCAAGTATGTCAAGTTGCTCTCCCCTTGTAGACACAAAATTCTGTGCCCCATCACCTGTAATCAGATACAATCTGTAGTTGATCTGATTATTCTCTGTCAAAGACGAGTCAGAATGCACAAGAGGCGTATGGGAGACGCATAGTTTTATACTTGGCGTTCTACTTACAAGTGTATATTGCCCGATTCTGATTCCTGTTACCATAGAAGCATAGGAAGGATTATAAGTTACAAGGGAACCATCCAGATCAAACGGTATTGCGTCTTCAAAAATAGTAACCTGAAAAACAATACTCGAACGGACAACTCCGGAAATTGCAAAATCATACTTGCTTGGTTCCGCAGCCGCTAAAACAAAGAGGGAGAAAAGTATGTTAGAAAGAACAATAAATAGTTTTTTCATTGCACAGTTACCCCCACTGTTACATTTGCACGATACTCTCCAACTTTTGCTTTTATGCTTGAGTTTGTACTCCATGTTCGATCATTGTTGATCAACAATTGCACATAGGCAGTGCCGGACCTGTTCCAATAATCACAGACATTGGCATGGTTGTTCTGAGTTACTTTATTTATATATTCCTGCTTTTTGTCCTGAGCATCGGCATCCTGAACTTTGGTGTTCGAACTCATATTATAGGATAAGGCAACACTGAAAGCATTTCCATAATTACTGGCAGGGGACTCTCCTCCACTTGTCTCAACTGAGGAAACAGCTCCATTGGATATAGAATCTGCATAATACATCCTATATGTAGTTCCGGTAAAGCTATTGGTCATATATGCCTGTGCTGTTGAAGCTGTGTTCATCTGAATAGTCGAATTACCGACTTTTGATGGACTGTAGACCATTTTTACTTTGTATGGAATATATTCAGTTTGGTTATTGGTATTAGCACCATTCAGACTCATTCTGGCAAATGAGAAAGTCAGGGTAACTGCCCCGAAGGCATTCCCAGAGAAAACCCAACTGAAAGCTTTATAATACGAACCTCTTGCATCAACAGGAAGATTAATATCCTTCCCGTCTTCAACAAATTCGGTATCAGAGGAATCAAGTAATCTGATTGCCATTGACAGATCCGGCAATTCACCTGTTTTTTGGTTCTTATATGCCGTTATTATCCTAGAAGCCCCATCTACCTGGGTATATGATTCACCATCAGCAAAGAGCCAAAACTGAGCAGCAAGACACAAGACGAGAGTCACCAATATCAATTTCTTCATTGGCCGCCTCCGTCTGTAATCTGTTCGATAATAATTGTACCGGCATAGATTCCGGCAAGTGCAGAATCTGTATCCAGTGTGATCTTGAGCTCTGCAAGGTATTCATTCTGCCAAGTTCCAGATAATTGGTAATCCACCCTTCCGTTCAATGTTGCACTGCAGGCACTATGTCCCTCGCTCTGATTCGGAACCACTGGCACGAGTGTCTCATTTGAATTGGGTCTGAGAACTTCCATTGTATATTCACAGAATGTATTTGCAAGAGAAACATGCTCAAGGGGACTGAATTTCAGATTGAAACTATAAAGTACATCATCGTTGAAATTAATAACAACCCTTGCAAATTTCCCACCATTGCTGACATCTGCACTGGTGATTTCAACGGGAGTATCTGCCATATTCTGGAAAACAAAATGATAGGTAGCATTTGATGTAAGAGTATGAACAAGGTTGAAGTTTCTTTGTGCAGGCAGAGAAGGCGCAGCACATAATAATCCGGGAAGGAATAAAAGGCTTATTAAAACAAAACCAAGTATCTTCTTCATTTCTTCCCCTTTTCTATCGACCAAACAAGGAAAAACAATCCTTGGCAGTTTTAACCCAATACACGCACCCTTGGTATACGTATAATAGGTATAGGCATAGGGAGAAGTCAAGTTTTTTTATAATTTTTTTCAAATTTTGTCAGGTTTTTTTAAAATTTTTTACAAAACTGCTAATTTTGCAACACATACAAGTCATTAATCCACAAAAACTATATGGTAATAAATGTTGGATTCGTATTTACCAATATATCTGGTGTACTCGTCGTAATATGTAACAGGATCATTCATAACTGTCCGAAGATCAACCGTGGTACCTGGTATTGTAAAATTTGTCAGGTTTATTTCAACCCTTCCACTATAGTTTATTGCATAGTAGTATGTGCCATATCTATCATACGACATAGCATAGTAATTCGTACTTGGTTTAGAATAGTCCTTAAGATCAATGCAATAAGACTGATCATGCTCGATGAAGTAGTCTGTCCCATCATAAACCTGTCCTTGCATTGAGGATCCGGAAGTTGTGTTATAAACAGTCAGAGTATACGGAATCGTAATCGAACGGTTTGTCATTTTTGTGAGGACAAAACCGGAATGATCGGCTGTATTATAGTCCGCACTGGCAGAAAGGAATGCATAGATATGATCACGCCAGGCATATGCATTGCCACTGGTTCCTTCTTTTGTAGTGGTTGCAATTGTCATGCTGGCGATTGTCTTTGTCTGGTCTTCCTTCATCATCTTCTTAAGATCGAGAGTATTGACATCTGCAGCAGGATTGACGATGAGAAGGAATGAATCTCTAGCCTGTCCGGAGTTGCTTCCATAGTATCCTCTTACAACCATATCAAACGTACCTGAATGATTTTGATTGCAACCCGCATTGGTACAATGCCAAGAAACGGTAATGGTTGCTATATAGTCATCATTTTCTGCCAAGTGCTCCAAATCTGAATTTGACAATTGGGCCATACAAAGGAACAGGTCAAGTCCGACAGAGGCACATTTTACGTTTGTAGTTCTGCCATTGCTATTGTAAATCGTTGTACTCGTATTTCCATTTGTTACAGGCGCAGTGAATGTCATTGAATTGCTACCTAGCGTACTATGTGCTGTTGCACCAGTACCGTTGTAATTATAACAAAGATAGCTTCTGCCCGAACTGTTGGACTCAGAGTAGTCAGGAACATTAACAACATAGAATTCTCGATACTTGGAGGGGTCTGACTGAGAAACAAACTTTCCGCCATTCGTGCTTATTGTATATTCAATGGCATGATCACAACCGCCAACACCAACAGTTCCGATTGCTCTTGATTCATTCAGCTTTCCGTTGGGATTGCTTTGGCCTGCATAATCGCTGAATTTGGGTGTTCCGGAGAAATAGGTCGACAAGTCAAATACTGTACTGTAATTGAATCGATAGTGATCTCCACTGCTTGATACGTTAGCAGTTGCATTAAGGCACCAGAAAGATTCAACAGCAAAAACAGATACGGAGAACAAGAATAGAATGGAGAGTATGAGAATTAGTTTCTTCATATTGCCTCCATCGTAAAAGTAACAACTGATTCATACTGCCCAGTCACCGAAGCTTTCTGGCCATTTGCGAGACGGAAATATAGATATGCATTCTGAATAGCTGCAATCTTTGACTGTTGAGAAAGGGTGATTTCAATCTTTTTAGGATTGTTACCCGTAGCTTCCGTACTGAGACAAATTGCAGAAGTTTCTGTTCCGGTAGTTGTCCCATTGCTTATTGCATAAAGAACTCCCAACTCATATTCAAGTTGAGCGCTTGAATCAGTGGTATGAATCAGCTTCTCGTGGGTAATAGTCAGTTTTGCACCTGAGATTGTTGTAGACTGTGTATATGTAACCAAAACAGAAAAAGATCCAATCTGGACACCAAGCATCGACAATGGAGTACTTGAGGGCTTAACAAGATTGCGATAGCTAGCTGTTGTATCTTCATAATCCAAATTAATACCTGCATAGCCTACGGTACCGATATAGTCAAAGGTAAAAGGACTTACATAAAGATAAGATATGTCATCAATAAATCCAGATATGGTCTGAACCTTAAACGGGTCGATTGTAGCCCCAAAGACAGAGAACAAAGAGACAATTAGAAATAGTGAAACGATTATTTTCTTCATTGTACCGAGTACTCCGCGATAACCCAGCAGACATAATGATAACTGCCGGGGATTGTCTGTTCGTAATCTGCAATATTCAAAGTACAGGTTCCCGATCTGTACCATGTTGTGGAACTGTAACCATAACCATAACCGCTACTACTGGTCTTACCTGTATATGTAATTGTTGAAGCACCGGTAAATTCAGAACTCTGAGTAGCCTTTGTTCCGGTTGTTGTGCCGCCGCCAACTACCTGTGTTTTATTTGTGACATTGGAATAGAAGGTGTCTGTCAATGTACTACCGCCACTATTTCTATTACGAGTTTCGTTAATTGTCATTTTCAAAGTATATGTAGGACGATAGAAAACATCGTTCATTTCCGCCTGAAGAGTAGAAAAGGTAAATTTCAACGTGGTTGTTGAGGTTGTAGTGCCAGTCATCGACCAAGTGAAAATCGTACCTGTATTCGATCCAAGGTGTCGGTCAGACACGTTGACTTTAGTTCCGGTTGTTGACTGACCAGAATGAACGATTGTCTGATTATCAATATCCTTGAATGCCAGAGTAACAGAAGTATTTTCCTTCTCTCCTTTGTAATACCCCTGAACAACGAAGGAACTGTCTGTGACAGTGTTTTCGGTTCTTCCAAGGTGGGTATCGGCAAAGGCAAATACCATTGAGACTATCAGCATAGTAGCGAGGACAATGCATTTCTTCATGGCGACGTCCTCTCTATTGTGATTGTCGAAGTGTATTTGACATTAGTCTGCATGGTGTCAACGGAGACATCGGGAAGCTCAACCTGAATGAGAACATATCTGGGGGTCAGAACACCACCCTGCCCCATATTTATTGATGTTTCAGCCTTAACAGATCCATTGGGATAGGTAAGAGACTTATTTGTTCCTACCTGGATTTCCTGAACATCTGTTGAATCGTTTTCTGTATAACTGAAGAAAAGGTTGAAGGAATGACCGGACTGGTCGCTGTTGTTCATCAGCGGTGTTGCCTTATATGAGAGAACATGTATTCCACCTTCGTTTGAGGCATACTTGATTCTGGCTACATCCTGCACAGTACTGACAATCTCCAAATCCTTGCTGTGATTCTCGACTTCACTGTCGTTATCAAGATTCACAACAGAAAGGGTTGTTTCCGATTCAACCACCTTGTCCCAGACAATGCTGAAACGGAAGGAATCTGCAAAAAGGCATACCGAAAACACAGAGAAAAGCAGAATTGTCATCATTGCTTTTTTCATGTTCAAAAGCCCCTTGCAGATAAAGAATCGAGGACACATACGCGTCCGTATTTTCAATATATATAAATGCAACCATTTTGTCAACAATTTTTTTAAAAATCTTTTTTAATTTTTTACGAAATGTTTTAAAAAATCATTTACACACTTGTCACATTTCCTGTTTTTGGAGTTGGTTTTGATTGAAAATATAGTTGCGCAGAACCTCGTTTATACGAGTCCGATAGCCCTTTCCCTGGGCTTTGAAGGCTTCCAGGACATCGATATCGATCTTGAGGTGGACATCTGCCTTTCTGGGTTTGAACCATTCCGGATGTCTGGTGCTACAGGACGAAGGGTTTCCAGCTCTTCTTTCGTCATCGGCGGATTATCTTCGTCATAAACAGAAACCGCACTTCGGATCCTTATCTTCGCCTCCTCCGGCATTTCTTTCGATTGCAATTCTTCAAGAGTTATTCTTTTCTTTGTACTCATTTGCTTCCTTCTCGGTGGCACATCGTGCTGGAATGATTCTTTCGCTCATCCCACTCGAATGTCATGGGCTAACCTCCTTTAGTGTACATTTAGATCAGGCTCTGCTTGAGATAGCTGTAGCTGTTTCCGGAGGAATCGACTATGAGAACCAGGACTCGGTTCATGTCTGCATTGAGATAGCGGAACACTCCTTCAGGCAGCTGCAGCTGGGGGCTGAGGTTGTCCGAAATATAGAGGCTCGGGTCGCACAGGTACTCGCTTGTCCATAGTCCGTTCGGCAGAACGAACGGGTCCACACCGAAGAGCGAAACGGCCTTGAAAGATGTCTGCGAGAGCTCTCCGTTCTGCAGATCACGCAAAAGGGAAACCTTCTCTATTCTGCGTAAGTCAGCGGTTTTTTTCATCATACTCTCGCGAATCGGGCCATAGTTCAGCCTTTGTGTAACAACGCGGTCAAGGTCAATAAGTTCGTTGACAACCACCCCGTCATTCTGGTTCAGGGATACCTGGATTCCGTCGTCCAAGGGAGTGATTATCGCTCCGAAAGGGGCCATCTCGCCAAGCGGATAGGCAGCAATCAGAACGGTCTCTCCGATTGGTATGTGGAGACTGACAAACCTCTCGTCAGGACCGATGTAGGCACTGCGGATTTCAGTGCCGCTCGTCCATCTGAGGGTGTACCAGAGATTCTTTGTCTGCACTGTTTCCCAGGGATGTTTGGGTATCTGCACTTCCAGAGTCCTTTCCGGACGTACAAGCGAACATGAAACGGCAAGAAGGATTGCCGAAACGACAAGCAGCAGGACGGTTTTGGGGTATGTTTTTCTCTTCATACCCCCTATAACAGAAAAACTGTCGATTTCATTAGAAATTTCAGGGGGTTTTCCGAATCTTTTTCAGTTTTTTTGCTCGTTGTTTTTCAGGGCCAGGCGGTATCGGTCCCTGAAAGACCTGAGGATTGCACGGATATCGTCGGAACGGTAGTCGGCATAGGTCCACGGGAGGGTCTGAAAACCGTGGTCCTGATAGATGAGGGTCGTCTCAGCGTAGATGCCGTCCCTGAGGGGAATGCGGTGGGAGCGGTCCTTGCAGGTGGCAAGAATGAAGTTGGACAGAGAGAGAATCCCGGGATCCAGATTGAGCTTTCTGTTGCCGCTCTCGTCGGAAAACTGTTTCTCAAGCTCGTTGGTCCTTGTCTTGATGTCGGCTAGCGTGGACGGATCTATGAGATTTTTCATCAGCAGCAGGTAGCGTACGGGACGGCTGCCCATCTCGCTGTCGTAGTAATCCGTGTAGGGGAAGTCCATGACCGGGCTTTGGGCTTCTATCGGACCGAAATCGGTCTCGAGCATCGAGATTATCTGCTCTTTTCTGTCTTCGGATGTGGAGAGGATGCCGATGACCAGTGCGCATTTCTGGAAGTCCCTTGCTTTTGCCATGTCTAGATTGTCCTCTTCGGGGGCGAGCTTGTCAACTTTCCTTGCGAAGAAGGGCTTTGGGTTTTATTATTGAAGTATGGCCAAGATGATTGTCTTTCTGGGAAATCCGGGCATCCAGTACAGGCTGACCCGGCACAACGTAGGTTTCATGGCCTGTGACAAGGTCCTGAAGCTGATGGGTGAAAGCTCTTCCTGGCAGACAAAATTCCATGCACTGTTCTTAAAACACGGCCCCTGTGTGCTTCTCAAACCCCAGACCTTCATGAACGAGAGCGGAGTCTCCGTCCAGGAGGCCTCGAAGTTCTTCGGTATTGCTCCGGCGGACATTCTGGTGGTCCACGATGACATTGAGCTTCCGTTCGGGGAGGTGCGCAGACAGCTGGGCGGAGGCATGGGCGGACACAACGGGCTGAGGTCGGTGCGCCAGCACCTGGGAACCGAGGCTTTCTGCCGTCTGAGAATCGGAGTCGGAAGGCCTTCGGGCGGGATGCAGGTTGCGGACTATGTTCTTGCTCGTTTTTCTCCTTTGGAGGAGAAACAGCTTGAGATTACACTGGAAAGCGCAGCGCAAGATGCGTTACAATATTTTGGCGCTTGATTTGTTTTCGGGAGAAAGGAATGAAAAACAGAGATTTCAGGATTTCAGAGACCAGCCGTCTGGAGATGACTTATGAAAAGCCCATGTTCGAGACGGATGAGAACGCCTCGCAGATGTACCGGCAGGCCCAGGAAGTAGCTCAGGTCTACAACAACAGCCACGAGCATCCCATAACCGCCGGACGCGTATACACTTCGGCTGTCCTGCATCTTGTTTACCAGAGCGTGATCTCCGCTTTCCTCAGGGGAACCGACAGCGACCCCTTCTCAAGAATCTCGGTCCTTGCCGAGAAGAACAAGGACACCGAACAGGTGCTGTCCTTCTATGACAGGATGTTCCCTACCCGCCTGGATAACCTGCACTTCATCCACGGAGTGGAGACGGTGCGCGCATTCTTCGTGCACCAGGTCCTTCAGGCCAACCCCGCCCTCCTAGCCGCCACGGGCGACATGCTGGATCAGAAGAAGCTAAAGTTCCCCAACGGTACACAGGCCCTGACGGCAATCATGGGAAGCTATCTCAAGGGCACTTCGTTTGCAGAGTCGACGGAAGAAGACCTGTTCTCCTTCCTCACACTTCCCGCGCGCCTCTATCCGGATTCGCTTTCCAAGCAGATCGCATACATAATTGAGCACTGGGACACCCTGCTTCCTGAAGGCTTTGCAACACTGCTTCTGCGCAGCATCGACTACATGCAGGAAGAAGACAAGCCGCACTTCCAGGGCGGCCCCGGTCCGATGGAGATTCCCGATTATGCAAGCCTCGGCGACGATGACATCGAATCCTTCACTCCAGACCGCAACTGGATGCCAAACGTCATAATGATGGCAAAGAGCACCCTCGTCTGGCTGGACCAGCTGTCCAAGAAGTACCAGCGTGACATCCATCGTCTGGACCAGATCCCGGACGAAGAGCTGGACTATCTGCGCGATTCAGGCTTCACCGCCCTTTGGCTCATCGGTCTTTGGGAGCGCAGCCCTGCCTCCAAGAAAATCAAGAACCTCTGCGGAAACCCGGATGCGGAATCCTCTGCATACTCCCTCAAGGGCTATGAGATTTCAAGCCGCATCGGCGGATGGGAAGCCCTGTTCAACCTCAAGGGACGCCTGTGGTCCCGCGGCATCCGCCTTGCCAGCGACATGGTTCCGAACCATACCGGCCTGGACAGCGACTGGATGAAATACCACAGCGAATACTTCATCCAGCAGAGCTATCCGCCGTTCCCGTCCTACACCTACAACGGCCCGAATCTTTCCGATGATCCGGACATCGACATCCGCATCGAGGACCACTACTACAACAGGACCGATGCCGCCGTAACCTTCCGCCGTGTAGATACCAGAACCGGTGCAACCACCTATATCTTCCATGGCAACGACGGTACAACGATGCCCTGGAACGATACTGCTCAGCTCGATTTTCTCAACCCGCAGACAAGAGAGGCTGTCATTCAGCAGATTCTTGCCGTAGCCAGGAACTTCCCAGTAATCCGCTTCGACGCTGCAATGACCCTTGCCAAGAGACATATCCAGAGGCTCTGGTACCCCAAGCCCGGAACAGGCGGAGACATTGCGGGCAGAACCTCCTGCGGAATGAGCGTGGAAGAGTTCAACCGACGCATCCCCAATGAATTCTGGCGCGAGGTCGTCGACAGGATCCAGAGCGAACTTCCCGACACCCTGCTGCTGGCAGAGGCTTTCTGGATGATGGAAAGCTATTTCGTCCGCACACTCGGAATGCACCGTGTCTACAACAGCGCATTCATGCATATGCTCAAGAACCAGGACAACAAGAAGTACCGCGATATGATCAAGGCAACCCTGGAGTACGATCCGGACATTCTCAAGCGCTATGTCAATTTCATGAACAACCCGGACGAGGAAACTGCAATCGCCCAGTTCGGAGACGGGGACAAGTACTTCGGAGTATGTACCCTTCTTGCAACGCTGCCCGGTCTTCCGATGTTCGGCCACGGACAGATCGAAGGCTTCAGGGAAAAGTACGGAATGGAGTATCAGAGGGCATATTGGGACGAGCATCCAAACGAGGGCCTGATCGAGGAACACAAGAGAAGAATCTTCCCGCTGCTCAAAATGCGCTGGCTCTTCTCCGAATCAAGATACTTCCAGCTCTTCGATGCCTACGACGGCTACGGCAACGTCCTTGAGTCCGTGTTCGCCTACACCAACGGCGACGACAATCAGATGACCATGGTGCTCTACAACAACCAGTACGAACGCGTGGAAGGTTGGATCAACCACTCGGCGCCCAAGCTGGTCAAGGACGGAGGAGAAAGACATCTGGAGACCGTCTCCCTGGCAGAGAGCCTGAGGCTCCGCAGAGGCGTCAGACGCTTCCTGGTCTACAGGAACTTCAACAATGGAAAGACCTATCTCTATCCCTCTTCAAAGCTCTTCGAAGAAGGTCTGAGAGTATCCTTCAACGGCTATGAGACCAAAGTTTTCACCAACATCTATGAGGTTGAGGACATCGATGGCGTCTATGAGAGGCTCTATGAAAAGTATCAGGGCCACGGCATCCAGGACCTTGCCCACGAGATCAGCGTACTGTATCTCGGACCCTTCTTCGAGGCAGTGGAACCCGTAAAAGGCCAGAAGTTCTACAAGGATCTCAAGGCCATCCTCGAAGGCAAGGGTACTGCCCTGAACAGACGCAATGTGATGCAGACCCTGGGCTCCTGCTACACCTACATGGAAGAATTCGATTCCCTGTTCTCCAAGATCGGCCTGAACCTGCACATCATGAAACCGCAGATGATCCTGGAGGTCCTCAACAAGCTCGAGGATGTATGCAGATTCCCGGTCTTTGCAAATGCAAACATGATAATCGGCTATGACCTTCCGAAGATTTTCGCTTCCGCATTCCTGACAATGCCGTTCCTGTCGGCCAATGCCACACTGGAAGAGGGAGTTAAGGTCGTGCAGCACCTGCAGCTTGACCGCTTCTTCGAGACAGACGCCTCCATCCTGGCAAGGTGTGCCATCCTCACGGCAAAGCAGGATCTGGATATCAGGGTCCTCCTGGACGACAAGACCTTCCTGGATCTCATCGGAAGAAACGAATACCAGGGAATCCGCTGGTTCCGCGGCGAGGCCTTCCAGGAGTGCATGTACCTTGCATGCTTTGCAAAAGCCCTCGGAAGCAAGGCAGATCTTACAGCCGAAGACGAGCTGGAATACCGTAAGGAAATCGACAGATGGCTGCGCAAGGGAGCCGAGGCCCACTATAAGGTTGACGGCCTGATTTGCTAAAACCATTACTAGACATATACTCTCGGTAGTAATATAATTTACGCCATGAAAACATGGTTGACTTATCTGGCTGCTGCCGCAATGGGACTTGCCTTTGAACTGACTCTCAGGAACAGTGCCGCATTCATATCCTGCATGACCATCCTCTCGAACGTGGTTCTCAATCTCGGAATCTTCCTTGTATTCCCCCTTGCGTTCTTCTCGATGACATCAGGAACCGCCTCCCTTTCAAGAAAGAAGGGACAAGGCAGCTTCATGCTTCTCTCAACCTTTTTCTGGGCAATCTTCACCGCTGCAGCCATGGCGGTTGTCGCTGCCGTATTCTTCAGGATCTTCCCTGCGGCATTCCCGGTAACAAAGACAACGCCGGCTTCCGCTGAGCAGGCAAGCGCCCTGTACAACGCACTGGCAAACTCCACACTGGACAAGATCTATGCAGCCAATCCGCTGTCGATCAATGCTTTTTTGAATTTCATCAAATCCAGCGACTGTCTTCTTCCCATCATCCTGGTTGCCCTGATCTTCGGCTATGCCATCAGGCCCACCACAGAGGTAATAAGGCCGGCTTACATTGTCCTCAACTCCCTCAGCGAAGCCATGTTCAGAGTCGCAAAGAAGGTTGCACAGTTCATGTGGATCGGAATCTTCTTCATTGCAGGTACATGGTTCGACAGACTCTGGACAGACGGAACGGTTTTCGTTTCCTGGAAGTTCATTGTCCTGCTCTGCATTGCGGGTTTCGGCGGCATCTTCCTGGTGCTCCCGTTGATCTACGGAATCTGCACAGGCTTCAGGAGAAATCCCTACAGACAGCTCGGAAGGCTGTTCTCTTCCGGTGTCGCGGCATTCTTCTCGGTCAACTACCTGTTCAGCCAGCCAACGCTCTATACCGACTGCAGAATCAACCTCGGAATCCAGAAAAACATCGTTTCCACTGCTCTTCCGATCCACAGCATAATCACAAAGGGCGGAACCGCTCTGGTCTCCACTCTGTGCACCTGTTCATTCATCTATGCATCAGGCGGTGCACTACCAACTTTGGGTCAGACAATCACGGTTGCTTTTGCCTGCACACTGGTGAGTTTCCTCAGCTGCCTGCATGCCGGATATGAAGTCCTGTTTGCTACGGCCTTCGCCCTCGAGATCCTGAACATCAAAGTCTCGGGTGAAGCTTTTGCCATCCTCGGCCTGCTGCCGCTTCTCAACGGACTTGCAATTGCATTCGACGTTCTTCTTTCCGGTCTTGGTACCAGCTTCACTGCATACCAGCTTAAAGCAGACTGCTACATCAGGGATAAGGACACCATCTGATGAACAGCAAAGCCTTCCGTGTCTTTGTACTCCTTCTTCAGATACTGTGCTTTGCGGTCAGTATAGGGGTATGTGTATACGGAATCGTCATCATAGAGGAAGTCGACAACAGCTATCCGTACATCGCTGCGGTCGTAAGACTGGTGGTGATCCTTCTGGTTACCGTAGCTTATTACAAATCAAGCGTGTCCAACATAAACCCCGGAAACGCATTCATAATCCTGGCGCTGTTTTTCCTGACTGTCACTGAACTGCGGGTCCTTTCCTACTTCACGCAACTGACAGGCTTCAGCATCCTGCCGCCCCGGGTAAGCGTAAGGCTCCAGATGTTCTCGCAGTACATGCTGATGTTCCTGCTGATCGGATATGCAATCCATTACCAGAACAACGAGCACAGCACCATAACGCGTTTTCTGCTGCTCGGAACGGCTTCCGTGCTGTTCATCTCCATCCTGGTGCCCACGACCCAGGACATTGACGGAGTGTGGCGGATGACGGCGCCGTTCATGCTGCTCTGCATTCTTTCCAGCGTTGCCCTGATTACGCAGCTGATCCTGTCATTCTCGGAACCTACTGCCATAGGCAAACTCAGAAACTATGCAATCCTGCTGATGATTGTAGGCAACAGCCTTTCATTCATATTGAACACTTTGACCTTCACCATCATGGGTTCCACCCTTTTCTTCATAGGTGGTTTCATTGCCATGATAGTGACCCTCAGGAATTCAGTAATACTCTAACGAGGCATTTACATGAAAATCGGACAATTCGGCGAATCCTTCATTCCCGTCTTCGACGGGGTCGGCCGCGTCATGAAAGCCTATGCGGAAACAATGGCAAAGCGCGGAGAGGAAGTTTATGTCATTACCCCGATGTACGACACCGGATATCGGGGAGGCCTGCCCTACGAGATAGTTGATTTCAACTCCGTGGAACTCTCGAAGAAGATTCCCTGGCGCATCGGTCTGGACAGTTTCGACCCGCACTTCATTGCAAGGATGAAGCAGATAGACCTTGATATCATCCATGTCCACGGTCCGGTCTTTGCCGGAAACGCAGGCCTGAACCTGGCAAAGAAAAGGCATCTGCCCATCGTAGGATCGTTCCACACGAAATTCTATGACGATATCCTTCAGTTCACCGGCGTGAAGACCATAGCAAAGGTCGGTTCACAGGCCGTGGCGGACTTCTTCTCCAAATGCGACGAGGTCTGGGCAGTATCCGAAGGCACGGGGGAAACCCTGCGCGAGTACGGCTACAAGGGCGAGATTATCGTAATGCCCAACGGTTCGAACAGAAGGGTCCTCAATATTGCCAGAGTGCCCGAGGTAAGGCAGAAGTACGGCATCAGAAGCGATGTCCCCGTACTTCTATTCGTCGGGCAGATAAGCTGGAAGAAGAACCTGGGTAGAGTTCTGGAAGCCTGCTCCATACTCAAGAAGCAGGGTACCGCATTCCAGCTGGTGATGGCAGGCCGCGGTCCTGACGAACAGGCAATAAGGGAGAGGGTATCAAAACTGGACATAGAGGATGTTTCTGTCTTCACGGGTCATCTGACTGATACCGAAAGCCTCGACGCCATCTATTCCATTGCAGATCTCTTCGTGTTCCCGTCCATCTATGACAACGCCCCGATGGTCGTTCGTGAAGCTGCAGCCCAGAGAACACCTACCCTGGCAGCAGAAGGCTCCTGTACTGCGGAAGTCATCACTGCCGACGACAACGGAATTATCAGCAAGGATGAGAGTCCTGCGGTTGCGCAGGCCATTGCAGAGTTCCTCTCGCTTCCTCTGGAGAAGCGCAAGGCCATGGGAGACAGGGCCTATGAGACCATACCGATTCCTTGGGACGGACCGCTGATGGACACCATTCTTGGCCGATATCAGGCACTTATAGAGAGCAACAACCTCAAGTACAGAAAGAGTCTCTGATTACTCGCTCTTCAGAAGCCTTTCTGACATCCGTGCAATATCCCCGGCATTGACCTTCACGGTCTTTCTGTCATAGCTCAGAAGTCCGTTGACCTCCTGTTCCACATCAGACACCTGCGTATAGATGCTTGCGGCAAGGCCTTTCTGCTTTGCCGGGATTATCTGTGTTTCATAGAGCTTCACTATCGCAGCAGTCAGGTCTTCCCTACTTCTGTATTTCCTGTAGGTGAAAGCCCTCTTCTCCGTCAGTCCGATCTCCATGCCGTAGCCGCCGAACTCCGAGAGAATCACCGGCCTTCCGAGTTTGTCGGGCTTGAAGCGATAAGGTCTGAAGTAGACATGAAGGCTCCTGAAATCCCCTATCTTCTGATCATGCCAGCCTGAGGCATGGTCGATGGTGCGGCTTTCATCGATCTTTCTTATATTGTCCGTAATACGCTTGGAATCGAACTGTCCCCAGCCCTCGTTGAAAGGAACCCACATTGCAACGCATGTGCAGTTGTAGAGGTTTCTGACCGTCCCGTAGGCCTCCTCTTCCCAGATATCTCTCTCGTGTGCATCCTCACGTGCGAATTTGTCATACCTGTCGTCTTTCAGAAACGATCCCATCACAAGCGGCGCACTTATCACGGAGAGCCTGTAGCGTCCTCCGCCGGAAACCATATCCTGCCAGACCAGCATGCCCAGACGGTCGCAGTGGTAGTACCATCGAAGGGGCTCGACCTTGATATGCTTTCTAAGCGTATTGAAGCCCATTTCCTTCATCCTGCTGATGTCATCTATGAAATCCCTGTCATCCTGCGGAGTGTAGTATCCTCCCTTATAATAGCCCTGATCCAAAAGACCATGATGGAAAAATGGCTTATCATTTAAAAGCAGGACATTATGGCCTTTGTTATCAAGACCTATTCCAAAGGTCCTCAGCCCGACGTATGAATGTACTGTATCGGATCCTGCGCTTATATCGAAGTTATATAAGTAAGGATCGTCCGGGGTCCACAGCCTCGGATTGTCTATCTTTATATATTGTTTCTCGTTCGTCTTTATCTCATGCTTGTTTCCGCCGATGGAAAGCACTGCCTTTCCTACAGAATCATCGTTCATGCAGACGGTGATCCAGAAGCCCTGCAGATCCGGAAGGATCTTCAGTTCCCGGATATAGGTTCCGGGAACCTTCTCCATCCAGACCGTCTGCCAGATTCCGCTTGTCTTGGGGTACCAGATTCCTCCGGGAGAGGAACTCTGCTTCCCACGGGAAATCTCACGGCTATCCCCGGGATCCTGTACGCTTACATCAAGGTCGAAGGAGGCTTTTTCGACTTCCACCGAGAAAGGAAGGTATCCTCCTATATGCTCGGCAACCTGTTCCTTGTCTATGAACACGATTGCACGATAGTCCACCGCACCGAAATGAAGCAGCAGTCTTTCCTGTGAGAAATCCACATCGGGAAACTCCACATGCCTGCTGTACAGCATGGTCTCGTATTCCTGCAGGGTACGGCCCACTCCGCTGTATTCCGACTCGGGGGAATAAGGAACCACAATGCTCTGATTCACGGCTTTATCGCCGTCGCTGAGGAACCTGAGGTTCCATATTCCGTTCAGACACAGATAGCTGTCTCTCACCATCTGCGGTCTGGGATATTCTGAAAGCGGAATCTGCACGGTAAACACCTCTCTTTACTTAACAATACGATATGGTTCATACTCTTGTCATGAGACTTTTTCTACTTCCCGCCACTTTTGACAGAAGTTCGACCCTTCGGCTGACAGGAAAGGATTTCAACTACCTGATCAAGGCCCTCAGGCTCAAGGAGGGTCAGGAGCTGATGGGTCGAGACCGTGAAGGCGGACTGTGGAATCTCAGAATCGAGAAAATCGAAAAGGCAAGCTGCCTCCTCTCGGTCTCTCCCTCGGAGAAGCTGGAAGAGAAAACAGATGCGCTTCCGCAGATGCGCCCCCTTAAGCCCATAGTCCTTTATCAGTGCCTTCCCAAGGGCCGTAAGGCAGATGAAATAATAAAAAAAGCCACCGAGGCTGGCGTTCAGGATATCGTTCTGGTGAAAAGCAGAAACTGTGTGGCAGACCTTGAAGGAAAGGAAACCGCCCGCCTTGAGCGCTATGATGCCATCGTTACGGAAGCTATCCAGCAGAGCGGATCCGTGGTACCCACAAAAGTACACGGAGTTCTACCGTTCAAGGATATTCCGGCAGACTTTTCAAAGCGCTCTGAAGGTCTTGCACACCTCGGGATAGTCCTGCACCAGGTCAGGCTTTCCGAGAACCAAAGCGACCTGTTTTCCTGCCTCAGGGGCTTCGACGGAATCACCGCCATCATAGTGGGTCCGGAAGGTGGTTTGGAAGAGGAGGAATGCGCTCTTCTTCTCAATTGCGGATTCAAGGCCGTAACGCTCAAGACAAACATTCTAAGATGCGAAACTGCATCGATTTACGCAATCGGAGCCGTTCAGACAATCCTTGAATCATGCTGTCAATAACTTGTGCATAACTTCCTGTAATTTTAGTTTTTTTTAATATCTCCGAAACTGCACAACAGCAATAATTCTTATATAACTTTTTAACAGGTACAAAAAAATACAAATTTATCTAAGTTATTTTATATAAAGAAATTACATTCTACTATTCAAATGATTAGTACCAAACTAGGAAGCTTACATCCAAGCCGTTTCTGTCAATATAAATACTACCTTGCACAAGGGTTGTGCATAACTTGTGCAATAGTGTGTGTAAAAAATACCCACACACCCTTTCCCGACCCCTTATTTTCTTATAACGGAAGAACCTGCCCGAAGGCAGGTTCCACACTAGAAAAACGGGTAGATAAACTAGAAATTCACTACTCTCACCGACGTGTCGGAAGTCGGCTTGTAGTTTGCGTCGTAGTCGATCTCATAGCTCTGAAGATACTCGAAAGCTGCCTTGCAGCAGTTGTCGTAGACGATATCCGCAAGAGGTCTGTCGTCATAGTCCATTCTCGAGAGATACTCGTTGCGGGCAACCAGAAGAAGAACGATTTCCCTAAGTCCCGAATCTGCATGCTCCTGTGCGAATTTCCGTACGTTCTCGTCCGTGAAATCCGGATTCTGGTCAACGAATTTCTCTGCTGCCTTGCTGTTCAGAAGCTCCGTGTATGCCTCTATTTCCTCTTCCTCTACGACAATCTCATCGATGACAACATCCGGTTCCACACCCTCTCCGTGGATTGTCTTTCCTGCAGGCCCGACGAAGCTTGCCGTTGTGATTGAGGTATAGCCGTCGCCGAAGGAGGAAATCACCTGCATCACGCCCTTGCCGTAGGTGGTTGAACCGAACAGAACAGCCCTTCCGTTGTCCTTCATTGCGCTTGAGAAGATCTCGGCGGAACTTGCAGTTCCTCCGTTGACCAGGATTGCAACTTCCGTAGACGGAGAGACTGTCACGGAATCCGTTGCAGCATAGGTAATGTTCTTTGACGGGTCCTTATAGGAAATGGAAAGAAGCTTGGAATCGCTGATGAACATGTCCGCAATAGCCAGGGTAACATCGACATCACCTCCGGGGTTGTCCCTGAGGTCGATGATCAGTTTCTCCATTCCTGAATTGGAGAGATCCGTAAGGGCTTCGGCAATCGCCCTATAGGTGCTTGTCGAGAATTCCAGAATCCTCAGATATGCAGTGTGCGTACCCTCTATCATTTCATATTCAACCGTCGGGACGACGATTATAGCCCTGGTGATGGGGATTGTGAATGTGCTGTCCCCCCTCCTGATTGTCAGATCAACGGAGGTTCCCGGCTCGCCCTTCATGCGCTTTGCACACTCTGTGGCTTCCATCTCAACTACGGACTCTCCGCCTATCTCGAGGATGTAGTCCCCGGCCTTCAGCCCTGCCTTGGCGCTGGGTGTGTTCGGGAATACCTGAGTGATTATCGCATAGAGGGTGCTTTCATCTTCGACGTCCTGATAATCGACGTACGTCTTTGAAAAATAGATTCCAAGTCCGCCGTAGACTCCTGAAACCTCTTCCTCATAGTCTCCGGATTCCTCTGCCTTGACATAGTACGTGTACTTGTCTTTCAAGGCATCGAAAAGAGCGGTGGCCATGGCCTCATAGACGGCATCATAGTCGATTTCATACAGGAAGTTCCTGTCGACATACTGGTAAAGCCTCTCGAGAGTGGCCATATCGCGGGAAATAATCTCGGATCCCTTTGTGGAGGTTCTGCTCGTGGTTGTCCCCGAGGAATAGGTGGCGCCCTGAGAGTTGTTCATGAGGTTGTTGAAGAACATCTGCTCTTCGGGAGACCCGTTTGCAAATAGAGTTCCGGCCAGAAGTGCCAGAACAATCAAAACCATTGCTGTTTTTTTCATGATTGAAATATACACCTTTTTGGGCTGTGCGTCTTTCAATTATGGGAACAACACGCAAAAAACACATTTATATGGAATATGCATCTGTGCTATCATCACAGTATGCAGATTTACGTCGATTTCCCAAGCTGGATTTCCCCGTTCGTGGTTCCGTTTCTGCCCGTCAGATGGTATGCGCTGATGTACCTCGTGGCATTCTCCATCACATATGTGCTGATCCGCCACGAATGCAGACACGGAGAACTCAACGGCATGAATGCGGATGATACCATCACCCTCTTCTGCTACGGTGTCGGATTCCTTATCCTCGGAGCGAGGGTTTTCTCAACCCTTCTATATGACGGAACGTGGTATTACTGGACCCATCCGTGGATGATTTTCTGGCCTTTCCAGAACGGACGCTTCGTAGGCCTTCCGGGAATGAGCTATCACGGAGGAGTAATCGGCTGCGTATTCGGTGTCTGGCTTTTCTGCAGAAAGCACGGCTACCGGTTCTTCGACATGGCGGACCATCTTACCGCGGCAATCCCACTGGGATATACCTTCGGGCGCCTCGGAAACTTCATCAACGGAGAACTCTGGGGCAGGGTCACCGCAAGTTCCGTCGGCATGGTATTCCCGGATGCACCTTCTTTCTCGACTTCGATCGAGTGGGTCCGTGAGGTGGCGGATAAAATCGGCATGAGCTACACTCCCGGAGCCATGGTCAACCTTCCCAGGCATCCGTCGCAGCTTTACGAAGCCCTGTTCGAGGGCATCGTGCTCTGGCTTGTCCTTTGGTTTATCATCAGACCGATCGCCAAGCGCCTGCATGGAAAGAAAGGTCCGGGGCTTCTTACCGGAAGCTATTTCATCGGATACGGCCTCGCACGCTTTATCATCGAGTATTTCCGCGAGCCGGACAGCCAGATCGGCTTTGTCATCGCCCTGGGAAAGGAAACGGAACCTACCGCCCTCTTCAAGTCCGCCCTGAACATTTCCATGGGGCAGATACTGTGCTTTCTGATGATAGTTGCCGGAGCGGCAATGATAATCTACTCATTCAAGGGAAAACCTGTCACATACCCGAAATCAAAGGGAAAAGGGAACAAGAATGCAAATAAACGAAAAGGTTGATGCCTTAAGGCGTGAAATGGCAAAGGCGGGTCTCTCTGCCTGGATCATCAACGGAACGGATCCCCATCAGAGCGAATATGTATGCCCGAGATGGTCTTCCAGACACTGGATCAGCGGCTTCTCAGGCAGCGCGGGAACCGTGATCGTGACAATGGACAAGGCACTCATCTGGGTCGATTCCAGATATTTCGTCCAGTGTGCGGACCAGATCAGGGGAACCGTGTTCGAGATGAGAAAGATCGACGGTCCCGAAGCCACCAGGCCCATCGATTTCCTGACGGAGAACTTCTCCGGCGGGCAGAAGATCGGAATCTCCGCAGAGACTCTGATGATTGCCGCGATGGAAAGATACAAAGGCAAGGGCCTTGATGTCGTTGCGACGGATGATCTCCTGGATGTAATCTGGACTGATCGTCCTGCAATGCCGGAGAATCCGGTTGTCAGCCTTGATGATAGCCTGACAGGCATGAGTGTGCAGCAAAAAATAGCCAATCTTCGCAATAAAGGCCATCAGAACAAGGAAGACTACCAGCTCATTTCCAGTCTGGACGATATTGCATGGATATTGAACCTCAGGGGAAGCGACATCTGCGATACCCCCGTGTTCCTTGCCCATCTGCTGATAGGTCCGGACAGCGTGAAGCTCTTTACTCCGATTGCACGCTTTGGTAATACAAGGCCTGAAGGCTATGAAGTTCTCCCCTACGATGCCGTTGCGGATGAACTGTCTGCGTTGAAGAACGTAACGGTGCGCCTCAATCCTGAGCGAATAAACATGAAGATGAAGAATGCTCTGGACAGGGCCGAGGGAGTAAGGATCTCGAAAGGCCGCGAGTACTCCACCGATATGAAGGCAGTCAAGAACGAGACCGAGCTTGACGGCATGAGGGTCGCCCACATCCTGGACGGCGTTGCGCTTGTCAATTTCCTTGCCCTTGTAAAGCGCGATGAGTTCGACTTCACGGAGCTTTCCATAGCCAAGGCGCTCTCCGACGAGCGTGAGATGGAAGAGGAATACCTCGGACCTTCATTCGGCACCATAGCAGGATTCGGAGCCCACGGAGCGGTCGTCCACTACAGCGCAACCGAGGAAACGGACATCCCGATCTGCGGAAACGGACTTCTTGTCCTTGATTCGGGCGGACAGTACACCTGCGGAACGACCGATATAACCAGAACCCTGCTCTTCGGAGAGGCAACTCAGGAACAGAAGGAAGACTACACCCTTGTCCTCAAGGGCCATCTTGCCCTTTCCTCGCAGATTTTCCCGAAGGGAACCACCGGCCATCAGCTTGATGCCCTTGCCCACCAGTTCCTCTGGCAGAGGGGCATGGATTATTTCCACGGCACAGGCCACGGAGTCGGACACCGTCTCTCAGTGCACGAAGGACCGCAGAGAGTCTCTTCAAAACAGGGCACCGGCGAACCGGTTGCGCTTGAGCCTGGAATGGTCCTCAGCGACGAGCCGGGTCTCTACAAGGAAGGCCGACACGGCATCAGGATAGAGAACCTTGTTGCCGTAACGGAGGCAATGGAGACGGAATTCGGCAAATTCTATACCTTCGAGGTCCTGACCTGCTGCCCGTACGAGCGGGAGCTGATAGTCAAGGAGATGCTCACCGATCAGGAAGTGGACATGGTCAACGAATATCACCGCTGGGTGCGCGACATGCTTCTGCCGATGGTCGAGGATAGTTCCAGGGATTATCTGATCCAGGCTACGGAGCCCCTTTGAGTTCAGGGGGAAGATGATGAAGAACAGCAAGGGAATCGTCTACGGAATAGGAAATCCGCTCATAGATGTCATAGTCAACGTATCGGACGAGGAACTCAAGACCATGGGGCTCTACAAGGGCACCATGAACCTGATCTCGCTCGAGAAAAGGCTGGAGCTGACCGAATTCATCAAGACCAAGCATCCGGCCTTCTCCTGCGGCGGAAGCTGTCCGAACACCGTGATAACCCTCTCCGCCCTAGGAATAGAGTCGACCCTTGCAGGTAAGATCGGAACCGACGAGTACGGCACGATCTACCGCGAAAGGCTCAGGGCCCTGGGCGTGCATGACAACCTTGCAGTCTCAGATGCCAACGTGACGGGCTCTTCGATCATACTCATAACCCCGGACTCGGAACGTACCATGAACACCTATCTTGGGGCAAACCGGGACTTCTGCCCGGAGGATGTCATCGAAGAGGAGGTCGCAAGATCCGATTTCTTCCACTTCACGGGCTACATGTGGGACACAAAGAACCAGATGGAAGCCATCCGCAAGGCCCTTGAAATCGCCGCACGCAACGACGTGAAGGTCTCGTTCGACATTGCCGATCCCTTTGCCGTAGGCCGATACCACGATGCCTTCCTGGAGCTGATAGAAAACCACTGTGACATCGTCTTCGCAAACAAGGAAGAGGCCCGCATGCTGTTCGACAACTACGATCCCTACGAGTGCTGCAAGACTATGGGCAAGCTCTGCGAGACCGCCATAGTGAAGAACGGCAAGAAGGGCTCTTTCATCAGCTACAGAAGAACTGTATATGAAATACCGGTACAGGGACCGGAAACTCCGGTAGACACCACAGGTGCAGGCGACACATATGCAGCCGGCTTCCTTTACGGCCTCTGCAACGGCATGGACGTTGTCCGCAGCGGAAACGTTGCTTCCGAACTTGCAGGCCAGATAATAAAACAGGTCGGGGCTCAATTCTCCGAAGAGAAGATTCCCGACCTGAAAAGACGAATTTCTTCTATCTGATTAATATCTCTTGCGCTTGCAGATGACGCGGACCTGCTTGTAGAGGCCCTCGCCCTCGCTCTTTGTCTCAATGCCGGTAACGTCGTTGAGTGCAGTATGCACAAGGCGTCTCTCGTACGGATTCATCGGCTCGAGGAGGCGGCTTCTTCCGGACTTTCTGACCTGCATGGCAGTTCTGTAGGCTTCCTTGATGATCTGCTCTTCATGACGGATCCTGTAGCCTTCGGAATCAACGATGATCTTGCGCTCGCTGTCGATCTTTCCTGAAAACACATTGGCCAGAACCTGGATTGCATCGAGGTTCTTTCCCTTGCGTCCGATAATGATGTTTGAGAACTCGCTGGCGATATCGAGGTTGACTTTCTTTCCCTTTCTGGATGAAACGGTGGTCTTTGACTCGTATCCCATATGTCCGATCATCTCGTCGATGAATGCACAGACCTGGCTCTCGAGCTCCTCGTTGGGCTCCAGATCCTCCTCGTCCTCATCCTCTTCGGCTTCGGAATCCTCGGCATATCCGGCTTTTTCCTCTTCCTCATCCTCGGGAATGAAAGGCTTGTCGTTATCCTCATCCTGCATGGAATCGATATGAACGCGGATCTTTACGTTTGCCTTCTTGAAGAGGCCTCTTCTGCCGTTGTCGATAATCTCGACATCGAAATCCTCTCTTTCGATATGAAGAGCTTCTATTGCCTGGTTGATGGCATCCTGCTCGGTTTTTCCTTCAAATTCTCTTGTCATATATATCCTCTGAGCTATCGCTCTTATTTCTTTTTGTTCTTATTGGACTTTGCTGCGGCAGCCTTTGCTTCCTCAAGCTTCTTCAGCCTTTCCTGATATCTCTTCACGGCCTCCGGGACCTTTTCTCCGGAAGCGCCCTTCTTGTCAAAGGCCTTCGGATTCTTCTTCAGCTTGGCGTTGGTATAGAACTGCTGTCCCATGGACAGAATGTTCTGCGCCATCCAGTAGAGAAGCAGTCCGGACGGAGCGCTGTAGAGGATGAAGAAGAACAGAATCGGCATTCCGTACATCATGAAGAACTGCATTCCCTTACCCTGACCGGCCGTACTGTTCTGACCCTGTGTAATCTTCATGGAGAAGATCATGCTGGCTGTATAGAGAATCGGCAGCAGGTGGATCTCGTTTCCGAGAAGCGGGATATTGAAACCGAGGGTTGCGATTGTCTCAGGTACCGAAAGATCCGGAATCCAGCCGGGGATGAACAGTGCGCCGCGAAGCTCGAAGTGCTTGTTCAGCAGTCCGTACATGGCAATCAGGATCGGGAACTGCAGGAGCATCGGGAGACATCCTCCGAGCGGACTTACTCCCTCTTCCTTGTAGAGGGCTGCTGTCTCCTGGTTCAGCTTCTGCGGATTGTCCTTGTACTTTGTCTGAAGCTCCTTCATCTTGGGCTGAAGAGCTGTCATCTTTGCCGTTGAAGCGGCACTCTTTCTCGAAAGCGGCCAGAGGATGATCTTGATGATGATGGTCAGCAGGATGATTCCGACACCGTAGTTGGGAATGACCTTATAGAGCATCGTGAGCATCCATTTGAGGATGTTCTCAAGCCATCCGAACATCGATCCGCTTTCCATTGCGGCATCGAGGTTGGTGCTTCTGAGTCCCCATGCGTTGTCCATTCCGCTGTAGTAGGAGTTCAGGTACTTCTTCAGCTGAGGTCCTGCATAGAAGTAGATGGTATCGCTTGAGGAATCGAACGTCTCGGGCCTCGAGAAGAACAGACTGTCGGTCTGGGCAATCTCTCCGCCTGTTGTCTGGAGTGCGGAATACTTGTATGCAAGTGTGTTGTCCTTGGGAAGTCCTACGACCGTGAAGTATTTGCTGGTGACGCTGAGCCACTGCAGCTGGCCTGTCGTGTAGTATGAACCGTTGGAGAACTTGACCATGCTCTTCTTGAGCTTGCCCTTGTTGTTGTATCCGTCGATATAGACACGCCTGTAGTCGTAGTTGTTGTTCTTCATCTGCTTGAAGGCAGGTCCTACCTGAGGCTCGAAGGCAAGTGTATAGGCATATCCGTTCAGGTTGCCGATTCCCTTGAAATCCGAACCTCCGACAAGGTCGACTGTCACTGCGAACAGATACTCGCCGTCCTTGAACTCATAGGTCTTCACGACAGTGAACTTATGACCGTTGGAATCGGTATAGTCATTGGTGAAAATCACCTTCTGTCCGTCAACGGTATATGCGAATGTGTCCATTACCGGGTTGGAGAAGTCATCGCCCCAGTAGAGGAGGAAGGCATTGTGCCCGTTTTCACCCTTGAAGACGATATCTACGCGTTCTCCGTCGGCATCTGCATGCTCTCTGAGCATAAGAGAGGAGATGCTGGCTCCGACAGGGTCGAATTCAATCTCATAGAGATCCGTTTCGAACATGAACTTCTCTGACGAGGTGTTCTTGGCAGCGGAAGAGACAATTGCAGTACTCTTCTCTTCTTCGACGGCCTTCTGTTCAGTCTGTACGGCGGTTTCCTGGCTCTGAGTCTCAGCTGTAGTCTGAGCAGCCGCAGCCTGATTGCTGAACAGATTGGTCTGTATCATCATGCTGATCGTAATGACCAGCACGACGAGGACAATAGCCAGAATGGTTTTTTTGTCCATTATCAGCTCCTGATTCTGTCGTCCGATGCACCGTCTTGTTGCTTGATGCAGCCGCCTTTTCCGAAGAGTTCAAGAATCATTGCCTTTTTTTCTTCATACGAAAGGGTTCTGTCGTGCATCGGGTAAACAATTACGGCGAAATCCAGTCCTTCGGCAAACTTATCCTGATTCGTTCTCCAGATTTCCTTGATCTGTCTGCGGATAAGATTTCTCTGAACTGAATTTCCGTAATGTCTTGCAGGTATGACTATGATTCTGCTGTATGCAAGATCATTGCTTGCCACAAACAACTTAAAGCAGGAAAGAGAGTACCTTTTTCCTGCTTTGAAGACATTGTCAATATCTGCTTTAAGTCTGATTATTCTGTTCTTAGTAAGGCTTCTTCTCATCAGAGACTGTAAGGCTGTGTCTGCCTTTTGCTCTTCTTCTTGCCAATACCAGACGACCGCCCTTTGTTGCCATGCGAGCTCTGAATCCAAACTTCCTGTTTCTCTTGATCTTACTGGGCTGATAGGTTCTTTTGCCTTTGTAACTCATGGTTTTACTCCATTTTATCGCTTAACGCGGGATTTTCTATATATCAAGTAATAGGGACAAACCCATACCTGAGCAATTGAGTATAGATTTAATGAAAATGTTCGTCAAGTGGCGTTCTTTACTCTCGTAATTATTTTCTTCAATTCAATTTCAGGAAAAACAGAACGTATCGACTTGATTATCTCCCTGGAGTTGAGCCTTATGTACGAAGCTCTGGACGGGTGATCACATGTGAGATAGAGAACTCCGTCCTTGATTTTCTCGCACTTCGAATGATCTGCCACCGCAGGTTCCACAAGGGTCTTCCAGTGCACGACTATCTGGCTTGAGACATCATCGAGATCGATGTGGAAACGGTCAAGAACCTGATCGAAGAATACATCGCTCGAGGTCGGATCTTCATTGGCAAGAGGCTTGTAGTTGTCTTTCTTATACCTTGGAACACTCTTTTTTTCAGCCATTTTCAAATCTCCCGTCTTCAACTTTGTATTTCTTTGTATCGGGACCATTTAAATCAAAGAAAGAGCCGAAATACTTCTCCTCCGGAAGAAAAGTGAAAAATGCCTGATTATAATGTCCTAGATATGAAAGATAACGTGATCTTTTCTGCGCATCCAATTCCAATAGGACATCATCTATTAAGAAAATAGGATATAAGCCTGTCTTCTGTCTGAAGAATGCAGCCTGGGCCGATCTGAATACCAGTGAGGCCAGCCTCATCTGTCCGGTGGATGCTGTGCTTATGAACTGTCCGTTTCTGTCGGTGATGAGGAAACGGTCCCTGTGCGGTCCGCTTGTGGTGGTATTCATCTTCAGGTCCGTTTCCCTCTGGTTGAACAGTCTTTCCGTTATCTCCTCGACGGAATCGCCTTCCCCCCAGGAAGGACGGTACTGTATTTCTATTCCCCTGTCTTCGAGAGACACGGCATTGTAAATATCCGGGAAAATTGAGGAAAAGGATGAACAGACGGATTTTCTGGCTTTCATTATCTGGATGCCATATGAAGCCAGCTTCTGGTCGTAGATATCCAACAGCGAAAGTCTCTGATCCTTTATCGCAGCATTTCTCTGCTTGAGAATCAGCTTGTATCGCCTGAGGTCATCGAAGAAAACAGGATCATACATGGTCATTGTCTGGTCGAAGAATCTTCTCCTGTTCTCAGGTTCGCCCCGTACGAATTCAATGTCGTCATGTGAGAACACGATACAAGGAAGACAGTATATAAGTTCCTTTCTGTCCCTGATTTCCTTATTGTCCAGCCTTATGATCTTCTTTCCTTCCTGAAAGGATATCTCGGCTTTCCTTTCCAGACCCTGGGAGTCTTCGAATACTGAGCATAGCCTGAATCCCTCTCTTCCGTGTGTGACGGCTTCCTTCAGGTTCTGGGTTCTGAAGGAGTTTCCGTAGCAGAGGATGTACAGGGCTTCAAGAAGATTGGTCTTTCCCTGACCGTTCTCACCAGTGAGGATTATCTGTTTTGCCGAGGTATCTATCTCGCGGTCCCGGATATTGCGGAAACCATCCAGAACCAGCTTCTTTATAATCATTTTCCGTCAATTTCAGTTGAGGTTCATCGGCATGATGACATGCAAATAATCCCTCTCGGAGTCAGCCTTGACCGTGAAGGGGCGGCCTGGTTCGCTGAACTCGATCCTGGCATCTACTCCGTCCATGACCTTGAGCGGGCTGAGAAGGTATGTGTAGTTCATTGCGCAGCGCTGGGGCTCGCCTTCGTACTTGCAGTCGATGACTTCCTTTCCGGCACCTACGTCGCTTTCATTGCAATATACAGTCAGCTTGTTCTCGTCGAATTCAAGAATTACCTTCTTGTACTTGTTCTCTACCATGAGTGAAACTCTCTTGAGGGCATCGCTCAGAAGCGAGATATTGACAATGCAGAAGCGGCTCTGATGCTCGGGAATGACTCTCTTGTATGCAGGAAAATCATTCTTGATGAGAGAGGATGATATGGTGCAGCTTCCGAACTTCAGGGAAATTGAATTTGCACTGACGTTGATCTCAAAATCACCTTCTCCGACTGCAAGCTTCCTGATGAGATTGAGGAACTTGCTGGGAATGGTTGCTTTCGGGAAATCGGGAATCTCGCTTTCGATTTTCCTGTTGATGTATGAAAGTCTTCTTCCGTCGGTTCCGACCATTACAAGTCCGCTTCCGTCTTTCTCGAGAAGTGCACCGTTCATTGCGTATTTGGATTCATCGTCGCTGACTGCGAAGATGACCTGGTTGATCATGTCGGTGAAGTCTTTCTGGGAAACCTTGAAATAACCTTCTTCATCGGCAAAATCAAGACTCGGGAATGCAGAGGCTTCGATAGTCCTGAGCTTGAATTCAATTGATGTTCCTTCCGGTGAAATCTTGATCTTGTCGTCATCATCCTCGAATACGATATTTGATTCAGGAAGATTCTTTATGATGTTCAGGAATTTGTCACATACAACAGTCGTGCTTCCGTTGTCTATTCCCTCTACTGCCATTTCAGAGACATAGCTCATCTTCTGGTCTGTTGCCTTGAGAGTGAGGTTGTTGCCTTCCAGGACAAGGCATACGTTGGCATAGACTGCCATTGTGTTTCTCTGGGATGTGAAGTCAAGTGCGTTGGACAGTTCCTTGAGTATAGCGTTCTTCTGACATACGAATTTCATTTTTTCAGACTCCTCTCCAGCTGATTATATATTAATTAAGAATCTACCTAATCATCATAATAATAGCACAGAAAATGTACAAAACATAGCAATTCTTTACCACAGTGCGTTATATATGATTGTTTTTCTTCAAACAAGCTGTTCATAACCTGTCAACAGATGTTGAATGATATTACCTGTCAGTGACGTATGCACAGCTTATGAACAGGATTACTTCCTTGATTCGAGTTTGATCTGTGTCTCGAGCTTGTCGATTACTCCGTTGATTTCCTTCTCGCTTGATTTCAGGCGGGCTTCCATCTTCTGGACATTGTACATGACCGTGGTATGATTCTTTCCGTCGAACTCGTTACCGATTTCGGTCGTTGAGTAATCAGTAAGCTTTCTGCAGAGGTACATTGCAATCTGTCTGGGAAGTACTACAGACTGGTTCTTGTTCTTACCCTTTATGTCAGAAACTGAAACGTTGAAGTAATTCGCCACTACCCTTATTATCAGATCAATCGAGATTCCGCTTGTATCGTTGTTTGAACTGATGATGTGCTTGAGCTGCTCTTTTGCAGTCTCAAGTGAAATGTCCTTGTTGAGCAACTGGCAGTAGGCAATCAACTTTGTAAGGCATGATTCCAAAGCTCTTACATTGCTTGAGATGTTGGATGCAATGTAATCCAGGACCTCATCACTGAAGATCACACCTTTTTCCTGACATTTCTTTCTCAGAATTGCAACTCTTGTCTCGTAGTTGGGAGGAAGCAGGTCTATATTGAGACCTCTTTCAAACCTTGATCTCAGTCTGTCGGTTATATCCTTGAGTTCCTCGACCGGTCTATCACAGGTGAATACTATCTGTCTTCCCGTGTCATAGAGATCATTGAAAGTATTGAAAAGCTCATTCTGGGTCTCGGCTTTCTTCTGCAGGAACTGGATATCATCCATGAGAAGTATGGAAACCTTTCTGTACTTGTTCTTGAACTGCTGAGTCTTCTTTTCTCCGACTGACTGGATGTATTCATTCGTGAAATTCTCGGCCGTAACATATACGACTTTCTGCTTGGTATTCTTCTTTATGTAGTTTCCTATGCTCTGGATAAGGTGGGTCTTTCCGAGTCCTACTCCTCCGTACAGAAGACAGGGATTGTAGGCAGATCCGGGGTTCTTTGCTATGGCCATGCAAGCACTGTATGCAAAGTTGCTGTTGTCTCCGGGAACAAAGGATTCAAAGGTATATGAAGGATTGAACATCATGTCATCGACGGATGGCTTCGATGCTTTGTTCCTTTGATCTGCAGCTGTCGGCTGACTGCTTGATGAAGGAGAAAACGATGGCTCAGTTTTAGACTTTTCATCTGATTTTTTATCAGAATGTAACTTCTGAGCATCTTTTTTAACTTCGAGTATTATCGAATAATTTTGTCCTCCAAGCTCGCTCATCGTGTTCTCTATGAGCTCCTTGAAGGAGGCTTCGAATTTGTCCTTGAAGAATGCGGAAGGCACGTAGAGGGTGACTTTTCCATCCTCTTCTCCACCGAAGACCAGACGGGTGAACCATGATGAGAAATCGCTTTCGGGCAGCGAATCCTTTATCTGTGATATTGTGGTTTTCCATAGTTCTTCCATCATGATGATCCTCCGGCTTCCGTCTTTGTTCGGTGGTGAAGATAATATTAACTTGGAAGGTGAGCGTTTTCAAGGGTTCTTTGACAGTTCCGGATGCATGTTTATGCGTTATTTTTTTGTCCGTACTAATTGAGTCTTCTTACTAAATAATATATATTA
>CAKJZO010000020.1 GCA_918298275.1 Spirochaetota bacterium | reverse complement strand
GACCAGTTGTTGTGCTTTCCGCTTCCGTTGACGCCTGCAAAGGGCTTCTCATGCAGCAGGCATACGAAGCCGTGGCGCTCTGCGACCTTCTTCATCATATCCATTACTATCTGGTTGTGATCGACTGCGATATTTGCTGTTGCATAAACCGTGGCAAGTTCATGCTGGCAGGGAGCTACCTCGTTGTGTCTCGTCTTTGCGCTTACGCCGAGTTTCCAGAGCTCCTTGTCCAGATCCCTCATGTAATCGGCGACGCGGGTCTTGATGGTGCCGTAGTAGTGGTCTTCCATCTCCTGTCCCTTGGGAGCCCTTGCTCCGAAGAGTGTGCGGCCGGTATAGACGAGGTCCTTGCGGCGCTCGAAGTCGGATCTGTTGATCAGAAAGTACTCCTGCTCGGGGCCGACGGTTGTAATGACGCGAGTCACATCCTCATCTCCGAACAGATGGAGTATCTTCACCGCCTCGTCGCTGATTGCCTCCATGCTTCTGAGAAGCGGGGTCTTCTTGTCCAGAACCTCGCCGGTATAGGAGCAGAAGACTGTTGGAATATAAAGGGTATCCTCCCTGATGAAGGCGTAGCTTGTCGGATCCCAGGCCGTGTAGCCGCGGGCCTCGAAGGTTGCCCTGAGTCCGCCGGACGGGAATGATGAGCCGTCGGCCTCGCCCTTGATGAGGGCCTTTCCTGAGAACTCCAGAATCGCCCTTCCTCCGTCGGCGGGGGAAACGAAGGCCTCGTGCTTTTCGGCCGTGATTCCGGTCATGGGCTGGAACCAGTGGGTGTAATGGGTGCATCCGTGCTCGAGAGCCCAGACCTTCATGGCGTTTGCGACGCTGTTGGCAACCGCCAGGTCGATGTCCCTACCCTCGGAGACCGTCTGCCTGAGGGTCTTGTAAATGTCCTTGGGGAGCTTCTCCCTCATGACGGCATCGTTGAATACGAGACTTCCGAAATAATCAGTCACTGTTTCCATAATCGACCCTCCTTGCGTTTCTATGCATAGTTATCATAGATTTATGCAGAATTTCTACTTTATTTGGGCCAAACCGTCAACTTGTTTGAAATAAAAACTGGAAATAAAGTATAATGAAAACCGTTCTGGAGGACAGTATGGACAACAAAACCCGAGACAGGATCATGACTTTCGTCGAGGAGCAGCATGTAAGGTTCGTCAAGCTTGCATTCTGCGACATCTTCGGACAGCTCAAGAACATCACTATCAGTTCCGAATCCCTGGCCAAGGCCCTGGAGAAGGGAGTGGGCTTCAATGCAGCCTCGATCAGAGGGTTCCTGAACATCGATGATTCGGACCTCCTTCTCTTCCCGGATCCCGATACGCTTACCATTCTCCCCTGGAGACCTACGGAAGCGAAGGTGGCAAGATTCTTCTGCGAGATCCGTCATTCGGACGGAAGCTTGTTTGAAGGCGATGTCCGCTCCATGCTTAAAACCTACGAAAACTCTCTCGTTAAAGACAAAATAGACCTTCATGCAAGAACCGAGATCGAGTTCTATCTTTTCAAGAAAGATGCGGAAGGCAACCCCACGGATATCCCGATGGACCGCGCCTCCTACTTCGAGGCTGCCCCCATCGACAAGGGCGAGAACATCAGGCGCGAGATCTGCCTGAACATGGAGCAGCTGGGAATAACATATGTCGCCAGCCATCATGAGAAGGGTCCCGGCCAGAACGAGATCCGCTTCAGTCCGTCTCCGCTGCTGGAAGCCGCAGACCATCTGGTGAAGTTCAAGGACATCGTCAAGATCACCGCAGACCGCATGGATCTGTTCGCATCGTTTTTGCCCAAACCCCTGTTCAACGAGAACGGATCGGGTCTTGCAATCAGCCTCTCGCTCGAAGGTACAAGGGATTCCGAGAAGAGCGCCCTCGCAAGGCAGATGACCGCCGGAATTCTCAGACGCATAGAGGAGATCACCCTCTTCCTGAACCCGATCGCCAATTCCTATGAGAGAATCGGAACCTTCGAGGCTCCGTCTGCCGTGAACTACGGCCTCGGAAACGGAAACTATCTGATCAAGGCCCATCCCGAGGCAGCAAGGGTCAAGGTCAGAAGCGCAGACCCCTCATGCAACCCTTATCTTGCCTGCCTGCTTCTTGCCGGAGCCGCAATGGAAGGTGTGCGGGATGAGCTGAACCCGGATGATTTCAATACCGGCGCGGAACTTCCCGACACGATGAACGATGCGATCAAGAGCGCAGAGAAGTCCGACTTCGTCAAGACGATGATCCCGGAGATCCTCTTCGAGAAGTTCCTTCAAGCCAAGCGTGACGACTGGCTCGAAAGCTCGCTCTCCGGAGATCCGATGCTGAAGGCCAAGAACATGGAGTTCCCCGTTACCTGACAGCATTATCATCTGCCGCTTTTGCGCTTCAAAGGCATGACCACCACAGAGGTATGTCATGCCTTTTTCATATTTACTCGTACTGGGATGCGTACAGCTTGTAGTAGAAGCCCTTTCTGTCCATCAGCTGACGGTGCGTGCCCTGCTCCACCACATCCCCATGGTCAAGAACCAGGATATTGTCCGCATTCTGGATCGTGGAGAGCCTGTGGGCGATGACGAAGCAGGTCTTGCCCTTCATCAGTTCCAGCATCGCAGACTGGATCTCGCGCTCGGTTGAGGTATCGACATTGCTGGTGGCCTCGTCCAGAATCAGCATCTTGGAGTCGTAGAGCATGGCCCTGGCTATGGTCAGAAGCTGTTTCTGGCCCTTGGAGATGTTGCCGCCGTCCTCGCTGATTACCGTATCGTAGCCGTTGGGCAGCCTCATGATGAACGGATGGATGCGGGCCTTCTTGGCAACGCGCACCACATCCTCCAACGTGGCGTTTTCAGCTCCATAGGCGATGTTTTCATACACGGTGCCCCTGAAG
>CAKJZO010000019.1 GCA_918298275.1 Spirochaetota bacterium | reverse complement strand
ACCTATTCCATCCCCTTTCGTCAGCATCGGAATCCAGTACATGAATCAGGCCATCAGACTCTGGAACGAGATCTTCCAGATAGTAAAGGAAAACTGCTCAACCGATTATGACAAATCCGTCTCTCCCAATGACGACATGATGGAGCGTCTGCTGAGGGCAAGAGGCTGCTGATATCTGATTAAGAAATAAGGAGTCAACGATATGGATATTCTCACTGTTGTAGTGACAGTTCTGGTCTGCCTTTTCGGCAGCGGAGGAATCGTGATATGGGTGCTCAACCGCATGGCCAAAAAGCATGACGCAAAAGATACGTCTGCAAAGGATCTAAAGGAGCTGAAACAAGCACTGCAGACTCTTCAAAGAGGTCTGATCATGTGCCTAGAGAACGACTGTGTGATCTTCCATGCGCTGAAGACACATCAGATAAACGGCGACAGTGAAATGCAGGAAAACAAGATGAAAGCCTATTTCCTGTCGCTTCTGGAGGAAAGAACATGAAGATACTTCTGCTCATACTCATTGCATTTTCCGTATTCACCGGACTTGCCATGGAGTTCTACAAGAAATATGCCAGAAAAGATAATGCAAGTACCTTTGAGATCACTCTGGTATCCTGGGCATTCTCCGTACTTTTCGGCATTGTTTCTTTCATGATTACTGATGGCTCTTCACTCCCGGATGGAATGACATACTCCCCTCTTCTTGTGGTTCTCTACTCGGTTCTGATCAACCTGTTCCAGCTTCCGGCATGTCAGGCACTATGGAAACCGATTCTCAAGAAATGGTTTGGAGGGCTGACGGATGGCTGAAGTGATACTTGGATTGATTATCGCAATACTTGGTCTTCTGGGCTTCGGGATCTACAAATCCAACAAACTGGAGAACCAGAAGCTGAAGACCATGGAGGCAGAAGCAAGAGCTGAGATAGCTGAAAAGCAGATGGAGGTTGTTCATGATGTCAGACAGGAAATCAGGAAAGTCGAACAGGAGAAGGAACCGGAAAAGAAAACTGCTCCCGCTGCTGGTGACAGTTCTTCTCGTCTTGATCGTCTCAACAGGCTGCACGACAACTAGTGTTGAAGAACCAAAGGATCTATTCACTGACACACTACTGTCAATGATTCCGGTTCTTCCGGATGTCCCATCACTGCCAAAACTGACATGGACATATCAGGACGGCCTCTATTGCCTTGATGAACAGAACGTGGACCTTCTTCTGGACTATGGGGAAAACACACTGCCGAACTTCAGATGGCAGCTCGAACAATACCGCAGGAAACTGGAAATCGTACTTGAAAGCCTTTGAAGGAAACAGAAATGGGAAAGCACAAAGTCACCAGATTCATGGCGGAAGGCTCCCATTATGACAAGGAAAAGGCGGATATAGCAGTACAGTTCATAAGCAACCTGAAGCACACCAAAGGCACATGGGCGGGGAAAAACTTCGACTTGATGCCATGGCAGGAGCAGATCATCAGGGACGTGTTCGGAGTTGTGAAGGAGAACGGATACAGACAGTTCACAACCGCGTTTGTTGAGATTCCCAAGAAAATGGGAAAATCTGAACTCGCTGCAGCAGTCGCTCTGTTTCTCACATGTGCTGACTTGGAACAGAGAGCTGAAGTCTACGGCTGTGCGGCAGACAGACAGCAAGCCTCTATTGTGTTCGATGTCGCAGCTGATATGGTGAGGCTCTCCCCTGCACTGTCAAAAAGGGTCAAGATACTTGCCTCAACCAGACGACTTATCCATCTGCCTTCAAACAGCTTTTATCAGGTTGTATCTGCAGAAGCATATTCCAAACACGGTTTCAACATATCCGGAGTCGTATTTGATGAGCTTCATACCCAACCGGACAGGCGGCTTTATGACGTGATGACCAAAGGATCGGGAGATGCCCGGATGCAACCGTTGTTCTTCTTGATTACAACTGCAGGAACGGACACTCACTCCATTTGCTATGAGGTGCATTCCAAGGCAAAGGATATCCTTGAAGGGAGAAAGATTGATCCGACATTCTACCCGGTAATCTATGGTGCCGATGAAAACGATGACTGGACAGATCCCAAGGTCTGGGCCAAGGCGAATCCTTCTCTTGGTGTGACAGTGAATATGGAGAAAGTCATAGCAGCGTGCGAGTCAGCCAAACAGAACCCTGCAGAGGAGAACTCTTTCAGACAGCTCAGATTGAACCAATGGGTGAAACAGACAGTCCGCTGGATGCCAATGGAAAAGTGGAATGCCTGCAACTTTCCGGTTGATGAAACTCTGTTGGCAGGACGTCCCTGTTACGGAGGACTGGATCTCTCAAGCACGACGGATATTACTGCTTTCGTTCTTGTCTTCCCTCCTTTGGATGAAGAGGACAAGTATTGCATCCTTCCCTATTTCTGGGTCCCGGAAGAAATGGTCAGCCTTCGGGTACGCAGGGATCATGTCCCTTATGATGTCTGGGCAAAGCAAAATCATGTCCAAACCACGGAGGGAGATGTTGTCCATTATGGTTTCATTGAAAAGTTCATAGAAAACCTCAATGAAAGATTCCAGATAAAAGAGATTGCTTATGACCGGTGGAACGCCACTCAAATGACGCAGAATCTGGAAGGAGAAGGTTTCACGATGGTTCCCTTCGGACAGGGCTTTGCATCGATGTCCTCCCCCACCAAGGAACTAATGAAACTAACATTGGAACAGAAGATTGCCCACGGCGGGCATCCTGTTCTGTCCTGGATGATGGATAACGTATCGGTCCGGACCGATCCTGCAGGGAATATCAAGATGGACAAGCAGAAGTCCACCGAGAAGATTGATGGAGCTGTCGCCTTGGTAATGGCTTTAGACAGGGCCATGAGACATGGGATGGATTCATGCTCATCCATTTATGATGAAAGAGGTATTTTTATTCTCTAATTTGAGTCGTTTTTCTTTATCAGAACCGCTGGTCTGTAAGGTCTTGCTTTTGGAGGTTTGGGGTGTTTTGTTTTGGCTTTTTGTTCTGAGTCTAAGTGAATATACGAGTATAGTGGGGTCATTTTTTCGACTGGAAACAATTCCATTGCAACAGAGAATACTGCATTAGAGCTGAGCCCTTTTGTCAGTGTTCTCATATTGCCTTTAAGCATCGCTGTTTCATCATCAGTATAAGATTCAGCATTTTTATAAGTACTGACTCGAACACCAGAACCTGATGAGGTGATTGCAAAGGTTACTTTGCCATATTTCATGGCAAGGACAAACCGATTAGCACTATCCTTCATAAGAATTATATCTGTGAATCTACAGGCTCTGTCTTTTATGTAAAAACAAGGCGAATCTACCATAAGCCATTCACGAAGTCCGGTTTTGGTCGCCTTTTTGTGCTTCTGAGGATAGCTTTTCTGATGCTCTATTACTCCATACTTCGGAACAACAAATTGATTGCTCATACATAAATGATAAATCAGAAAGCAACGCTGGGCAATTCTTTGAACAAGGAAACAGATAAATGAAACTCTTCTCATTATTCAAGTCACGAGACAAACCCGTGACCAACCGAACTGCGGGCTCTGCCTACAGCTTCTTCATGGGTGGATCCTCATCCGGAAAGAATGTCAATGAGCGCACGGCCATGCAGATGACTGCAGTCTATGCCTGCGTCAGAATCTTATCAGAGGCTATAGCTGGACTTCCGCTTCATCTCTACCAGTATTCAAAAGAAGGCAGCAAGGAGAAAGCCCTAGCTCACTCGCTCTATTTCCTCCTACATGATGAGCCCAATCCTGAGATGACCAGTTTTGTCTTTCGGGAAACGCTGATGACTCATCTGCTTCTCTGGGGCAACGCCTATGCTCAGATAATCCGCAACGGCAAAGGAGAAGTCGTGGCCCTCTATCCTCTCATGCCCAACAAGATGGAGGTCAACCGGGATGAGAACGGCATGCTCTACTACTCCTACTCCCGGGAAAAGGAAGAGGCCAACGCCAAGGACAGCCAGTCCAGTGTAAAACTCAGCCTCTATGATGTGCTTCATATTCCGGGTCTTGGCTTTGACGGTCTGGTCGGATACAGCCCGATTGCGATGGCCAAGAATGCAATAGGCATGGCAATGGCCTGCGAGGAGTTCGGGGCCAAGTTCTTCGCTAACGGCGCATCCCCTTCGGGAGTGCTTGAACATCCCGGAATCCTGAAGGATCCGGCAAGGGTACGTGAATCCTGGAACGCCGCCTACGGAGGTTCTGCCAACAGCCACAAGGTCGCAGTCCTCGAGGAAGGGATGAAATATACCCCGATTTCGATATCTCCCAACGAGGCTCAGTTCCTTGAGACGCGCAAGTTCCAGATCAACGAGATAGCAAGGATATTCAGAGTTCCTCCTCATATGGTTGGAGACCTGGAAAAATCCTCCTTCTCGAACATCGAACAGCAGTCGCTTGAGTTTGTCAAATACACATTGGATCCATGGGTGATCAGATGGGAACAGAGTTTATCCAGAGCCTTATTTACTCCTGAGGAGAAAAAGACTTATTTCTTCAAGTTCAATGTAGAAGGCTTGCTCCGCGGAGACTACCAGAGCCGCATGACAGGCTATGCAACAGCTCGTCAGAACGGCTGGATGAGCGCAAACGACATACGCGAGCTCGAGGACATGGACAGGATCTCCAGAGAAGACGGTGGTGATCTCTATCTGGTCAACGGCAACATGCTGCCTTTGGAGAAAGCGGGGGCAGCTTATTCAAACAGATCAAAGGAGGAATCCGGATGAACAGATTCTGGAAATGGAAGAACGAAGTGACCGAGGACGGGCATGAGGAACGTTCTCTGGAGCTTTTCGGAACAATCGCATCTGAATCGTGGTTCGATGACGACATCACGCCTGAGATGTTCCGATCGGAACTCAACAGCGGAACGGGTCCTGTCACGGTATGGATCAACAGCCCGGGAGGTGACTGCATAGCTGCAAGCCGGATTTACACGATGCTCTCGCAGTATCCCGGAAAGGTCACAATCAAGATTGACGGGGTGGCAGCTTCCGCTGCCTCAGTGATTGCGATGGCAGGAGAGGAGGTTCTCATGGCTCCTCCCGCAATGATGATGATTCACAATCCGGCAACTCTGGCTTTCGGGGATCACAACGACATGAAGGTCGCAGAGAAAATGCTCGATGAGGTCAAGGAATCAATCATCAACGCATATGAGATCAAGACACATCTTCCGAGGGATGAGATCTCCAGGATGATGGACAGACAGACATGGATGAATGCGAAGAAAGCCATGGAACTTGGCTTCGCGGACGGGATGCTGGAAAGCACCACCAAGGCAGTCGATATGGCTGCCTTTTCTTTTGCCTCAAGAACCTCCGAAGACTCTCTGAAGGAGAAACTCGTGGCAAAGTTCTCAAAACCCAAATCTAATACCGGCAGGGAGATATCCGCCCTGCTTCAGAAACTCAATTCAAAGGAGGTGTCAGTATGAAGACACTTATCGA
>CAKJZO010000018.1 GCA_918298275.1 Spirochaetota bacterium | reverse complement strand
CGCCGCCAGCAAAGAACGCCCTCAACTGTCTGACCCTTGAAGGCCACGAGGCAAAGATCGCCAACACGGGATACACCGGAGAACCGGTGGGTTTCGAAGTCTATGTCAGGGCCGAGGATGCCTCCTGGCTCTGGAACAGGCTCATGGAACTCGGAGCAAAGCCTGCCGGACTCGGAGCCAGGGATACGCTGCGCCTTGAGGCCGGCTATCCGCTCTACGGCCACGAGATGGGCACCGACCCCAGCGGAAAGCGCATGCCGATCTTCGCAGTGCCTCTTGCAAGCTTTGCAGTCAACTTCTCGGAGGAGAAGGGTGCCTTCATCGGAAGGGACGCCCTCTCGGTCCAGCGCGATGCCGCTGCACGCATCAAGGCCAAGGACTATTCGGACATGTCGGTCCTTCCCAAGCGTATCAAGGCCATCGAGCTCGTTGACCGCGGCGTCATGCGTGCGGGCATGGAAGTCTACAAAGACGGAAAGCAGATCGGCTGGATCACCAGCGGAACCATGGTTCCCTATTATCAGGTTGAAGGCGAGGGAGCCGATACGGTTCTAACAGACCAGGTCTCAAGACGTGCCATAGGTCTCTGCTATGTCGATGCCACCTTGCGCAAGGGCGATATCGTAGAGGTCGATGTCAGAGGCAAGAGGCTTCAGGCTAGGATAAAGCTGCATCACATCAAGAACGGCGAATCGCGTTATGTCGTGCCGGTAAATTAAGAAATACAGGAATTTGGAGGAAAGAAATGAACTATCCCAAGGAATTGAGTTATGCAAAGACCCATGAGTGGGTAAAGACCGAGGACGGAGTCTCCGTCATCGGAATCACCGATTATGCCCAGCATGCACTTGGTGATGTCGTTTTCGTCAATCTCCCGCAGGAGGGGGATGTTGTGACGGCAGGCGAGAGCTTCGGCGATGTCGAGTCGGTAAAGGCTGTCAGCGATATCATCAGCCCCGTGACAGGCACCATCTGTGCAGTGAACGAGGAACTTGCAGACTCTCCCGAACTTCTCAACAACGATCCTTACGGAGCCTGGATCATCAAGGTTCAGGATGTATCCGATACCGATGAGCTTCTCGATGCAGCTGCATACGAGGCTCTCTGCGCCCAGGAGGGCTGAGATGGGACATTACATCCCTTCGACCGAGGCCCAGCAGAAGCAGATGCTCTCTGCGGTCGGGCTGAAGGATTTCAAGGATCTTTACAAGGACGTGCCTGCCTCGATGTATCTGGACAGGAAGCTGGATATCCCCGAGGGCAAGAGCGAACTCGAGGTCCAGCGCGCCATGGGTGCAATCGCCTCGAGGAACAAGGTCTACAAGACCGTTCTCAGGGGTGCGGGCAGCTATGACCACTACATTCCCTCGATTGTCAGGTACATTCCCGCCAAGGAGGAGTTCCTGACCGCCTACACTCCGTATCAGGCAGAACTGAGTCAGGGAGTGCTGCAGTCCATCTTCGAGTACCAGACGATGATCTGCATGCTCACCGGCATGGATGTATCAAACGCTTCCGTCTATGACGGAGCGACCGCTGCAGCCGAGGCCGCCGCAATGTGCCGTGACCGCAAGCGCCGCGTTACGCTGATCTCCGAATCGACTCATCCCGATGTGATCAACACTGTCAGGACCT
This sequence comes from Spirochaetota bacterium, assembly GCA_918298275.1. Classification (GTDB taxonomy): domain Bacteria; phylum Spirochaetota; class Spirochaetia; order Sphaerochaetales; family Sphaerochaetaceae; genus UBA9732. The sequence goes on along the minus strand of CAKJZO010000018.1, from coordinate 3,876 downwards.
ATTGCTTCGGAACAAATGACGAGCTTCGCGTAGTTCCATGCAAGGACGGAAAGACCGACAAGGAGGCCCTGAAGCAGATGCTGCAAAGCGGAGATGTCAGCGGCTTCTATGTCCAGCAGCCGAACTTCTTCGGACTGTTCGAGGATGCAACGGAGCTGGGCGATATCGTCCATGAAGCAGGTGCCATGTTCATCATGGGCTGCAATCCCATTGCCCTTGCAATCATGAAGACCCCTGCCGAGTGCGGTGCGGACATCGCAGTCGGAGAGGGACAGCCGCTCGGTCTTCCCATGGGCTACGGCGGTCCGTATCTGGGCTTCATGGCCACCACTGCAAAGAACATGAGAAAACTCCCCGGAAGAATCGTGGGCCAGACCACGGACAGCAGGGGAGACCGATGCTTCGTCCTTTCGCTGCAGGCACGCGAGCAGCACATCAGACGCGAAAAAGCCAGCAGCAACATCTGCTCCAACGAGGCTCTCTGTGCCCTGACTGCCAGCGTATACATGGCTACGATGGGGCCGTCGGGCATGAAGGAAGTGGCCTCCCAGTGCATGGCAAAGGCCCACTACCTTGCAGATGCCCTGTGCTCCGTCAAAGGAGTGAAGATGCGCTACGAGGGTCCGTACTTCCACGAGTTCCTTCTTGAAATGCCCAAGGCCGATGAAATTCTGGCAAGGCTGGATGAGGAGGGGATTCTCGGAGGACTGAAGACCTCGGACGGCATCCTCTGGTGCGTCACCGAGAAAGCATCAAAGGCCGATCTGGACAGGACCGTATCAATTGTCAGGGAGGTGCTCGCATGAAGCTGATTTTCGAGAAAAGCGTAAACGGAAGAAGCTGCACCATCCTGCCCAAGTGCGATGTGAAGGAAATAAGTCTGGGTGATGATCTTAGGAGACAGAGTTCCCTTGATCTTCCCCAGCTGGGCGAGAGCGATATCAGCAGGCACTACACGGAGCTCTGCAAGAACGTCTACGGAGTCAACGACGGTTTCTATCCCCTGGGCTCGTGTACCATGAAGTACAACCCCAGGACCGACGAGCAGATCGCCTCCATGCCGGCTTTCACCGACATCCATCCTCTGGCACCCGAGGCTTCGACTGAAGGCTGCAGGGAGGTTCTGGACCTTGCAGGCAAGTATCTGTGTGAGATCACGGGAATGGATGACATGACATTCCAGCCTGCCGCAGGCGCCCACGGAGAGTTCACCGGGGTGCTTCTGATAAAGCAGTACCACAAGGCAAGAGGGGATGAGAAGAGAACCAAGATCATAGTTCCGGACTCGGCCCACGGCACCAATCCCGCCACGGCAGCGATGTGCGGTTTCCAGGTTGTGAACATCAGTTCCTCAGAGGACGGATGCGTCGATCTGGATGCTCTGAAGGCCGCCCTCGGCGAGGACACCGCAGGTCTGATGCTTACCAATCCCAACACCCTGGGAATCTTCGACGAGAACATCCTGGAGATCACCAGGCTTGTCCACGAGGCAGGAGGACTGTGCTACTACGACGGAGCCAACCTCAATGCCGTCATGGGCATAGTGCGCCCGGGCGATATGGGATTCGACTGCATACACCTGAACCTGCACAAGACCTTTGCAACTCCCCACGGAGGCGGAGGCCCGGGAGCAGGGGCAGTGGGATGCAAGGCATTTTTGAAGGACTATCTGCCGTCCAGTGCGATCATGGGTTCAAAGGGAATCCAGGTGCGCTCGTTCTCGGGCAACTTCCTGGTTGTGGTGAAGGCGCTGACCTACATCCTCACGCTGGGAAGGAAAGGCATTCCCGAGGCCGCGCGCAATGCTGTTCTGAATGCCAACTACCTGATGAAGCGTCTGGAAGGCACGTTCGAGCCTGCATATGATCGCATCTGCATGCATGAGTTCGTCCTCGGTCTTGGCCGCTTCAAGGAGCAGACAGGCGTAAGCGCGCTGGATGTAGCCAAGTCGCTGATAGATAGGGGCATCCATCCGCCTACGATGTACTTCCCGCTGATAGTGCATGAGGCGCTGATGTTCGAGCCTACCGAGACCGAGAGCAAGGAGACCCTTGATCATGTGGCCGATGTGCTCAGGGAGCTCTACGAGCTTGCCCATAAGGATCCGGAATACATGAAGGGTGCACCCCACAATGCACAGATAGGCCGCCCGGACGAGGTTCAGGCTGCGAGAAATCCGATTCTCAGATGGAAGGCCGATGATTGAAAGACTTCTTCTGCTCGAAAGCCGGAGCAACGATATCTATGCCAATCTGGCTCTCGAGCAGTATCTTGCCCAGAACGTGAAGAGCGCTCGGTGCATTCTCTTTCTCTGGAGAAACAGTCCGTGTGTCGTCATAGGACGCAACCAGAACGCATACAGGGAGTGCAGGACCGATCTTCTCGACCGGATGGGCATTAAGCTGTCCCGCCGCCTCTCCGGAGGCGGTGCCGTCTATCAGGACCTCGGGAACCTCAACTTCACGTTCTGTACCCGTCAGGAGGACAGCGACATAAAGAAACAGCAGAACGTTATCCTCGAAGCCTGCAGGAGCCTCGGAGTAGATGCCCGTCTCTCCGGTCGCAACGACATGCTTGTCGGGGAGCGCAAGTTCTCGGGAAACTCGTTCTACACTCATGACGGGGTGGGTTTTCATAACGGGACGCTGCTTCTGGATGTGGATATGAAGGCAATGGAGAAATGCCTCAGTCCGTCTGATTTGAAGCTTTCCTCCAAGGCGGTATCTTCGGTACGTTCGCGCGTAGTGAATCTTCACGACCTTAATGCGGCAATAGACAGCAAAACCATGTGTAAAGCCATGGGAAAGGCCTTTTCGATGGTCTACGGTCTTGATGTGCAGCGGTTTTCCTACGACTCGATCGACATGGAAGACCTGGAGAAGAAGAGACGGTTCTTCTCTTCCTACGATTGGATCTACGGAAGGAATGCCGATTTCCCTCTGACTGTTTCCGGCCGCTTTGACTGGGGTGAGATTTCAATCAGCCTTCAGGTCAGAAACGCAGTGTGCGCTGACGTGAAGGTCTACACCGATGCCCTGGACCACAGGCTTGCTCCGGTCATCGAAGACGCACTCAGGGGTGCGAGATTCAGCGCCTCGGAATTGTGCCTCAGGATTGAAGGAGCACAGCTCGACACAATATACTCGAATGATATCTGCAGCATGCTGCAAAAGGAGTTGGGATGAACGAATATCAGCTTATCGTAATCGGAGCAGGACCCGGAGGTTATACTGCAGCCCTTACCGGCGCAAAGCTCGGACTCAGGACTGCAATCATTGAGAAAAGCGATCTGGGCGGAACCTGCCTCAACAGGGGATGCATCCCGACAAAAGCCCTTCTGCATGCTTCTGAAACCTATCAGGCCGCGCTTTCCTCGGACGGCATGGGAATCCATGCCTCGGATGTGAGCGTGGATGTGGCAAAGCTCTATGAGTTCAAGAGCCAGACCGTCGAGAAACTCAGAAACGGTGTTCAGATGCTTCTCAGGAGTGCCAAGGTGGACATCATCAGGGGCAAGGCCACGATCGGACCGGAAAGGGTAGTGAGCGTGGACGGACCTGATGAGGGACTGTACAAGGCGGAGCGCATCCTGATCGCCACCGGAGCCGAGCCCTCAAGACCTCCCATTCCCGGCCTTGACAGCGAGGGGGTCCTGACCAGCGACGAGCTACTTGAGAAACTCGACAGGCTTCCTTCGTCGATCGTCATAATCGGCGGAGGCGTAATAGGCGTGGAGTTCGCAACCTTCTTCTCCGACCTCGGGTGCGAGGTGACGGTGATCGAGGCCCTGGATCGGCTTCTTCCCAACATGGACAGGGAACTCGGACAGGGTCTTGCCGTACAGTTGAAGAAGAGGGGCGTGAAGGTGTGCACATC
>CAKJZO010000017.1 GCA_918298275.1 Spirochaetota bacterium | reverse complement strand
GTGCAAGGTCCATCGCCTCCTCGCGGAGCATGCGGCGCTGCTGGAATGAGAGGTAGGGGATGTCCTGTATGAAGGTGTCGATGTCACGGCTCATGCTGAAATCTTAATGGACTACTTTTTTTCCTTCAAGTGCTGTAGAATTCCCGTTGTAGGGCATCATGTTGGACAAGAACGCATTCGAAGTCGGCCTGAGCTATCAGGTGGACAAGCAGGTAACGGAGCAGGAACTCAAAACAAGGCGCGAAAACTTCGAGAAAGCGAAGGCCAAGGCGCATGCCCTTCCACTGAATCCCGGGTGCTACCTGATGAAGGATGAAAGCGGTACGGTCATCTACGTCGGCAAGGCCAAGAGCCTCCGCAAGCGCGTAAGCCAGTATTTCCTGCCCAACCGCGACCGCAAGACGCAGGCTCTGGTGGAGAAGATCCGCGACATCGACCACGTGATAACCGGCAACGACTACGAGGCCCTGATTCTGGAAAACAACCTCATCAAGAAATACAATCCGCACTACAACATCCTTCTGAAGGACGGCAAGAGCTACCCGATGATCCGCATCACAAAGGAGGATTTCCCGAAGGTCTTCTCCACGCGGCGCATCATGAAGGACGGCTCGGAGTATTTCGGACCGTTTCCCGAGGCCCAGAAGGTCAACCAGTACATGGACCTCATCGACAGGCTGTTCTCGCTCAGAAAGTGCTCCACGCCGCTGAGAAAACGCAACCAGCCCTGTCTCTACTATCACATAGGACGATGCTCCGCACCCTGCTGCGGCAAGGTGACCAAGGAGGAATATGGAAAGAGCATAGACCGCATCCGCGGTTTCCTTTCCGGCAAGAACGATGATCTTGAGCGCCAGCTGCAGGACGAAATGAATGTAGCCGCAAAAAAGATGGAGTATGAGGTCGCAGCCAAGAAGAGGGACCTGCTTCAGGCCGTACAGGCTGTTTCCAAGGCCCAGATGGTCGAGGACCACTCGAATACCGAGAGCCGCGACTACGCAGCCATAGAAATGCGCAGTCCTCTCTGTACCGTTGCCCTGATGCAGTTCCGCGACGGAAAACTCATAGGCCGCGCCCTTTACCGCGCCCAGACGTTCGGGGATGAGAGCGAGACGCTTCTGAACTTCCTGACCCAGTACTACGAGGACGGCCGGCAGATCCCGACCGAGATCTATGTTTCCCATGAGATCGATCTGGACCTGATCTCCCGCTATTTCAACGAGTTCCTGAAAGTGAATGTGCGTGTCTCGGTTCCAAAGGAGGGAAGGGACTTCCGCATCCTGCGCATGGCCGCGGAAAATGCCTCGCGTGATGTCGAGAAGAGACTGCGAAGCAAGGACAACAGCCAGGCTCTGGAAGTCCTGCGGGATATCTGCTCCCTGGAAGAACCGCCTGAGCTGATCGAGGGCTTCGATATCGCCCAGCTGAACGGAAAGTACACAGTTGCAAGCCTCATCTCATTTGTAAACGGTAACCCGAATCCTGCAGGATACCGTAGATTCAACATCAAGTCGCTGGATGGGGCCATCGATGACTTCGGCGCCATGCGTGAAGCCGTGTACCGCAGATACAGTCGCGTAATCAATGAAAACCTTCAGAAACCCGGCCTGGTTCTCATAGACGGAGGCAAGGGGCAGGTGAACATTGCCCGAGAAGTCCTTGATGACCTCGGCCTGGCGGATGTGCCTGTAGTGGGCCTTGCCAAGCGCTATGAAACCATAGTCTTCGACGATGACAGACCGGATCTCAGGCTGGATCATTCCAACGAGGGTCTGCGCGTGCTGATTGCCGTCCGCGATGAGTGCCACCGCTTTGCAACCGGAGCCAACCAGGCTATGCGCAGCAAGGAGGCCAGTTTCCATCTCCTGCAGAGCATCCCGGGAATAGGCAAGGCCTCCAGCGAGAAGATACTTGCCGCCTTCACGACCCTTGATGACGTGATCCAGTGTTCCGCCGAGGAAATCTCCAAGAGGGCGGGCATTTCCATGAAGGCCGCAGAGAACCTTATCAAGCGTCTGAAGGTTTAATAATTTTAGTTTTACGGACACAAATCAAAGACTTGTCAAAAACCAAACTGCTATGCGATAATTGTAATAAATCTTGCATCCGCTTTCAAAAAAAGATGATTCTTACGGAACAGGGGAGGAAGGAATATGGCGCAGGATTCAACGATTTATGATATAGCAGAAAAAGCCGGAGTATCGGCCTCGACTGTATCGAGAGTCATCAACAATTATCCATATGTAAACAAGGAAACCCGTGCAAAGGTTCTCAAGGTTATAGCTGAGAGCAACTACATCCAGAACGACTCTGCCCGCAGCCTTGCAACCCAGAGCACCAAGATGGCCGGAATCCTCATTGCCGACGTCAGGACCACACACCATACCGAAGGTGTCTATTATGTGGAGCACGAGTTCTCCAAGAACGGCTATTCATGCCTTATATATAATACCGGAACGGATCCCGAGCAGCAGGCCAAGTATATCCAGATCCTCAGCCAGAAGAAGGTCGAGGCCGTGGTTCTGATGGGATCGGTCTTTCAGAATGTCACCGTCCAGAATGCAATCATGGTATGTATGCCGGACACCCCTGTGGCCATCTGCAACGGATATCTTGACGGACCTAATATTTACGGCGTGACTTCCGATGAGCACGGCGGTGTGATGAATGCGGTAAAGCTTCTGGCAGACAAGGGCCGCAGGAACATAGCGTTTCTGACCAACAAGCTCACTCCCAGCAACCAGAACAAGGTAGACGGATTCAACGACGGTCTGAAGCTCTACGTCAAGGGCGGGAAGGAGGAAGTGGTGGAAATCCAGTCCGGAGAGGTCTCCGACTACGAGGAAGCCACCCGCCGGCTCATACAGACCAGACCAGAGACCGATGCCATAATATTCTCGGAGGACTATGTTGCCATTGCAGGCCTGCATGCCCTGTACGAGATGGGCATCAAGGTTCCCGAACAGGTAGCCGTAGTTGGTATGAACAACTCCCGCTATGCCCGCATCAGCAATCCATCGCTGACCAGCATAGACAACATGCTCTACGACACGAGTCTCATTGCCGTGCGCAATCTTCTGGAGGTCCTGAAAGGCGAAAGAGTCAACCATCGCATGAGCATCGGGACCAATATTGTCGAGCGCTCTTCAACGTAACTCGTTTATTTGCATCTAATTATTCAAAGCAGTCACAATTTCTGAAAATTAGGGGTTGCGTGTTCTGAAAAAGCATGCAATACTGTTGCAGTAAAGACTGAAATCGGTTGCAAGAATTTTTGTAACAAGATTTCGGAAAAAATGGAGATTGTTTTGAAGATTACGGTTTTGGGAGCAGGAGCAATGGGATCGCTGTTCAGCGGATACCTGTCACGCAAGAATGACGTGACGGTCGTAGACGTAAGCGGTGTCATGGTCAACGCAATCAATGAAAATGGCGTCAATATCAAGGAGAAGGATGGAAGCGTCCTCTGTTGTCATCCGAAAGCTGTAAAGAGTTCAGTCGGAATCGGACCTCAGGGCCTTGTCATCGTCTTTGTCAAATCCATGTTCACAATCACAGCCCTTGAAGGCAACAGGAACCTTATCGGTCCCGATACATACATCATGACACTTCAGAACGGGGCAGGACATGAAAGCAAGCTTCTCAAGTTTGCCGATCGCAAGCACGTTATCATCGGATCGACCCAGCACAACAGCTCGGTTATCGAGCCCGGAGTCATCTTCCATGGCGGCAGCGGTGTTACAAGCATCGGTTTGCTTGACGGCAATTCGGAATCCCTTGAGGCAATTGCAAAGAATCTGACAGACTGCGGATTCGAGTGCCACACAGAGGAAAACGTCCAGAAGCAGGTCTGGAAGAAGCTGTTCACCAATACTGCAGCCAGTTCCCTCACGGCACTCTATCAGGTTCCGCTCGGATTCATCCACACCGATCCGAATGCCAACTGGCTGATGAGACAGCTTTGCAGGGAGGCCGTAGAGGTTGCCAATTCCCTCGGTCTTGGATTCGATCTTGAAGAAGTCACTAATGATGTTGAAAAGGTGTGTATCAACGCACCGAACGGATACACATCCATCTATGCGGATATCAGAGACGGCAGACGCAGCGAGGTAGATACCATCAGCGGAAGCGTAGTAGAGGCGGCCCACGTTCAGGGCATAGCAGTTCCATACCATGAAATGGTTGTCAGATGTATCCATGCATTGGAAGACAAAGCCAAGGAGGCAGTTTGATGCAGACAGTATATGAACTCAACGGACTGAGAGTCATTGACCTCACAAAGTATATCGATCCGGCAACGGAGACCAGAAGATGCAAGCTTGACAGGTTCAACACAGGCGGAGCAATCCCTGATTTCCATACAAACGTCGACATCATGACCCACCTGGGAACCCACTGCGAGTGCCCGTACCACCACTTTGAGGACGGTGCAAGCGTTGCAGATCTTCCCCTGACAGCATTCATGGGTAGGGCAATCTACTACGAGTTCAAGGATCTCGAGCCTCTGAAGCACATCAGCGCAGCTGATCTGGACAAGGCAATCGGAAACAGGGTTAAGCCCGGTGATGTCGTCATCCTTGATTCCTGCTACAAGCTTGCCCCGTTCACACCCAAGACCAACGGCCCCGAGGACAAGAGACTTCTGGTCAACGGCGAGACCGCACAGTGGATGGTCGATCACAAGGTCAAGTGCGTCGGTTTCGGCGACGGTGTCTCGATCGAGAACTGCAACGAGGATGTGAAGCCCTTCCATGACATCTGCATGGCACAGAACATCACATTTCTGGAGGTCATCAAGAACCTCGAGCAGCTCAAGACAGATACGTTCTTCGTGAGCTTTGCTCCGATGTACATCAAGGGACTGGATTCCTGTCCGGTAAGACTCTATGCCATCGAAGGACTGAAGGACTTCAGCTGATAGAGGGGGAGTGGAAATGACTAACGGTGATAAGCTCAGACAGGTTTGCAGCGAAGGTCCTTTCTTCGAGGCCTGCGTCTATGACTGCCTCTCTGCCAGGGTTGTAGAGAATGCCGGATACAAGGCCATGTGCCTTAGCGGCGCAACTCTCGCCCTTGCTTACTGCGGCGTTCCTGATATCGGAATCGTCACTCCTACCGAAGTTGCCGAGATGGTCAGAAGGATCACAAAGGTTACAAACATACCTCTGATCGTTGATATCGACAGCGGATACGGAAACGAACTGAACATCATCAGAAGCTGCGAAATGATTGCCGATGCTGGAGCAGCTGCAGTCCATCTCGAGGACCAGACCTTCCCGAAAAGGCTTCCGACAATCCCCGGTTTCTCCCTTGTCGATCATGATACATGGAAGAGAAATCTCGATGCGGCGATGTATGGTCTCCGCGGAACAGGATGCATGCTGATCGGACGCACCGATTCGCGTGTCAAATATGACATGGATGAGACCCTTGCAAGACTGAAGATAGCTACTGACCATGGTGCAGAGATGACCCTGGCAATCGGTGTCTACAGCAAAGAAGACATTGCCAGGTACATGGCAGAGATTCCCGGCTGGAAGATGTATGAATATCTGAGCCTCAAGGGAATACTCAAGGCTACGGATGAAGAAATGAGCAGGACAATGAAGGATTGCGGAGATCTTGGTTTCACGATGATGAGCATGCCTGCGGTTTCTCTGTTCGGTTCTTTAATCGGCATCACGGAATTTGCAAACATGGCACTGAATGACGGACATGATTTCAACATCGTCAAGAAGATGAAGGAATCAGGGCTTGGAACTCCGTATATGCACAAGATGGCACAGAGAGACAAGTGGTTGAATTGGGAAGAAAGTGCTAAGGCACTTGGAATAATCAAATAACAAAAGGGGAAACCCTAAAAAGGAGAAAAGAATGAAGAAAATTCTTGTTATCGTGCTTATGGCATTGACCGTTTTCGCAATCTTTGCAAACGGTGGAAACGAGGCTGCTACCTCCGGAGAGAAGAAGGGAATCGCCGGAACAAAAGAGAATCCGCGCATTCTTAAGGCCGGAACATCCGCACCTGCATCAACAGATCCCACAAACGGTCTGTACATCATGCATCATGCTCTCCAGGAAAAGCTTCTTGAGCTGTCCGGCGGTACAATCGGTTATGAGTGTGTCTACGGCGGAGCTCTCGGAAACAACACCCAGCTTCTTGCTCAGCTGAAGCAGGGAACTCTCGATCTCATGCCCACCGGTTTCGACCTTGCAACAAACCTCCCGAATTCAGAGAAGTTCTATGCAGTCGCCATGCCGTACGTTTTCGACAACGACGCCCACATGGATGCATTCCTGAAGAGCGATCTCTGGAAGCAGATGGTTGAGGAAATCAGAACAACTTCCGGTATCTATATCTCCGGTCTCGGATGCCACCAGACAGCAAGAAGCTTCAACACAGTCAAGCCGATTGTCCATCCTGCTGATCTGAAGAACCTCCGCATGAGAGTTCCTGAGTCAACAGTCCAGATGAAGCTGTGGCAGGCAACCGGAGCAGCTCCGATGGTCATCCCCGCATCCGAGCTCTACACCTCACTGAGCAGCGGTCTTGTCGATGGACAGGAGAACGACATCGTTGCATCCGCTTCCGCTCTCAAGCTCTATGAAGTCGCTCCGTACTTCACAGAAACCGACTACATCAAGCAGGCCATGCTCATGTACATGTCCGACAAGACATGGCAGGCAATGACAGAAGAAGAGCAGGGTTGGTGGAACGAGGCTCTCGCATATGCTTGCCAGAAGGGTTCTGAGGCATATGCATCCAAGTATGAGGCTGCCAAGGCTGAAATCCTCGAGCACGGCGGAACAATCGTTGAGTTCGATTTCGACGAGTGGAAGGCCTATTTCTCGAAGCTCGTACATGAGCAGTTCGACGGTCAGTTCTTCCCCGCAGGTCTGTACGACCAGATTCAGGCTACTCCGTACTGATTCGATTCTGATTAACAAGTAGAGGTTGTCACGCGTGGCAACCTCTACTGACACTTTTTGAGGGTGATATGCTTCAGAAACTTGAAAAGTTCAAAAGTATTTACACGAAGGTAATCGTGGCAATATGTGCGATTATCTGTATTGTGATTCTGCTGGTAGATGTTTCCCAGGTCCTTTCAAGGTACATCATCAATGCAGGATTTGTCTTTGCTGAAGATGTTGCAGTTTTCGGAATGCTTTGGATGATGGCACTCGGTATCAGTATCGGTACGATCAACCATGAGCATCTTCTGATCAACATCATTGATTCAATTGTCAGCGCAAAAGGTAAGAAAATTGTGATGTTCATCGTGGACATCGTTCTGATATTGGCAGGAGTCATGATGGTTTGGGTCGGAATCCTTTCCGCCAACGCCAACAAGGGTTTCGTACAGTCAATGCTTGGAATCGATGAATTCCATAGGTATGTGCCGGTCTTCGTAGGCGGTGCCCTGACTATATTTGCTGCCATCGAGTGTGTCGTGGAACAGATTCTCAGATGGAAATCTGAAAAGAAAGAGGTGACCGAATGAGTACAATTCTAGTTTGGAAACTTGTTGTTCTGTTTGGGGTTCTCTTTGTAACGATGTTCCTCAGATTCCCCTTCTTCCTGGCATGTTTTGCATCAGCTGCAGTATATGCCATCGTTTTCCCGGGTTCGATTCCGATGTTCGTTTTCGGACAGACGTTTGTCCAGGGTCTGGGAAATTCGACCTACGCATCCATTATTTTCTACTTCCTTCTGGGTGCAATCCTCAACCATGGCGGACTCGGCGACAGAATAGTCAAATTCGGTAATGCATGTATCGGCCATGTAAAGGGTTCGCTCAGCCATATCAACATCATCGCTTCAGTCCTGTTCGCCGGTGTTTCCGGATCTGCCGCTGCAGATACCGCATCCATCGGAAACCTGATGATCCCGATGATGAAGAGGCAGGGATATGATGCTCCTTACTCAGCTGCAGTTACCCAGATGAGTTCGATTATCGGACCGATCATTCCGCCATCGACTACATTTGTATTCATTGCAAGCATGATGGACCTTTCTGTCAGAAAGCTGTTCCTCTGCGGTCTTATCCCCGGACTTGCAATGGGTCTTCTGGAGCTGGCTTATTCCATATTCATTTCACACAAGAGAAACTACCCGTGCACCGAAAAGTTCGCAGGTTTCAAGGTCATCTGGAAGGAGTTTAAGATCAACTTCTGGGCCATCCTTCTTCCCATCCTGATTCTGATCTGCCTTACAGTCGGAATCGGAACGGTTACCGAAATCGGTGCTGTCTCCTGTGTGCTTGCAGCCTTCATTTCAATGGTCATATACAAGGAACTTGACTGGAAGGGACTTTGGAACTGCATCAAGGCTACCGCAAGACAGGTTGCCGTTGTCTTCTCGATGCTTGCCGCAGCAACAGTATTCATCTGGATCATCGGTTCTCTGAATTTCCAGAATTCACTGGCTGCCTGGATCGGAAGCCTCGGTCTTTCCCGCTTCACGGTCTTCATGCTCGCCATGCTGATCATCTTCATCCTCGGTATGGTTCTCGAGACATTGGTCATCACGATGATCTTCATCCCGGTTCTCGCAATCCCCTGTATTGCAGCCGGTGTCGATCCCTATGTCTTCGCAGTTTCAGCTGCAATCGTCTGTGCCATGGGTCTGAACACACCGCCGGTAGGAACACTGCTGTATCTTACAGCCAGCATTGCCGATACATCCGCAATGAAGGTCGCAAAGGAAAGTATTCCGTTCATCGTCGCAGTCCTCATCGCAGTTGTCCTTCTGGGTCTTTTCCCGCAGATCGCTCTGTGGTATCCGGGCTTGGTCTTATAACTGGAGGTTCATGAAATGAAGAAAGGTACACTTTGTCTGCTTGCAGACTTCGATGCTGAGAACTATATCCGCGACATCATGAGAAAGGGAGCCGTTGAGGGCGGTGTCGGCGTTGCAGCCGCAGGCCTTCCGAGACACATCTCCTTGGGCATGCCCTATGAGGTCAAGGACTGGTCCGAATACGAGAAGTTCGCCGAGAAGCTTTCCCACGAACTCAAACCGGTCACTGTGAAGCTCTGTGATTTTGTCGCAGGAAAAATCAGTGAAGAATTCGGGGCATATTTCCTGAAGTTCGAAGAGTCCTTCGGTCTTGATGAAATCAGGAAGGATGTCCGTGCCAGACTCGTTTCCGAGCTGGGTCTCGAGATCCCTGAGAAGGACGGGGTCACCGGCCAGAAGTCTATCACCCTCGGCTTCGGCACTGCACCCTATGAGAACTACAAGGGATTCGTCGATGCCTTCGGCAAGTCCTTCGTCGGAAAAGAGCTGACTTTCAACGAGCTGGGAATCTTCTACTATGACCAGCCGACGATTGCCGCCAACAACTTCTTCTGCTGCAGAAGATTCAAACTTGTCAAATAAAAAAGGAGTAACTTCATGAAGACAATGAAATGCGATTACGACAGAGAAAAAAACATGTCCATCACCTATGAAGGTGGCGGTCTCAAATACGAGTTCATCGCTGATTTTGCAAAGAAGCTCCCGCCTCATGTGTTCTACGCAAGTGTAGCCGGCGGTTTCTGTGACAAGCATGACAATGTCTACCTCGAGGTCAGAGGATGTCCCAACCCGGTCATCAAGCTCGATCCGGAAGGAAACTATGTCGGAGAGTTCGGAAGGGGAGTCATCACGATCTGCCACTTCGGTATTGCAACTCCTGATGATACCTACATGATGGCCGATATCCCGATGCACGTCGTCCGCGAATTCGACGAGAAGGGCAATGTCCTTGTCGAGATGGGAAACAGAGGAAAGGCAAGTGATTCCGGTTTCAACGGACACTACTATGAGGAGCAGAGAAGACTCGGCAACCTCTATCCGCCTGAGCCGTATATGCGCATACCCGGACTCACCGCACTTACAGAAGCAGAGAGAGCTACTGTCGTAAGATGTGCTGAGCCGTTCAACAGACCCACCGACGTCGCAATGGATTCCAAGGGCGATATCTATGTCTCCGACGGTTACGGCAACGTTGCTGTCCACAGATTCTCCAGAGACGGTAAGCTCATCAAGACATGGGGCGGCCGTGGAGACGAGCCGGGCAAGTTCCTCATGGTTCATGCCGTTACAGTCGATGCCAAGGATCAGATTTGGGTTTGCGACAGAGACCAGAACGCAGTTCATGTCTTCGACAACGAAGGTAATGTCCTCGCATACTGCAAGGGAAACCTCGGACAGCCTTCCGGTATCGTTGCAGACAAGGACTACATCTACTGCGTCGGACGTGGCGGATATCTCACGATCTTCAACCCGAAGTTCGAAGTCGTTGCACAGATCGGTTACTTCAACAGCGAGCTCAGGGCTCACGGCATTGCCGTCAACAGCAAGGGAGACCTCTTCCTGTTCCCGACAACCGCTACTGAAGATCATCAGTGCATCTGCCTGAAGAGAATCAAGTAATTGTTTCAATACAGGGCGGGAGTACTCCCGCCCTGATTATGAGAATGGAGGAAATCGGTCGTGAATTTTTCGGAGTTGCTTGGAGTCAAACCTGAGGACAGGCAACTGCTGTTCAGGACTTATTTCCTCTATTTTTGTTCGGGCGTCATGGCCAATTCCATGGGGTCGATTCTCAAGGATATGAGAAACCCCACCTACGGATATGGTTTTTCCGCCAGCTTCCAGGGAGTATTGTCCTCTGCGATGCAGTTCGGGGGTCTGGCTGCCAATATCCTGTCGGGCCTTCTGCCGTTCATCATCGGGAGGAAGCGTTCTACGGTCATCCTCGCCATTGCTCCGGTGTTCGGTCTGATCACCCTGATCCTTACGGGAAATCCTGCTCTGCTTCTCATGTCGTTCATCTGTGTGGGAATAGGTAAGGGCGTCAATTCCAACATCACCAACATAGTTGTGAACCATACCGCAAGGAACAGGGCGGTTGCGCAGAACTTCCTGCATTCGTTCTTCTCCATCGGTGCCGTCACGGGTCCTATCCTCATGGCAGTCTTCATGCAGAGCAAGTGGCGGATTCCGACCCTCATAATCGCAACGGGAATCTTCGTTGCCGTGACGCTAATCGGTCTTTCTTCCATGTCAAAGACCAAGGAGGTGAGAGAGAAGGAATCAATCGGACTCCCGAAGTCCTTCAAATACTGGTACAACACCGGAATCATGTTCTTCTATCTGTGTGAGGAAGCCTGTCTTCTGACATATACGGTGTCCTATTTTACATACACCGGTCTGTTTTCTGACTCGACATCCAATTATCTGGCCTCCGTTCTGTGGATTGCAATTCTTATCGGAAGGCTGTCATGCATCCCGCTCGTGAACCGTGTGAAGAAGCCATACCTCATAGCGTTCCTAGGGCTGAGCTTTATAGTCTCATTCATCTTTATGGTCAATGCGGACTCACCGGCAGGAGCTCTGATCGCGCTTTTCTGTGTCGGACTCTCGATGAGCGGAATCTATCCGACGACGATGTCGACCCAGGAAGACAAATACATGAAGTCATCGTTCTGCTCCGGACTCTGCATAGGAGTCTGTACTGCGGCAACGATCATAATGCCTGTAATCATCGGAAATGTTACCAATGCGACAGGGTCGTACAGGAGCGGACTCAAGACTTTGCTGGTTCCGCTTTCATGCATGTTTGCCCTGATGCTGGTCAAGCTTTATATGGAATGTCTGAGAAAGGACAAGACAAGGAGTTGATTATGTATAGTTTGAAGAACGGTCTTGAGTACAAGTATGATCTTTCGGAAAAGAAGTTCAGAATCGCATTCGATTTCCTCAAGAGAAAGGATCTCGCTGAGCTCCCTGTCGGTTGGATCGAGCTTGGAGAAGGGGTCAGAGCCAGTGTCCAGCGCTATGATTCCTTCGGTTGGGATGAGAACAGATTCGAAACCCACGAGAAATACTTCGATGTCCAGTATGTCATCGAAGGTATGGAATACTGCGGTGTATGCAAGAGGGAAGAGCTCGGGCCGGTGGCTGTCACCTATGACGAGGCAAACGACATTGAGTTCTATGAAGAGCCTGTCCATTCGGGGAAAGTGTTCCTCAATGCAGGGGATTTCATCGTTCTTGCTCCCGAAGATGCACACAAGCCCAGATGTGCAGTGGACAAGCCGATGCCCATCAAGAAGATTGTCGTGAAGGTTCCCGTCTGATGCAATTCTTCAACAAGGCGAACTCATTCATTGAAAAATGGATGCAACTCATCATGCCTCTGTGTGTAGTGGTAGGTTTCTTCTGGGGGAAATACATCGCTTTCTTGAAGCCTGCCACGAACTGGCTGTTCGCCTTTGCCTGCTTCGCATCATCTTTGACACTGTCCCTTTCGGAGTGCAGGAAGGCCTTCAATATCAAGGCGATTCTCCTGCTTCTGCTTCTTGGACATGTCGTCATCCCGTTTGCAGCATGGGCTGTTTTCAGGATCTTCGAAGACCCTTCATCAGATTTCTTCATGGGTCTGATTCTGATCTTCGCCGGTCCATGTGCAACCACGAGCTTCATATGGAGCGGCATCTACGGCGGCAACAAAGGACTTTCGATTGTCTTTGTAGTCATCGATACGATGCTGTCCATCCTGCTTACTCCGCTGATCATCAGGAACACCTGCGCAACAGCTGTACGAATCGACTCATTGGGTCTGATCTGGAGCATGACCAAGATGGTCATCTTCCCATCTGTCGCGGGAGTTCTGGTCGTTTCACGGATCAAGCAGGAAAAGCTTGCAGTTGCGGCGCCGCCCATCAAGTTCATCACTAAGATTTCCCTTCTGCTGATAATCATAATCAGCCTTTCCGGTTCCACTGCATCAGTGAAGGAAAACTTCTCATTCGGTTTCATCTGGAGCTTCTTCGGTGTACTGATAGTCCTGGTCTTCGGTTATCTTCTCGGATTCTTCGCAAGCAGATTCCTGCTGAAATCGGACACCCATGACGCAGTATCTATGTCCTTTGCTCTCGGATGCAGGAATCTCGGACTGTCAATCATCCTTGCAAGCAGCTATTTCCCGCCGCTTGCCGCCGTACCGCCGGTAATCACATTGTTCTTCCACGATATCGTGACCACGAGTGCAGGAAGAGTGTTCCTGAAACTCAATGAAAAAGACAAACAGAAAAAGGAGTCAATAAATGCAGCATCATGTAATAGTCAAGTTCAATGATACGGTCAAGGACAAGATCGCCCTTGCAGATGAAATCGGAAACCTGTTCAAAGGTATGGTTGGAACAGTGAAGGGCGTGCACAAGGTCAGCCCTCACAAGAACTGCATCAACATGTCCAACAGATATGATCTGATGATCATCGTCGATATGGAGAAGGATGCTCTGGAGGCCTATTCAAACAGCCCGATCCATGACAAGTGGATCAATGAGTATCCTCAGTTCCTGGAATCCAAGGTCATCATGGACTACGAAGACTGAGAGGCATCATCATGGTCAGAAAAGCAGGCGAAAGGCATATTGAAAAAGCCGAGCACAAGTTCGGTGCAGATGGATACATTACCGTAAGAAGCCTTACCAATACCGTTGAGGAACTCAATGGCAAGGGAAGGGTGTTCGCCCATACGACGGTAGCTCCCCATTCGGGAATCGGTTTCCACATGCATGAGGGAGACACCGAGATTTATTATGTTCTTTCCGGTAAGGCAGAATACAACGACAACGGTACCATCGTTCCGATCGGACCCGGCGACGTGACGTTCACTCCCAGTGGAACAGGCCACGGAATCAACAATCCCAATGACGAACCGTTGGATATCATTGCGTTGATTATCTACGGGTAATCTCAGTGATAATTTGAGCTTTGTTTACTCAGTTCGATGCAAGAAGAGCAAGGAAGTCAGATGGGCTTAATGCCGTGCCGTCGGCAGGGTAGTGCTTGAGGTTCCCGGTAACGAGAATGGCTCCGACTGTTTTTGCAACCTCATAGAATTTCCGGTCTGATTCGTCTGTAAACTGTATCCCCTGAAGTGCTCGGGCATGGATGGGGATTCCATGCTTAAGTAACGGATCGAGAATTGCATCGATTTCCCATTCTTCAAATCCGAATTTAGGGTAGTGCATGACTTTGTAGTACTCTTCAGCGATTCGATAGTCATAGTACAGAGCGAATCTCCCGGTGATTGCTGCAAGAAGAATATCGCTTGCATTCCTGCCGGGAGACAAGACTGCGGATACAATGATATTGGTATCCAGTACTACGTTCACGTCTGTGATTCTCCTCTGGCTTCCGAAATGAGGCTGTTGATTTCTTCCTCGGATTTGAAACCGTTTCGGGCTGCACGCATCCTCATGCTGTTCAGTGCAATGATTGCTCTTGCCTGACGGATTGTCTGGATTGCCTCATCGAAGTATCCGTCAGGAATGCTGATCATTACCGCTGCAGGTTTTCCGTTGTTGGTGATGATTGCTTCATCACCTTGTTCAATGGTCTGCCAAAGAGATTTGGAGTCGGTTCTCAGGTCTCGTATTGAATAGAAGTTCATCCTTGTTCCTCGTTGATTAAATGGTACACAAGTGTGTCCATATTGTCAACGTATAGGCCAATGGAAATTAGGTTGAATTCTTTTCTTGCCATCAGGAAACTAATCCCTTTATCATTTCATACATGATTAGATTGATTCAAAAGGGTGTTTTTCTGATAAATGGCAGGACTTTAGTGGACGCCGATTTCGCTTCAGAATCTGAAATGCTTTCAGCGAAACAGGGAACGATGGCCTATTCCGTGCTGAAGACCCACAACACTTCAGATAATATGGACAAGTTGGCCATAAGGTTCGATGTCCTCGGTGCGCATGATATGACATACATGGGTGTACTCCAGACCGCAATCGCATGCGGGATAGAGTCCTTCGACCTTCCGTTCATCATGACGGACTGTCACAACAGTCTCTGTATGATGGCGGGAAGCTTCAATGAGGACGACCATGTCTTCAACTATTCCGCAGTCAGGAAGTACGGCGGACAGAAAATGCCCAGCCACACAACTATATTTCATCAGTACATGCGCGAGACCCAGGCCGGCTGCGGAAAGATGATCATTGGAGCGGACAGTCACACCCGTTACGGCGCTCTCGGAACCATTGCCATCGGAGAGGGCGCCGGGGAAGTCGTAAAGCAGCTGGTGGGCAAAACCTATGACATCAGTTATCCGGAAATAGTGCTTTGCTATCTCGACGGTGCCATCCGTCCCGGTGTTGGACCTCATGACCTGGCACTGACCATAATCGGCGAGGTCTTCAAGAAAGGGTTCGTCAAGAACAGGATCATCGAGTTCTGCGGTCCAGGTATAAAGTCCATGTCGGTTGACTTCAGAAACGGGGTGGACTGCATGACCACCGAGGCAGGATGTCTTAGCAGTATCTGGGAGACGGACTCTCAGGTCGAGGAATTCCTCGCCATCCATGGCAGGCAGGCCGATTTCGTGGAGATGCATCCTGCAGAGAAGGCTTATTACGACAGGGCCATCCTAATCAATCTTTCAGAGCTTGTTCCCGTCATTGCAATGCCGTTCCATCCGAGCAATGTATATACGATAGATGAATTCAACCGAAACACCAAGGATATTCTTCACGCCACTGAAGAAGAGTGCAACAGACAGATGGAGAAGTTCGGTCTGAGGTTTAATTTTCTGGACAAGGTCCGCAATGGTCGAATGGTAGTGGATCAGGGAATTGTAGCAGGATGTGCAGGCGGACTGTACACGAATCTCTGTGCAGTTGCTGATATTCTGGATGGTAAAACCATAGGCAACGGACAGTTCTCAATGCATGTGTATCCTGCAAGCATGCCCATCATGGAGCAGATGATTTCCTCCGGTGTCGCTATGACGATAATGAAGGCCGGCGTGGACATCCGCTCAGCTTTCTGCGGGCCCTGTTTCGGTGCGGGCGACATCCCCTCACAGATGGGTTTCTCGGTGCGCCACGTGACCAGGAATTTTGCAAGCAGAGACGGATCCAAGCCCAAAGACGGACAGTTGACCGCTGTTGCCCTGATGGATGCCCGCTCGATTGCTGCGACTGCTATTAACGGCGGGCGGATAACTCCAGCCACGGATTTGACCGATATCGAATATAGGAATAGGGTCTATTCATTTGATAATTCAATATATCAAGGCCGCCGGCTGGACTGCGTAGGAAGGGCAGAGCCGAAAACCGAATTGAAGATGGGACCGAATATTACTCCTATTCCCGAGATTCCGGGTCTTAAGCAGAATCTGTTTCTTGAGGTTGCCTGCCGCCTGGATGACCCTGTCACCACAACCGACGAACTGATTCCAGGCGGGGAGAGCACTTCCTACCGTTCCAATCTGGTCAGGCTTGCCGATTTCACTCTGGCCAACCGCGACCCGAATTACGTTCCGACAGCCAGAGCCATCAAGGAGAGGTCGAACGACAACGAAAAGCTTGCCGCTCTTGTGGAGGGCTATGATGTGGACATCGACTGGGCTGAGACTACCTCCGGAAGCGTCGTGGTTTCCAGAAAGCCCGGGGACGGTTCTGCCCGCGAATATGCGGCAACATGCCAGCGGGTACTCGGCGGATGTGCGAATATCTGTCTTGAGTATGCTACGAAACGATACCGCTCAAACCTCATCAACTGGGGCCTGTTTCCGTTTACTGCCTCTTCAATCGAGAAGCTCAAGGTGGGCTCATATGTATTCATCCCGGGGCTGAGGAAAGCAGTTGAAGAAGGTGTTTCCTCAATAACAGGGCTAATTCTTCATGAAGGATCTGTTGAGGAACTCAACCTGGATTTCGCCCCTCTTAACAATGAGGAGAGGGCAATTCTTCTTGACGGCTGTCTTGTAAATCACTATAGAAGCGAATTGAAATCAAAGAAAAAGTCATAACCAAAAGTTATGGCATAAGATGATTTTTTTGAATTTTACATTTCTAAGCCAGTCCCCCATACTGAAAATAGCTTTTTACGTGGGGTGCTTTAATGAAAGTAACGATGTATGCGGCAACAGGAATTCTGGGATATGGTTTCCCAGAAGAATCCCTTAATACCGCTCTGAAACAGAATCCTGCATTCCTTGGCTGTGACTGCGGTTCCTGTGATCCGGGTCCAAATTATCTTGGAATGGGAAAGGCAATATGTTCGAGACAGGCTACAAAACGCGATGCCAGACTTCTTGTGAAGGCAGCCCTATCTCACAAGATACCCCTAATCTTCGGATCAAGCGGCGGATCCGGTTCTGATGAAGGTATTGCTTGGCTATTCGATATAATCAAGGAAATCCTGAAAGAAGAAAACCTCAGTGCCAAGATAGCCCTGATTCACAGCGAACAGGATCCCCGGTATGTTCTCTCAAAGCTGAAGGAAGGGAAAATCAGCCCTCTTGATTGGAATGAGCAGCTTGATGAGAAAACGATTCTCAATTCAAGGCACATAACCGCTGCAATGGGCCCGGAGCCGATTCAGAAGGCCATCAGCGAAGGTGCGCAGATAGTCCTCTGCGGAAGAGCAACTGACACATCGATCTATGCTGCCGTTCCACTCATGCTGGGATGCAATCCCGGACCCGTGTGGCATGCTTCAAAGATTATCGAGTGCGGCGCAGCGTGCTCGTTCCCGAAGTCCCATGACTCCATGGTCGCCCATATCGACGGTGATTCATTCATCCTTGATCCCCCGAATCCGATCAAACATGTCAGACGTGTGAACGCCGCGGCCCATACCTTGTATGAGAACGTCAATCCGTTCCAGATAACAGAACCCGACGGAATAATCGATGTCCAGCAGTGTACCTACGAGCAGATCGACGACAGGCGCGTCAAGGTCACAGGCAGCAGATTCCTGCCCAAGCCTTACTCCGTTAAGCTCGAGGGTGTGGAGAGTCTGGGATTCAGGGCAATCACCATAGGCGGCACCCACGATCCTGGCTTGATTTCCATTCTCGACGAGTATTTGGAAAAGATCAGAAAAACTACAAACGAGAGAGTTAAGGATGTTCTGGGACTCGATCCCGATGCATACAAGATCACCTTCTTCAGATATGGAAGAGACGGTGTGATGGGATGCATGGAGCAGAATCCAGGACCTGCAACGGAAATTGGAATAGTGGTGGATATAGTGGCTCCTACCCAGGACATGGCCAATGTCATCATCGGAATTGCCCGCAGCCTAATCCTTCATACCGATTTCGAGGGAAGAAGATGCAATGCGGGAAACATCGCCTTCCCATTCTCGCCGACCGATATCCCGGTGGGCGAAGTGTTCAGATTCAATATGAACCATGTCATCTGGATCGATGATCCGCTTGAACCGTTCAGAATTGAGATGGTCGAGTGCTGAGGGGGTTGAAATGGCTAAACTGAGTGAATTGGCAAGACTGGTCAGAAGCAAGAACGCAGGACCGTTCAATCAGACTCTGGATGTCATGTTCGAGGTCCCCGAGTATTACGAGCGGGTCAAGAACAAGGGGATAATCACCCCGCAGTTGGTATCGGATCTTTACGGAATAGACGTAAAGAAGATTACGGTCGTCTACTGCGATGTGGCGCTGGCAATCAAGATTGCCTTCCCGCGTCCGGTACCGGCCGGAGATATCGGGAATACGGATGTTTTCGGAGCCCAGCAGCATGCACCGCTTCTGGGAGTGGCAGTTTAATTTGGTAATTTGGCTTGGGCCAAAAAAATAAAAAGGAGCACTAATATGAAAAAAGGAATTCTTGTTTGTTTGATTCTTATTCTGGCTTCTTCGCTGCTCTTTGCAGGCGGTGCCAGTGAAGCACAGAAAACAACTGATGAAACCTTCTCTTTGAACAGAAAGGCTGAGATCATCATTTCCTACAAGGCCGGCGGCGGCTCGGACAGAATGTTCCGTGCATTCCAGCCTTACCTCGAGGGCATCATCGGCCAGTCTCTTGAGCCCGTCTACCTCCCGGGAGCAGAAGGACTCATCGGATGGAGCACACTTCTTTCAAAGCCTGCTGACGGATACACGATCGGCGTTCTGAACATTCCTTCAGCAACAGCTTCAATCGTTTCAGGCGATGCAACCTTCGGTGTTGAAGATTTCACATACCTCGGAAACATTACCTATGAACCGCCGCTTCTTATCATCGCAAAGAACAACTCATGGGGCATCAACAACCTCCAGGATCTGATTGCCTATGCAAAGGCCAATCCGGGCAAGGTCACAATGGCTCATACAGGAACAGGCGGAGACGAGTACATTGCAATCAAGCTCTTCGCAGAGTACGCAGGAATCGAAGTCAAGGATGTCCCTTTTGAGGATACCGCTTCTTCAGCTGCTGCAGTTCTTGGCGGACATGTCTACTGTGCAATGACATCAGCCTATGCAGTTCTCAACTATCTGGAGCAGGATCAGGTTATCGGTCTTGCAATGGGTAGTGATGAGAGAGAGCCTGCTTTCAACACGATCCCGACTTTCACCGAGAACGGAATCAATCTGGTCATGGGTGGAATGCGCGGAATCGTTGGACCGAAGGGCATGAGCGAAGCAGCAATCAAATTCTGGTCAGATGCAATTCAGCAGATGGTCAACAATCCCGATTATCAGAAGTACGCAGCAGATAACGGCACAATGCTCAGATACATGGATGCCGAGGAATTCAAGGCTGCACATGAGAACCTGTTCGAGATGTATTCAGAGTTCTATAAGAAAGAACCGTGGTGATTTTCAGATCTCTGTTGAATGAGACCGTTTTGGGTGGCTCTGCTATTCAGGCACGGCCACCCAAAATTTTTTCGGAGGAAAGATATGCTGTATGAGATTATTGTAAGTTCCTTCATGCTTGCGTTGGGCATTGCAGGTTCGATATATACTCAGTCTTTCAGAAAACCCAATGCAAAGTGGATGCCGCTGGTTGCATTCGGGATAATGATAATTTTCTCGTTGGTTGTTCTGACCAAAAGTCTGGTCAAGTATTTCAAGAACAGGGGAAAGGAAAAGGAAGGGTCTCCCATTCCCGCAAATCAGGAAGGCGAAGGTACCGTTTCTTGGCTTGATGCGCATGAAAGCCTTGTTTCTGCAATCAAGATTGCAATCATTCTTCTGTTCTTCGTTTCGTTCAAACTGATAAATTTCTTTATTTCAATGCCGATAGTCATCTGTGCCATCGGATTCCTCTCCGGCATCAGCTGGAAAAAAGTGATACCAACGGCTGCAGTCGCTACGGCAGTTACATATGGCGTGTTTATTGCATGGTTGCATGTATATATAGGATAAGGAGGGGATAGATGTTAAGCGCATTGGGCATTGTTTTTTCTATTCGCGGTATCATCTCCATGTTCCTTGGTCTGTGCATGGGTATCGTGTTCGGAGCCATTCCAGGTCTTACCAGTACTTTGGCATTATCACTGCTTGTTCCCGTTACTTTTGGAATGAACCCGGCTTATGCCATGTTGGTGATGTGCGGAAGCTACTGCGGTGCTGAATACGGCGGATCCATTTCCGCAATTCTTCTCGGTATCCCAGGAACACCTGCCGCCGCTGCCACCGTTCTTGATGGAGCTCCGCTGGCAAAAAAAGGAAAAGCCTGGAACGCTCTGCGAATGAGTGTATGGGCATCCACAATAGGCGGATTGTTCTCAGCCATCGTTCTGATTTCCTTCGGACCGCTTCTTGCGAAGTTCGCTCTGAGATTCGGTCCTCCCGAATTCTTTGCGATTGGTCTTTTCGGAATGAGCATTATTTGCTCTCTTGATGAAAAGAGCATGGTCAAGGCCCTTGTTGCAGGTGGATTCGGTATCTTCCTTGCTACGATTGGAATGGATATCATCACCGGTTTCCCGCGTTTCACGTTCGGCAACGTCAATCTTCTAGGTGGACTGGAGCTGGTCCCGACGTTGGTAGGTCTATTCGCTGTTCCTGAGATCATCAATATGTGTCTACCTAAGGCCAAAAGGCAGGCCAAGTTCGAAGGAAAGCTCTCCGGAAAACTCTTCCCGGATAAGGAAGAAAGGAGGAAGACAGTCGGTGCCATTGCCAGAGGAAGTATAATCGGTACAATCATCGGTATTATTCCAGGAACAGGTTCTGCTATTTCCTGTTTCATGGCCTGGAACGAGACCAAGAGAGCTTCCAAGCATCCCGAGGAATTCGGTCATGGTGCCATCGAGGGTGTTGCAGCCTCAGAAAGCGGAAACAATTCAGTTACCGGCGGAACCCTGATTCCTACAATGGCACTTGGTGTTCCCGGAAACTCATCTACGGCTATCCTTCTCGGAGCCCTGATGCTTCACGGCCTGACTCCGGGGCCGAACATCTTCAATGACCAGCCTGGAGTTGTCTACAGCATCCTGATAGGTCTGTTCGTCATCAACCTCATGATGTACTTCGTTGCAATGGGCGGTCTGAAAGGCTTCGTGCATGTCCTGAGAATCCCGAAAGGTCTTGTCTGTCCAGTCGTTGCATCCTTGGTGATAATCGGCTGTTATGCAATCAGAAACAGCTACTTCGACATCATGACGGCCCTTGTCATCGGAACGATCGCTTTCTTCATGAAGAAAGGTGGCTTCCCGGTAACGCCGATTGTCGTTGCATTGATTCTCACTTCAACGGTCGAGAATGCGTTCTTCCAGTCGATGATTATCACGGAGAACGGAATGGGAATCTTCTTCACCAGACCGCTTTCGCTGATTCTCATCCTCATGACGATATTCTTCATTGTATATGCCATTGTGAAATACCTGCTTCACAGGAAAAAGCCGGCGATAAAGGAGGCGTGATATGAGTTTTACTTTGCTTGTTACCGAATCCATGTCGGATAAGGGCATGGACTGGCTTCGTTCGAAAGGAGTAACCGTCAAATACGGGCGTGGGATAGACCCTGCCATACTTGTCGAAGATCTTCAGGGATGTCAGGCTGTCATTGCAAGACTTGCAGTGCTCAGCAGGGACGTGCTTGAGAAAGCAACAGACCTCAAGGTCATTGCCCGCCATGGAGCAGGAGTGGACAGCGTAGATGTCGACTACTGCAGGGAACACGGAATCACGGTCCTGCGCAACGTGGGCACCAATAGCGTTGCAGTTGCAGAGCATGCCGTGACTCTCATTATGTCTCTTGCTAAGAAGATCAAAATCAGAGAGGACCTCTACAAGTCGAATCAGTTTGACAAGGGACGCAAAGTCAAGGCAATTGAACTCCAGGGGAAGACTCTGGGGTTGGTGGGAATGGGTCATATCGGTTCGATCACTGCTGGAATCTGCAAGAACGGCCTTGGAATGAACGTTATTGCCTATGACCCTTATGTGAAGCCGGGTTCAATTCCAGGGATTGAGCTTGTTTCCTCAAAAAAGGAGCTTTTCTCACAGGCTGATTTCATTTCCGTTCATGTTCCGGCAACTCCGGAAACAAAGAACAGCATAGGGGAGTCCGAGTTCGCATGTATGAAGCCGACTGCATTCTTCATCAATACCGCACGCGGTACGATTGTGGATGAGGCTGCCCTCATCAGGGCCCTGCAGGAGAACCGCATCGCAGGGGCAGGGCTCGATGTTACCGTCGAGGAACCGACATCGATGGATAATCCACTGTTCGGATTCGAAAACGTCATTATGACGCCTCACAATGCAGGCAGTTCGGAAGATTCCCTTGTAAGGGCTTCGATGGCTGCCGCCAGGGGCTGCTATGCAGTTATCAACGGCCTTGAGGTCGAAGAACCTGCCGTGGTTGTAAAATAAAGGAGCTTTTGCAATGAATCTCATTGAAGAAAACAAGATGTTTGACAAAATGAAAGCTGGCGAGCCCGTTCTGGGTTGCCAGGTCAGAAGCAGATCGACGTTGATTGCCGAGATGGCTGCATATTCCGGACTGGACTATGTCTTCATCGAAGGCGAGCATTTCGTTCATAACATCGAATCTGCAGAGAACCTCTTCCGTGCCGTCCAGCTTGGCGGTGCAGTTCCCATCATGAGGATTCCCAGTCATGAGGATGGCCTGATTCTCCAGGTGCTTGAGGCAGGTGTCATGGGAGTCATTTTTCCCCATATAGATACCGCCGAACAGGCCAGACATGCGGTCAATGAAGTGAAATTCGCACCGGTCGGTCACAGAGGTTACGGTGATTCTGCCCGAGCTTCGAAATACGGCTATGTCCCCGATGAGAAATACCTGGAGCTCGTAAACCGGAATGTTATGTGCATAGGAATGATTGAGAGTCAACAAGGAATCGATAATCTTGACGAGATACTTGAGTCCGGAATCGATGTCCTGCGCATAGGAGCCAGAGATCTTTCTCTGGATCTCGGATATGGTGGAAAGGTCACTCCGGAGGTCAGGAAGATTGTCGAGGGTCTCTGCAGAAGAATCTCCGCTTCAAAGGTCATTCTGGGTGATGCCGGTCTTGGTGGACTTACTTCACAGGAAGATTTCGACTATGTAAGAAATCTCGGATGCAAGATGTTCACCGTAGGTTCCGACATGGCTCTGGTAAAGAAGGCCCTCAATTCAAAGGTTGCTCAGTTCGCTGAGATGAAAGCAAACAAGTAATTTTTCCCATAACAATCCCAGCTCTGGACCCGGTGGAGTTTCTGCCGGGTCCTTTTTCGTTATTCGGGTAGTTTCTTTTCCTGAGTGCTCTTGAAGTAATCGAAAGCGAATTCCATGAATGACAGGGTTGCCGAGTTCTTCTCATAGTCCTTGTTCCAAATCATGTAGTCGTTTCTTTTGACGTATTTCTTCTTTTTGTCCAGAAGCGGGTAGATGTTCAGCCCCTTGATTCCTTCATAAACATCCGAAGAGATGATAATACTGTAGCCAAGACCTTCTTGAACCATCTGAACACAGGTCGCAATATTCGGAACAATCATTGCAATTGTCGGTGAAATGGCATAATTGTCCCTCCACCAGTTGTTTATGAACATCTTGGCACTGTCGCTCAATGCGGCATCTATTCTGGGGAGATAGGGGAGCATTTCCATTTTTATCGGATCTCTGGACACAATTGCGGCATATTCTGTTCTGATTACGGCTTTCTCACATTTTGTCCAAGGTTCTCCTCTGATGAATCCAAGGGATGTGGATCCGTCATAAACTTCTTTTGCTACGGTGTTGCTGCCACTGAAACGCAGTCTGTATTGGACATCCTTGTTCTGATCTTTGAAGATTCCAAGCATTTTCGGAAGGAAATGCGTTACAAGTGAACCTGCTCCCATGAGGGAGACAGTATTGTCATGCTGTTCCTTGAGGCCTTGGAGCTGGAGTAGCTCGGTCCTATAGTTCTCCATAGCAAGAGAGGCAAAGTGCACGAGATGTTCGCCTTCGGGGGTGAATTCAACTCCTTTTGTATTTCTGTTCACGAGTATTACACCCAAATCGTTTTCGAGCCTGTGAATCCATTTCGTCAATGCAGGCTGGGTGATATAAAGACGTTGTGCGGCAGTAGTTATGCTATTGCTGTTGTACAGCTCTATCAGCATCTCATAGTCAAGGTATTTAAGCATATTGCCATTATAGCATATGGCTTGGAATAAAACCTGATAACTATGATGAAGCTTTTTGACAGTAAATCTACAGATACCTTCCCAGCACCTCGGCAATCTTGTCGGCAGCTTCCTCGATGAGGGGGCGGCTGATGTTTGCCATGAGGCTTGTGCGGATGAGGCACTCGTTCTCGGCGGTGGCAGGGGGAAGTACGGCGTTGACGAACACTCCCTCGTTGTAGAGATCGCGGACTATGCGCAGCGTGGTGAATCTGTCGGTGGTGTAGATCGGGACAATCGGGGTGAGGGTTTCCTTGAACCTTACTCCGCGCTCGGCAAGAGCGCTTCTGAGCCATCCGGCGACAGTTGAGAGCTGGTCCTTCAGTTCGGGATGTACAACCAGGTACTCCAGTGCGGCAGTTGCGGTGGCTGCGTTTGCAGGTGGCAGGCTTGCCGAGAAGATGTAGGGCCTGGACATGTGGCACATGTAGTCGATAACTGGTTCCGAAGCCACCGCAAAGCCTCCGAGACTTGCAAAGGACTTGCTGAAGGTTCCCATGATGATGTCCACCTGGTCCTCGAGACCGAAGTAGGAGGCAGTTCCTCTGCCGCCTTCGCCGACTGTTCCGACACCGTGGGAATCGTCCACCATGATTCTGGCGTTGTATTTGCGGGCAAGATCCACGATATCAGGGAGCTTGGCGATATCGCCGCTCATGGAGAAGACTCCGTCGGTTACGATGAGCTTGGGGGTATCGGAGCCCAGCTTGTTGAGAACACGCTCGAGGCTGTCCATATCGTTGTGGAAGTAGCGGACCATCTCGGCGTAGGAGAGCTTTGCGCCGTCGTAGATGCTGGCGTGGTTCTCGCGGTCGCAGATGATGTAGTCGCCCTTGGTGCAGATGGCGCTCAGGATACCCAGGTTGCTCTGGAATCCGGTGGAGAATGTCATTGCGGCTTCCTTGTGCAGGAATGCAGAGAGCTCTTTTTCAAGCTTGAGGTGCAGATCCAGCGTTCCGTTCAGGAAGCGGGAGCCCGAGCAGCCGGTTCCGTACTTCTCGAGGGCCTTGATTCCGGCATCGATGACCGACTTCTCGGAGGTCAGTCCGAGGTAGTTGTTGGACCCCAGCATGATGCGGCGCTTGCCTTCCATGATGACTTCCGGAGCCTGACGGGACTCGAGACAGTGAAAATAGGGGTATATATCGGCACTACGGGCATCCAATGCCTTCTGATAATTGCTGTTTTTGTCTGAAAACTTGTCAAAAAGATCCATGCGGTGATTGTGATGAATCTGACGAATCGTGTCAATGTGTCATACAAAAATGCAAAAGACTATAAATCCGGAAGATCCGCGAACTCGTCATGCTTTCGGGCGGCCCTGATGTCCTTGCGGAACAGGCCGTGGCGGTTGCAGTAGCAGTAGAGCTTTGCCTTGGGCGAAACCGGGAATCTTGCCTGGCAGTACCATTCGGGGTAGGTTTTTGCAATATGGACCGCATCGCTGCCGACGCAGGACAGGAACGAGATGTAGTGGCTCTTGGTCATCTCGTGCTCGACGGTCACATAGTATTCGCCGTCGGATTCCTCATACTCGATCATGTGCTCGTCGTCACAGATTTCGCTCTCAAGGGCGGGGAGACTTACCCCGCAGCAGGAGACCTGTGCGTTGCCGGCACTTGTGATGATGTTTCCGCAGACCGGACAGACATGGAAGGCGGATTCATTGATGTCGATTCCCTGATTGGAATTTACTATTTCAACATCCTCGAGAAGCTGGTCGATCGATACTCCGAGGGCCTTGGCAAGGTCGTTAAGCATGGAGATATCGGGGTGCACGGTATCATCTTCCCACTTGGACACGGTATCCCAGCTCACGCCCAGAGCCTCTCCCAGTTCCAGCTGGGACAGGCCCTTCTCCTCGCGTAGGTGTGAGATTCTCTCACCAGTGATGTAACTATCCATCAGAAAGCCCATTGCAGCAGCATGTCAGAGCGATGCCCTGAAGATCGAGATGATATCGTCCTTGGTAAGCTCGACGAAAGTTCCGAAGCAGCCTGCGGCCGCCTTTTCTGCCATGATGTCGAAGTATTCGTCATCGATTCCCAGTTCGGAGAGGGTGGAGGGCAGCCTCATGCGCTTGAAGAAATCCTTGGTTGCACGGATCGCATCGCGTGCGATCTCCATCTCGGTTCCTTCGGTGATGCCGAACACGTTCTTGGCATACTCTACATACTTCCAGACATTGTCCTTGTTGAGGGCGAATTCCAGGAAGTGAGGGGTGAGGATGGCAAGGCCCTCGCCGTGTGTGATGTCATAGAATGCCGAGAGTTCGTGCTCCATGGGGTGTACCGCCCAGCCGACATTTGATCCGCAGGACAGAAGCCCGTTGATGGCAAGCGACGAGCTCCACATCAGATTCGCCCTGGCCTCGTAGTTGTCGGGCTGTTCCAATGCTATGGGACCGTAGTTGATGAGGGTCTTGAGAATTCCCTCAGCCAGACGTGCCTGAAGGTAGGCTCCCTTCTCGTTGTTGAAGTAGTTCTCCAGTGTATGACTCATGATGTCGGCCACACCGGCGCTGGTCTGCCTTCTGGGGACGCTGTAGGTGAGAGTCGGGTCCAGGATTGACATCCTGGGAGCGAAGAAATCGGACCAGGTTCCCCATTTCTCATTCTTTGTCAGGTCGGAGATGACTGCGAACGTGTCCATCTCGCTTCCTGTTGCGGCAATGGTGAGAACCGTATAGATGGGAAGGCATTCCGAAATCAGCTCGGGCTTGATGACCAGGTCCCACGGGTCGCCGTCGTAACAGGCGCCTGCAGCTATGACCTTGGCGCTGTCGATTACGGATCCTCCGCCGACGGCCAGGACCATGTCCACCATCTTGTTTCTGCAGATATTCACGCCCTCGCGGATGGTCTGGATCCTCGGATTGGGTTCTATTCCCGCAAGCTCGTATACTTCAAGTCCTGCATCCCTGAGGATCTTCATGGATCTGTCGTAGAGCCCGTTGGCTTTGATCGAGCCGCCGCCGTAGACATAGAGCACTCTGTCCCCGGACTCCCTGAGGTCGGCCAGATGGGAAAGCTGGTCGATTCCGAAGTTAATGATCGTGGGGATGTTGTATGTGAAGTTCTGCATCGTCTCTCCTGCTGTCTTCCAATTCTACTATAGCTCGAATGAGTTCTCAAACTATTTCTGAGCGTTGGTCCAGATGTCCAGAAGCATCTTCCCGCCGGTGAAGATGACGGCAAGCAGGGCAATGCCGAGCAGGGCGGCGATGGTGATTCTGAGCCATAACGGGATTCGGAAGTTCATGTCTTGATTCTAAAGCTTCGGAGCGCTGTTGTGAAGACAGGCTATATAACAAAACCTGCTTGAATGTTCCCATCGTGCGATGTATATAAAAAGTATGAAGAAAGCACTTGCAATCCTGTTTCTGGCCTTGCTGGTCTGCACCGCACTCTATGCTTCGGACAATGCCTCATTCACAAAGGAAGAGGTAAAGAAGTTCCAGCTCCAGAACACCTTCATCGGTTTCGGAGTCGGGTCCAGACATCAGGGAGATCTGCAGACTGCAAAGAAGCTAATGGCTTTGGATATCACCGGGTCGGCACTGGCCGTCACCGGTGGACTGAGCCTCTGGGCAAGCATCTTCATGTACAGCGGTTACAGGGCCATGGTAGGCGAAGTGACCAAGGCCGACATCTATATCAGTGCCGGAATCCTTGCTTCCGGGGTAGTAATGCTGATTGCATCCAAGATCATAGGACTTCAATCTCCATCGAGGTACTGACGATGGCCGAAAAAGGTAAAGTAGGGGGAAAAATGAAACCGATTGGAATAAAAGGGATTATCGTTGCCTTAGGGCTTGCCGTTCTTCAGCTCTTTCCGAGCTGCTTTGCAACCATTGATGCACGCAGCAAGTGGATGGATGCAAACGGCATTCTCCAGGTGGAATACAACGGCACTGTCCTGACCGACCTCAGATACGGCGAGGGCGAGCGCGAGGTCTATGATCTCTACCTTCCCGAGGACACGACCGACCCCAAGGCCACTCATCTGATTCTCTTTATCCACGGCGGAAGCTGGCAGAGCGGAAGCAAGAACGACGGAGAACTCTGGTGCCGCAACATCGCATCAAAGGGCTATACCGCAGCCACTATCAGCTATACCCTCAAGACCGATACCACTGATACCAACATCATGCTGGTCAACAGCCAGGTCAGGGCTGCAGTAGGGGCCATCAAGGCCAGATGCGCAGAAGCCGACATAGGAATAAACCTTGTCGACATGGCCACCCACGGTTTCTCCGCAGGCGCCTGCCAGGCCATGATGTACGGATTCGACGTTGCCGACGCAGATCCCGCTCTTCCCGTGAAGTTCATCCTCCAGCAGTCCGGGCCCTCGACCTTCGAGCCCTCCATCTGGCGCAACGGCGAGCTTCACAAGCTCATGCTCAAATCCACGGGCCTCAACGGTTCCTACAAGGCCGATGCTGCCTGGATCAGCCAGTTCTCTGGGGAAGAGGTCACAGAAGAGATGGTCAAGGACGGCAGTGCCGAGGCGTACTGGAAGAAGGTATCGCCTTACACCTACATTACCGATGACAGTGTTCCCATCCTCTTTGCCTACGGCGTTCTGGACGGCATAGTGCCGCCGGCAAGCCGTCTTGTCCTCGAGCAAGCCCTTAAAGAGCATAATGTGACCAATGTGGGTCTTGTCTATGAGAAGTCAGGCCACATGCTCATATGCGATCCCGACAAGCAGAGGCTGTTCATCGAGTACATGGACAAATTCTGTGCAAAATACTTCCTCGGTGAGGACATTGAGATATGAAGATTGCATTCTGGATCTTCTACGGCATACTGACAACACTTTTTGCAGCTGTTCTAGAACTCAATCACAACACCATGTTGGGGTGGCTCATCTTTCTGTTCGTTGCAGCTGTGTTTCCGTTTTTCTTCAAGCACGTATTTTCAAAGATGTGGGTCCTCAAGCTCATCGCTTGGGTGCTCTATATCGCTCTCTTCTTTGCGGTACTGATTATATCCTGGCCTCCAGTCAAGGCAGTTCCGGCCTCCGATGCTTCCAAGCCCGTGGCCACCGAAGCTATCAATACACAGTTCGGAAAAGTCAGCGGGGTGTATACAGCGGACAAAAGCGTAGAGGTCTTTGCCGGTATTCCGTATGCCAAGCCCCCGGTAGGAGACCTGAGGTGGAGAGCCCCGCAGGATCCCGAGCCGTGGGAAGGCGTTCTTGAGTGCGCATCCTTTGCACCCATGTCCATGCAGACCACAAATCTGCCCATCTATGACTCGCTTGTACGCATAATCGGCTACCACGATTACAAGATATCTCTCAAGGACAACTACAGGCCGCCCGTAAGTGAAGACAGCCTCTACATCAATGTCTGGAAACCTGCCGGAAAGCAGAGCGGATTGCCCGTTCTGGTTTACATCCACGGCGGATCTCTGCAGACCGGCCAGCCCTGGTACAAGGATTACAACGGCGCGACTTTTGCAAGAAACGGCATAGTCACGGTCAATATGGGCTATCGTCTCGGAGTGTTCGGTTTCTATGCAGACGAACAGCTTCTGAAAGAGGACGGTACCACGGGCAACTACGGGCTTCTGGACCAGATCAAGGCCCTTCAGTGGGTCCGCGACAATATCGTCGCCTTCGGAGGAGATCCGGACAATGTGACCATCGTGGGTGAGAGCGCCGGCTCGGTGTGTGTGGATGCCCTCTGCGTGTCTCCGCTTGCAAAGGGCCTGTTCAGAAGAGCCATACTGGAAAGCAGCACGGTCTCTTCCGTCAATCCGCCGCACTCTTACAGGACGCTGGAGTCGGCTCTCAGATCCGGAAACTCTCTGAAGGCCAGATACAGCTGCTCTTCGGCAGAGGACCTTAGAAAGCTCGATGCATCGACCCTGGTCGGCGAGCTTTCCTCACAGCATCACATCACCGTAGACGGCTATGTGCTTCCGGCATCCCCTTACGAACTGAGGAAGCAGGGTATCCACAATGAAGAGGCATTGCTGCACGGATTCAATCTTGAGGAGAGCGGTCCGTTCATCATTTTCGGAAAGGCAAACATGAAGAACTACGAGTCCAAGATCCGAGCCTACTTCAGGGATGCTGCCGATGATGTGCTTGCCGCCTATCCTGCAAGCACAGATGACGAAGCAGACAAATACTGGGCAGAAGTCTACGGAGCCGTGTTCTTCAACTATCCGCACTACTGTCTCAACCGGCTGGCTTCCGAAGAGGGGATTCCGACCTACGAGTACCTCTTCTCCATGGACAACAGGAGCCTGGGCAGCTGGCACAGCGGAGAGCTCATCTATGCTTTCGGCAGAATCCCGGAAGAATCCAAGCTCTACAGCGATGCAGACCGCAGCCTGAGTTCGCTTATGAACAGCTACTGGGCCAATTTCGCAAGGACCGGCAATCCCAACGGCGAAGGACTTCCCGTGTTCGAACAGAACGCTTCCTCAACCAGATTGATGGAGTTCGGAGACAACATAGGGATGATTGACGAGCCCTATCTTAAACTATACGAAATCATGGACAGGTGGCAGGGCTTTACGCTCTGACCACGGTCACTCCTTGGGTTCAGTGATCTCGGCTAG
Organism: Spirochaetota bacterium; assembly: GCA_918298275.1. Lineage (GTDB taxonomy): Bacteria > Spirochaetota > Spirochaetia > Sphaerochaetales > Sphaerochaetaceae > UBA9732. The sequence continues at coordinate 11,819 of CAKJZO010000017.1, read as the reverse complement.
CAGTCTGACAGCCTCGGTGGCATCTTCCGGAGTAATGGACTCGGGAGCTCCGTAGCGGGCTCTGATGTAGATTTCCCTCAGCTTTTCCTCTGCCTCGGTTCCGGCTTCCAGATTCTCCGGATTCGGTTCCGATTCATCTTCTGCTGCAGTTTCCCTTGAACGGTCCAGCAGTTCCTCGGTTGTGGTTCCCCTGTTGATCTGGATGCCGTTTTTCCTCAGATGGGAGATGTACTGCCTGTAGATCATGCGGATCTTCATGATGTTATCCAGATTGATCTTTTCTTCAGGTGAAATCTGCCTGACTTCTTCACCGGCTTTTGTCTTTTTCTTCTTCAGATATCTGTAACAGAAGAATCCTGCAGCACCGATAATGATGACGCCGATGGCCACATACTCCCAGTGGAAGCCTCTGTCCTTTTCCCTGACTATCTCATCCAGCGGCTTGTCATCATTCATGGTCTCTTCATCGTAGACCTGCTGGCCGTTGGGACTGGTCAGAGGCGTATAGCCGATGGCGTAGACGTTCTGGAAGCGGATCCGTTCCGTCCTCAGTTCAGGGGCATGGGGACCCAGGGTAGGAGTTATCAGGGAGAACAGGAAGGACAGGATCAGATAGAGAAGGATAAGCGCTGCAGCTGCGAAGCTGAAGGCTGCAAGGATGCGTCCCGCGTTCTTCGCGCGCCATTTTGCATCAGGCTCTCCGGATCTCATCTCCGTCATGACGAACATTCCCATGAGGGCGAAAGCTACCGTGAATCCCAGTACGCCGGAGAGGTTCATGGTCTGCTTGGTTTCCGGTACTACGGCAATATAGATCAGAAGGTAGATAAGGGAGATGAATACGGATGCGGAAAGAAGACCAATGTAGATTTTCCTGAACTTCCAGTATTCCTTCTCGAATTTTCCCATGGTCATGAAGACCGTGAAGTAGAGAAGGACGGCCGCAATGGCGATGAACAGGACCTTGGCGATTTCCAAGGCACTGAAAAACAGCGTTACGCAGAGCGCCGCAAGCGGAACAAGAGATACAACAAGGCGGACGGCCCAACTCTTTGCCTTTGCGCTCAGCAGGCAGACGATGGTACAGATTGCCGTGAAGAAAGCGAATAATCCGCTACTATTGCCCAAAAAGGGCATTGTGCTGAGGATTACGAAAATGAAACACATGAAGCAGATTACTCTCAGGCTGGCTGGTGCCTTCATGCTCTTTCCTCCTTTCTGTCTGCAATTATGACGCAGACCTCATGATCCGAAACGCTTCTGAGTCTGTCCAGACTGTGCTTGCCGTCGTTGTCCAGACGGGGTGTCACCAGAATATAGCTTCTGTTGCTGCGGTTTCCGGCGATGCACTTGTCTATGAGGTTCTCAAAACTATTGTAGCAGACCGCTCCCGAAATACCTATTGTTCTGAGTATGGCTCCCAGATGGGCCCTTCCGAAGCCCTGCTGGAACTCGCGCAGGTCTCCGTTGGAAATGAAGGCGTAGGGGATCTTCATCTCCTCGAGCTTCTCGCATACGGTTCTTGTCAGTTCAAAGAGTTTCTCCATGTCCGCCATGGAGGCCTCGTTGCGTTCCAGGTTGACGGCTATGGCCACATCGGTGTCCAGCGTGAAGTCATTCTGCTTGACCATGAGTTTTCCGGTCTTTGCGCTCTGGATCCAGGAAATCTTCTTCATTGGTTCGTAGCCGGTATATTCCCTGTAGCCCACAAGAAGACTGGGGTCTTCCATGATGAAGCGGCGGACCGAGATATCCCCTAGAAATCCTCCGAGGACGTTCACCGGCGGGTCCGATTCGGCCATGGGTGCCGTGCAGATTATGGTTCTGTTGCCTTCCGTGGATGAGACCGATACATTCAGGCCAAGCAGGTCGCCTGCTTCGAGGTAGCATCTGCCCATGCGGTAGATTCCGCGCTTCTGCAGGGCTATGCGGAATCGGCCTCTGACTGTCTTGCCTCCGGGAAGGAAATAGCTGTTGTCCACGCTGATGCCCGTGAAGCTGCGTGTGACGTGCTTTTCGGCCCATTTGCTGTCTTCAAGGATACTGATTCCGCCTTCGAAGGAGAATGAGACGCCGAGGTAGAAAATCGGGAAAATGCCTGTGTTGGTCACGCTGTAGCTGACTGTGATCTGCTCGCCGGGTTCGGCCATGAGCATGTCCAGGTCATAGCTGATGACCACATGCTTGAGGGGTTTCCTGAGGCTGATGATCTCCAATATGATGGCGGCGGCCAGCAGACCTATGAAGACGAATCCAAGCATCAGCCCTGCTCCAGAGGCACCTCGATGTCTTCAAGCATGTTGCGTACGAAGCCCATGTTGCCCAGATGGCTTCTGCCCGAGAGCATGATCCTGTGGGGCAGGACTGCCATGGCTTCCTTCTTGACGTCTTCGGGAATGACGAAGTCCCTTCCGTTGAGGGCGGCGTGGATCTGGCTGGCCTTGTAGAGGGCGAGCGAGCCGCGGGTGGATACTCCGTTTACGAGAAGGCTGCTGCTTCGCGTGTATTCGATTATCTGCATGATGTAGGCGGCAATCTCATCGCTGACGGTCACCTGGCTGAAGGCCCTGCGCATCTGAAGGATCTCGTCGGTGCTGACGACCTGTCCGAGCTCCTCGATGATCCTGATGGTTTCCTGCCGTCTGAGGATGCCGATTTCCTGATCACGTGTCATGTAGCCTAGAGACAGCTTCATGAAGAACCTGTCCAACTGGGCTTCCGGGAGAGGGAAGGTGCCGTAGGATTCGACGGGGTTCTGGGTTGCCATGACCATGTAGGGCTCTTCCAGGCGGTAGGTCGTTCCGTCGATCGAGAGCTGCTTCTCTTCCATGACCTCCAGAAGGGCGCTCTGGCTTCTGGGAACGGCCCTGTTGATTTCATCTGCCAGCACTATGTTGGCAAAGAGCGGTCCTCTGCGGAACTCGAACTCTCCCTTCTTCTGGTTGTAGAAATTGATGCCTGTAAGGTCGCTGGGCATGAGGTCCGGGGTGAACTGGATTCTCTTGAAATCCCCTCCGATGCTCTTTGAGAATGCTCTCAGAAGCATGGTCTTTCCTGTTCCCGGAAGGTCTTCCAGCAATACGTGTCCCGAGGCGATCAGGCAGATTATGATCTGCTCCGTTACATCCTCCTTGCCCACGATTACCTTGGAGCAGTTGGATATGAGTCTGTCTTTGCAGCTTGTGAAAAGTTTGGTTTCCATAGATATCTCCCTTATTCTTCAGGTGCGCTCAATGCAGCCTTCACTCTGGAATATCCTTCATCCGAGAGCAGTACGAACGGTTCCAGTCTTGCCCAGATTGCCTCAGCACAGGATTCAAGCCCTGCGACGGACATTATGGAGGTGGAGGAGAGGCAGCCGTCATAGTTGCTGATGTAGAGCGTTGACCAGGCGCGGTATGAATTTGCAAACTCGTTGATTACATAGAGTACATACAGGTAGTTGTCGTCATCCACATATACGTCGCTGAACCAGAACATCTCGACATTATCGTCATAGAAATAAAGCTGGAGATCCTCGCCGTATTCGAATCCGCTGGGGGTGAGGGCAACGTAGTAGTCTCCTGCATTGTCCAGGAAAACCCCGTAATAGTAGAATCTTGAATCCATGATTCCGTTTTCATTCATGTAGTTGATGAAATCGGTGACGTTGGTATCCTTGACCTCCTTGAGGTCCATCCCGAGGTTTATTGCCCCGGCAAAAAGCGCTGTCATTGCCAGAACGGCCACCAAGAGCAGCGAAACGACAACTTTCATATTTTCTCCTCTATGCTATATTATTATTGAAAAGAGCTGAATGCAAGGCTCGTTTGTAAAGGAGCAAGCTATGAGAAAGCACGTTGTCATATCGTTGATTTCAATCCTCCTTTCAGTCTGCTTTTTTGTCTCCTGCAGGGCCGATTTATTCCCAGAGGACGTCACCGATCCGGTCGCCGGCTCCACCGAAGTCGTGGGTATCCCGTCATCCAAGGCCAAGGTCATCATCCTTTCCGGTCAGTCCAACGCAGCGGGAGTTTCATTGGTAGATACGCTTTCGGAGGCCGATACCGCTAAGTACGGCTCGGGTTTCGAGGATATCATGATCAGTGTGACCAACGCTGTTTCCGGACACAACTCCGACGGTTTTGTCAAAACGACGACGGGGTGGGGCGATAATACAGAAGGCCTGCTTTTCGGACCGGAGGTCGGGCTTGCGGAAGAACTGTCCTCATCCTATCCCGGAGAGAAAATCTACATAATCAAATACTCGTGGAGCGGTGCCGGCCTTAAAGACAAGTTCCTTCCGGGCAGAACAGGGTACAGGGATCTATGTCAGGCAATCGACAATGGGCTGGAAACACTTCGCAATCAGGGTCTGGACCCCGAGGTCGTAGCCTTCTGCTGGATGCAGGGTGAGTCCGATGCCTGCTTCATATCTACTACAAGGCATTACGGGAACAACCAGAAAACCATGGTCAACACTCTTCGCGAACGCTATGGCAACTTCTTCTTCCTGGATGCCGGAATCTCGACATCCTGGACATATTATGCCCGCGTCAACAACGAAAAGAAAAAGGCGGACTGCTCTCTCGGCCGCTGTGTGTTCATCAACTCGAACTACTACGGCCTCAAGGTGTCCGCCTCGGATCCTGCTCACTACGATGCCCCGTCCATGATCAGGTTGGGGCATCTGTTCGGGGAGCAGGTTTCCCTGCATATCGAAACAAATTACTGATAGGTCTTCAGAAGAGAGTAGAATACCTCCGGATAGTGGCAGCTGACGCAGTACAGGAGGTTGTTCTTCAATCCCTCATTCACGGCAAAATTCGCTGCGCCGGCGAAGAGCATATCGTTTTTTAACAATCCGTGCAGTAGGTCGCAGGCATTCTTCAGCTTTGCATCGTCATAGGTTATGCTGCATTCATCGAGAATCTGCTTAAGACCCTTTGTGGTCTCATCTCCGTTATAGAACCCGTCGGTATCTGTCCAGGTGCCGACCAATGACAGTGCTGCCATATAATCAACCTCTTCGGTTTTGGGATCCGTGACTTTCTGCTTTCCGTATGCAGTCAGAGCGTTGAGTCCGGTTCTGTTGCTCTTCATGAGGACTTCCAGAAGATAGGTCAGCTTTTCCTGGACGCTTGAGCAGAATCTTTCTCTGCTCTGAAGACTCGGGACAATCCCTTCATAACCCTCCTGATGCTCATCGCATTCGCACAGGATCTGTGTCAGGAAGTAATCCAGGAAACCAGCCGGATTCGGGTAGTCTTCACCCGGAGTGAAGACGGGCATGGATATTTCTTCGCCGATGATCTGATGGAGAGCCTCGTTGACGGTCTCGGGAGTAGCGTCCAGGACAATGTCGACACCGGGACGGACAAGTCCGTAGGAAGCCGGAACAATACCTGCAAGCAGATCAGCCTCGACCACGATATTGTGGATGCACTGATACTCCTTGCTGTTCGTTTCAAGAATCGGACCGGCAGATTCGAACGAATAAGCAAACAGATCGCTCTGCTTTATCTTCAGCTCGTTCTTGTCGATGATATCGTAGGCAAGGACATCAGCCAGTGCCGCGGCACGTGAATAACCGGTGACCCAGATCTTGAGGTTCCTGTCCTTGAAGTTGGTTTCGACATACTGCTTGAGTGCCGCATAGGCCTTTTCGGCTGCAAGATGGAAGCCTTTGTGGTTTCCGTCGCATTCGGTATCCTCGCCGATGGTCAGATTGCCCGCCCACTCGACATCGTAGTCGATCCAGTTCATATAGACTGCAATCAGCTCATAGTCATCGACCTTCCTGTGTCCGAAGACATAGGAGCATCCGAAAATGTCGGTGTCATCGTTCCAGTGCTGATAAATGGTATCGAAACACATGGCGTTGAACGACTTGATGACATTGTCGCGCTTCGTGGATGCAGCCAGGGTGCAGGAGAGCAGGGCAAGGTCCTTGTCGAACGTACATGCATCCTTGCGGAAAAAATCCGTCTTGTAGATGTTCTCGACAGTGGCCTTCTGGCCTGTGGTCATGACATCGATTTCGCTCGAGAATGTAATCTCATCCGCAACCGGCTCGACCGGAGCAGGTTCCTGCTTACATGCCATTGCGGACAATGCAATGAGAACTGCAAGAGCCGCAGCGATGATTCTGATTGAAAGGTTTCTGTTCTTCATGACCCACATCATACTACAACAGTGACGGTTATTGCATTTCCTTTTCGAAGAAAGCTATGAAATTTTAGTAATTATAACTGCCTGAGCGGAATGAGGTCCGAGAAATCCAAAAACCAACTATTCACGAAAAAAGAGCCTACGATGTGATAGAATGCAGATATCGGAAAGGAAAGCCGTCATGTTGTTCAAGCGAAGAAAGGAAACAAGACACGAAACCTATGACAGCGAAAGGAGCTATCCCGCAATCCGCAGCAGCATCTGCACGGGTGAGAAGGTTGCAGGCTTCAGAAGCAGGGAAACAGGCGCTTTCACCGAGATAATGCTGATTTCATCCGACAAGGACCTCGATGCCTTCAGGACCCGATACGGAATAACCGGCGACATCGAAGTCTTTTACTGATTGGTTGGCAGATAATTCATCCTTTGTGATATATTAAGCATACTAGGAAAAACAGGAGCAGAAAATGAAGATTACAGACGATATCATCTACGTCGGCGTAAATGATCACGAAATCGATCTTTTCGAGGGCCAGTACGTGGTTCCGAACGGAATGGCATACAATTCGTACATCATCATGGACGAGAAGATTGCCGTGATGGACACTGTCGACAGGCGTTTCACGCACCAGTGGCTGGACAACATCCAGAAGGCACTGGGAAACCGCAAGCCCGACTACCTAGTGGTCCAGCACATGGAGCCCGACCACTCGGCAAACATCGCCAACTTCATGAAGACCTATCCCGGCACGACCGTAGTGGCATCGTCAAAGGCTTTCCCGATGATGAAAAATTTCCTCGGGGACGATTATGCCTCCTGCCGTATCGAGGTGGGCGAGGGCAGCAAGCTCGAACTCGGAAAGCACATCCTGAATTTCGTCACAGCCCCGATGGTGCACTGGCCCGAGGTCGTGATGACATACGACAGCACGGACAAGGTCCTGTTCTCCGCCGACGGTTTCGGCAAGTTCGGAGCCCTCGATGCAGACGAGGACTGGGCTTGCGAGGCTCGCAGATACTACTTCGGCATTGTCGGAAAGTACGGCGTTCAGGTGCAGAATGTCCTGAAGAAGGCAGCCGGCCTGGATATCTCGATCATCTGTCCGCTTCACGGACCCGTCCTCTCGGAGAACCTCGGTTACTACCTGAATCTCTACAACATCTGGTCTTCCTACGGAGTGGAGAGCGAGGGCATCATGATCGCCTACACATCGGTCTACGGCAACACGAAGAAGGCAGTCGAACTGCTCGAGCAGAAGCTGAAGGCCGACGGATGCCCGAAGGTGGTCGTCACCGACCTTGCCCGCGATGACATGGCCGAGGCCGTGGAAGATGCCTTCCGCTACGGGCGCCTGGTTCTTGCATCCACGACATACAATGCAGATGTCTTCCCGTTCATGCGCACCTTCATCGAGCATCTGACCGAGCGCAACTACCAGAACAGAACCGTTGCAATCATCGAGAACGGCTCCTGGGCTCCTCAGGCCGCCAAGGTCATGACAGGTCTTCTTGCAAATTCCAAGAACATAACCTTTGCCCAGACCACCGTGCACATCAAGAGCGCACTCAATGATGAGAGCAAGGCCCAGATCGATGCCCTTGCAGCCGAACTCTGCAAGGACTACATGGCCCGCCAGGAGGAGACTGCAAACAAGAACGACATGAGCGCCCTGTTCAAGATCGGATACGGTCTCTACGTCATCACATCCAACGACGGAAGACGCGACAACGGCATGATAGTGAACACCGTCTCGCAGGTGACCAATTCACCCAACAGGATTGCAGTGTGCATCAACAAGCAGAACTACACATTCCACGTCGTTCAGCAGAACGGAGTGATGAACCTGAACTGCCTCTCCGTTGAAGCTCCGTTCTCCGTGTTCGAGCGCTTCGGCTTCCAGAGCGGCCGCAATGTGGATAAGTTCGAGGGTTCGGATTTCGAGGATCTCCGTTCCGACAACGGACTGCGCTTTTTGTCCAAGTACATCAACGCCATGATGAGCCTGAAGGTCGAGCGCTATGTGGATCTGGATACCCACGGAATGTTCATCTGCACCGTCACCGAGGCACGCGTGCTGAGCGACAAGGAGACCATGACCTACAACTACTACCAGTCCAACGTGAAGCCTAAGCCCAAGACAGAGGGAAAGAAGGGCTGGGTTTGCAAGATCTGCGGCTATGTCCATGAAGGCGAGGAGCTTCCGGAAGACTTCGTCTGCCCGCTCTGCAAGCATGGTGCTGCGGATTTCGAGCCGATCCAGTAAAACATGGAAGCAATAAAGACCACTGAACTTACAAAGTACTACGGTAAAGCCCGAGGAATAATCGGGCTTAACCTTTGTGTCGAGGAAGGGGAATGCTTCGGTTTCATAGGACCGAACGGAGCCGGAAAGTCCACTACGATCAGAACCCTTCTGGGCCTGATTTCCCCGTCCTCTGGAACTGCCAGTGTCCTGGGAAAGGATATCGTTGCTGAAAAAACAGCCATCCTGAAGGAAACAGGCTATCTTCCGTCTGAAGCCGTGTTCTACGCCGGCATGAAGGTCAAGGATATCCTGAAGCTTTCCGCTGATCTGCGCGGCATGGACTGCAGCAGGGAGGCGGATATTCTCTGCCAACGGCTTCAGCTGGATACGTCACGCAAGGTCGATGAGCTTTCGTTCGGCAACCGCAAGAAGGTAGCCATTGTCTGCGCTCTGCAGAGCAAACCCTCGCTCCTGATTCTTGACGAGCCCACCGGAGGTCTGGATCCGCTGATGCAGCGCGAGTTCTTCGAGATAATCCGGGAGCGAAACAGCCGGGGTGCGACAGTGTTCCTTTCAAGCCACATCCTGACCGAGGTACAGCATAACTGCTGCCGTGCAGCAGTAATCCGCGAAGGGCGCATCATCGCCTGCGACAGTGTGGACGCTTTGGGAAACAGCAATGCCAAGCGCATTTCCGTGACCGGGCAGGTGGACCTCGGCGGCCTTGAGGGAATCAGGGATCTGAAGGAGGGAAGCACAACATCTTTCCTTTTCAGCGGAGACATGAACCTGCTTTTGAATAAGCTTGCCCAGGGCAATGTTTCGGACCTGAGCGTTTCGGAACCGGATCTGGAGGAAATCTTCCTGCATTACTACGGGAAAGGGGGTGACGAGTCATGACGATTGCAAGACATGAACTCAGACTGGGCAGAAAATCCTTTCTGATCTGGCTCTGCTCCCTGAGCCTTCTTCTCGGCATATGCATCTTCCTTTTCCCCGAGATGAAGAAGGAGATGGATACAATCAGCGAAATGTTCTCTTCCATGGGGGCGTTCACTGCGGCGTTCGGGATGGACAAACTCAATTTCGGAACCCTTGTCGGATACTATGCCATAGAGTGCGGCAACGTCCTGGGTCTCGGAGGTGCATTCTTCGCATCGCTCTGTGCGGTATCGATCCTCAGCAAGGAAGAGAAGGAGAGGACCGCTGAGTTCCTGCTGACCCATCCGGTTGGAAGGTTCCGCATAATCACCGAGAAGATTTTGGCCGTCCTCATCCAGGTGATCCTGATGAATGCAGCGGTGTTCCTCGTTTCCATCGGATCAATGGCTGCGATAGGTGAGAGCATTCCGTGGAAGGAGATGATTCTTCTCCACCTGGCATACCTTCTTATGCAGATCGAGCTTGCCGGAATCTGCTTCGGAGTTTCCGCCTTCATCCGACGTTCGAGCCTGGGAATAGGTCTCGGCATTGCGATATTGATGTATTTCCTGAACATAATGGCAAACATCACGGACAGCGTTTCGTTCCTCAAGTACATCACACCGTTCGGTTATTGCGATAGCTCTGCAGTTGTTTCCGACCTGAGCCTCGATGCAGTCAAGATCTGCATTGGTATGGCCATCGGCCTTGTCGGTGTCTGCGCTGCATACATCGAATACGGCAGAAAGGATATCCACTGATTTTTTCTCTTTTATCGTGATATTTGTCTCCAATTGTGGTCCGTCATCGTCCAACCCTAACAATGCAAAAAGGGAACCCTTTCGGATTCCCTTTTCGCCTTGCGGCCAACTGGACACTTGCCTTCGCCTACCGGTAGTCCGGCTCAGGCCGCCTCCGCTGCAGAACCCTGCGCCAGCTCGGCTTCTGCCTGACGCTCCGTTTCAAGTCCAGTACCTAAAGCCGGTTCATGCAGAAAACTGGTGGGGAGAGCAGGTCACCTGTCTGCACTTGGGGTGTTTCCTTGTTGCCTCCCAGATCTTGAGGAAGAAATAGTCATCATCCCTGATTCCGTAGGACTGTCTCCTGATGTTCTTGATAAGTAGGTTGGTACCTTCCAGAGGGCCGTTGGAGATCGGGATGTCCAGCCTGTTCAGGATTCCCGGCCAATGCCTCCTGATCATGTTCGAGAATCTCTGCAGTTCATCATAACCTGTAGTCTTGGCCATTGAGAACCACATTCTGAAACCGTCGATGAACTGTTGTCTGTCACGGCACCACAGAGATGATTTGAGCATCTCGCCGAGGGTGTAGCAGGTCTGGAGTTTTTCGTTGGAGGACAGGACCTCCTGCAGTCTTTCGATGCTTCTGCCCTTGCGGTAGTGTTTCCCGATCGGGAGCTTGAGACCTCGTTTTTCATACTTCTCGAAGAGGATCCTGTTGTGCTCTGCCGCAGAGGCGTCCTTGAGTTCCAATGTCTTTCTGTTGCTTAGAATTAAAAACCTGCTGTTCTTGAAGAACCTCATCTCCTGTTTCAGTTCCTTCATGAGGTCCAAGTCTTTTTTGATTCTTGCCCTTTCAATTTCATCAAGGATTCTGCGCTGCTCAGCCCTACGGACTTCCGTGAGTACCATGTCGTTGTAGTTCTTCACCATGTGGAAGCCGTCATAGACGATTCTGATGTGGGGCCACAGTTCTCTGAAGGCTTTCGCATAGGAGGCGTTCATGTCCATTGAGACTGCGACCACTCCTTCCATGAAGCGTCGTCCGACGAAATGGAAGAACTCAATCATCTGACCGTAGGTGTTGCCCTGCGTGCAGAACAGAGACTCTCCTGTCTCATAGTCGATCACCACTGTGGCGTACTCATGGCCCTTGTGCAGCAGAAACTCATCCACACAGATGAATCTGCTCTGATGTCTCGGCTTCATGTCCTTTGCAATCTTCCCAATTCTTTTCTTGTCCAGATGCTGGACAGTCGTGCGGTTGTAGTGCAGTTTCCTGGAGCACTGAGTGGGAGTCTCTCCGATGGAGAGGAAGTGTTCGATCTGCTTGGCGAACGTGCTTGTGATGTTGTGTCCCTTTTCCCGGAAAGGAATCCTGTGTCTGAAAGCTTTGTGGCAGTCCTGGCACTCCCACCTCTTGTAGGTGACTTCAACGTAAATTATTGATTTGCCGATGGATATGTGTCTGAGTCTGACGGTTCTCCTTCCGTTCAGATGCATCGTGCTGCCGTGACAGTAAGGACAATGACGGTAGTTCGGTTCATCCAGATCCCCGTGGATTAAGTAACTTGGGACATCATTGATGAATAGGTTTGTGGCTTCTGTTCTGACCTTTAAATGTGGCAAATAAAGTGGGGTTCTGATATACTGATCCATGGAAGTGGTTTCTCTCCTTTAGGATTTTGTTGTGGTGACAAAAATTATAAAGGAAAAACCACTTTTTTATTTTAAAAAATCCCACCAAAATATTGCGAGAGCC
>CAKJZO010000016.1 GCA_918298275.1 Spirochaetota bacterium | reverse complement strand
GTTGCAACAGTTGCAGAAGCACCCGCAGCAACACCGGCAGCAGAAGCTCCGGCAGCAGCACCTGCAGAGCAGCCCGCAGCAGCTCCGGCAGCAGAGGCTCCCGCAGCAGCACCTGCAGCAGAAGCACCGGCAGCAGCACCTGCATCAACTCCGGCTTCTCAGCCTGCAGCAGCACCTGCTTCAACACCGGCATCACAGCCTGCAGCAGCACCTGCTTCAACACCGGCTCCTGCAGCCCAGACCGCAAAGAAGTCCAACACCGGACTTATCATCGTGATCATCGTTCTGGTCATCGCAGCCTGTGCAGCAGTTGCAATCATCCTCAAGAAGAAGAAAAAGAAATCTTGAGCTGATAGCTTAATCAGAAAATCAAGCTCCCTGTTTTCTCAGGGAGCTTTCTTTTTTCTTTATGCGACGGTCTTCAGCGTCATTGCACTCAGGCCGTACAGAAAGTACTGTCCTTCGTTTACTCCTTGAATCCCATTCGCCTAAAGAAAAAACATAAGAAGGAGGGGATAAGACGGTTAAGAAGGAGAAGAAGGAGAACCGGGAGCAGAAGGCTTGGAAGGCTCACTAAGTGTCACACAAAAGGGCATGAAAAAACCGGAGCATTTCTGCTCCGGCTCTTGCTCCCCGAGACAGACTCGAACTGCCGACAGGGTGGTTAACAGCCACCTGCTCTACCGACTGAGCTATCGGGGAATGAACATATTGACTGTACTAATTCACGGCTATTTAGTCAATCCCTTTATGTAAAAAAAGACCGCCTCTGAAAAGGCGGTCGATCGGTTGCGTATAACTCAGTGGAACTGTGAGATTATTGCCTTCAGATCGGCAATCTTCTCATCGAGTTCGGCCTGTGTTTTGGCTTCTGCAACAATGCGCAGATAGGGCTCGGTGTTGGACTTGCGGACATTGAACCACCAGGTCGGGAATTCGATGCGGTAGCCGTCGAAATCCAGGATTGCAGAGGGATTGAGCTTGGAGTACTTGCTGTAGAGTGCCTCTATGGCTTCGTCCTTCTGCTCGAGCTTGAAGTTGATTTCTCCGCTGTTTGCATAGGCTACGATCTCGTCAATCAGCTGGCCCAGGGTCTTTCCCTGGCGCTTGAGTTCTGCTACGGTCTGAAGCACTATGAGGGAGGCCAGGATTCCGCTGTCGCAGTTGTTGAAGTCCCTGAAGTAATAATGGCCTGCAAGCTCTCCGCCGAAGATGCAGTGCTCTTCGCGGATCTTCATCTTGGCAAATGCATGTCCGACCTTCCATACCAGTACCTTGGTTGCTCCGAGCTTCTGAAGATACTCGGTGGTGGAGCGGGAAGTGCGGATGTCGACGAGGACGGAGCCTTTCTCCTTGGCAAGGTAATACATTCCGAGCACTGCAGTCACATAGTCGGGCTGGATGAAACGTCCGCGCTCGTCGATGAACATGACGCGGTCTGCATCACCGTCGTAGATTACGCCGCAGTCAGAACCGTTCTTCTTCACCGCAGCCATGATCTGCCGGCAGTTCTCGACATCGAGCGGGTTCGGCTCGTGTCCGGGGAAGGTGCCGTCCATGGTGTCGTTGATGTACTTGGCATGGTCACCGAAGAGCTCCTTTGCATAGAGGTTGCTCATGCCGTTGGAGGTATCGACCGTAATGCTGAGGTTCGAGAGGTCGGGCAAAAACTGCTTCTGATAGTTCAGATAATCTGCATGGATGTCCTTCTCGATGATCTTGCCGCGCTTTGAGGCATCGACAGGCTGGACTTCAAGCTCGTTGACCATGCGCTCGAGGTCCTTGAGACCGGTATCTCCGCCGACGGGGATTGCCATGGAGCGGGAGATCTTCATGCCGTTGTATTCCTTGGGGTTGTGGCTGGCCGTGATCTGCACGGAGGCATCGGCCTTGAGGAAGACCGTGGCGAAGTAGACCATCGGTGTGGTGGCCAGGCCTATGTTCCAGACGTCCACACCTGCATCGTTGATGCCTCTGCAGAGGTTCTCGAATATCTCGTCGCTGGTGAGGCGGACATCTCGTCCGACTACCACATACTTGCACGGAAGAAGCTTCGGAAGGAAGAATCCTACCTTGTAGGCTGTTTCCTTGTTGAAATCCCGGTTGTAGACTCCGCGGATATCATAGGCTTTGAATACACCCATTGTTTTCTCCTTTATCATCATCTTTCATTTGATTTACTATGTTGCGGACGCTCTTGTCCATGAACTGGAAGTACATGGTCCTGCCGTCTTTGAGTTTGATTTCAGTTGCGGTTTCGGTGAAAAAACCAAGAACGGGATTGGCCTTGCGGAGCTTCGAAAAATCCCGGAAGCCAAGTGCGCAGTTTCTGGCAGCTTTCTTGTTGACCGTACGGAAAGAGACCACATCGAGAGGGGAGAAGGAACCCTCGAACATCACGTATTCAGGCTCGTCCTTGCGCTTACGGAGCTTGAAGCCCAGAAATGTGTTCTCATGTTCGAAATCCTGGAAGAAGAAGGTTCCGTCGACCATGTAGAGGAAGACCCCGTAGTCACGGACATTGCCCAGATTGTCTGCATAGAAAGTGGAGAAGGTCTTGAAGGTGATCTTGCCGCCGCGGCGTTGTTCTATCTCGCCAAGGAAAGCAGCCCCTTCGTCGACTTCGTTTATTCTTTCGTTTGACAAACCGAACCTCCGTGTCTTTCTTTTTTCCATATTAACATATATACTGCGTTGGTAAAAAGGTTAAATGAGCGAAATGGATTACGTAGACAAGGATTTCGGAAAGATTCTCAAGAACAATGCCCAGACTCTCAGGCATGAGCTTCTGCCCATGGGAACCGATTGTTTCCGTGTCTACGACAGGAATCTGGGACGCTATCCGGTGACCGTGGACATCTACGGAAAATATGCAAAGATCACGGACTACGGAGAAGAGCCGCTGTCGGATGAAGAGAAAGCTTCCTGCATCGATATCTGCTCACGCATGCTCTATCTGGAAGCAGACAACGTCATCTATGCCTACCGCAACAAGCGCCCCGACCGGTCCCAGCATGAGAAGAGCTCGGAAGAGGCGGTCAGGACCACCGTACATGAGCACGGGCTGTCCTTTGCCGTGGACCTGACTTCCTATGTCGATACCGGCCTGTTCCTGGACCACGCAGTTACCCGCCGCATGATCATGGAGCGCAGCGAGAAGGCAGATGTACTGAACCTTTTCTCATACACCGGGAGTTTTTCCGTCTATGCTGCCGCAGGCGGTGCCGAGAGCGTAACCAGCGTCGACATGTCCGCCACCTATACCAAATGGGCGCAGCAGAACCTTGCCGAGAACGGTTATCTGGGGTCCTCCTTCAGCTGTGTTTGCATGGATGCAGCCAAGTTCATCGATCAGGCGATGTCAGAAGGCCGCAAGTATGATATCATCATATTCGACCCGCCGAGCTTCTCCAACAGCAGGAAGATGGAGCATGATTTCGATGTGGCGCGTGATTGGTCTCTGTGGATCAAGAGACTGTTCGGAATACTGAAGAAAACGGGATTCATCCTGTTCTCAACCAATCTGGGAACGTTCCAGATGGATAGAAGAAGGCTCAGAGGACTGAGCGTGAAGGAAATAACGGGAACCGTTTGGGCTCCCGGATTCGTGAAGGGCCGTCCGGGGACGGTCAGGAGTTGGATAATGGCATTTGATGATGATTCGCTCACACTGGATTGGAGCGAGCCGGAGAAGAAGTCCGAGAAGGGTTCGGACACAGAGAGAAGAAGCTCGGAGAGAAGAGATTCAAGAAGAAGGGAAGACGGAGAGCGCAGACCTTCATTCAGAAAGCCTGCTTTCGGGAAGAGCCCATATGGCAGCAGGGAACGTTCTGACAAACAGAGAACAGACAGAAGCAGCTATGAGCGCAGAGAAAGGCCTGAGAGATTCTCCAGAGAGGACAGACCTTACGGAGAGAGAAGACCCAGGCCCGAAAGGACCGATCGTTATTCGGACCGCTATGAGCGTGAAGACAGACCGTACAGATCCGAAAGGTTCGAAAGATCTGAAAGACCTGAAAGATCAGACAGATTCGAGAGAAAGGAAAGGTCCGAGAGACCGAGATTCGATAGGGAAGAGCGCAGATCATACGACAGAAAGCCCTACGAGAGGCGTGATTCCGATAGGTTCGAAAGACGTCCGCGCTATGACGAGGACCGTCCGGAGAGAAGGGAGCGCAGAGAGCGCCCGTCCTACGACAGACCCTATGACAGAGAAAGAAGCTTCGATCGCGAGAGACCTGTCAGACCCGTCCGTGAGAAGAGGGAGTTCCAGCGCTCGGAGGATTCTTTCGAGAGAAGACCTGCCGAGGGCCGCAGGGATGTGAAGAAGACAAAGAAGCCTTTCGGCTATGATTCCTTCAAGCCCGCACGCTCACGCGATGACAATCCGGATTTCTTCTGGAACGCAGAGGATCTGGATCCCAAGAAAGAGAAATAATTGCAATCAAGCAGATAAAAAGAAAGCTCCCATCTCGGGAGCTTTCTTTGTGTGCAGTGAATCAAAGACCCATCTTGGCCTTCTGTTTGGCCCAGGAATCCTTGAGCGTGACGGTGCGGTTGAACACCAGGTGCTCGGGAGTGCTGTCATAGTCAGGAGTGAAATAGCCGCTTCTGATGAACTGCAGGTAATCGCCGGGTTTCGAATCGGCGACGGAGGGCTCAAGCTTTGCATCGTTTACGACAATCAGGGAATCCGGATTGAGGTCGTCGAGGTAGTTTCCTGTTTCTCCTCCGGGATACTCGGTCTTGAAAAGCTTGTCGTAGAGTCTGACCTCGCCGCTGATGGCGTACTTGGCGCTGACCCAGTGGCTTGTTCCCTTGACCTTGCGTCCGTCGGCCGTCTCGCCGCCGCGGGACTCCGGATCATAGGTGCAGTGAACGACCGTGACGTTTCCGTCGGCATCCTTTTCACAGCTGGTGGCCTTGACGTAGTAGGCTGTCTTCAGGCGGATCTCGTTGCCGATATAAAGGCGGTGATAGCCTTTGGGCGGAACTTCCATGAAGTCCTCACGCTCGATGTAGAGCTCCTTTGTGAAAGGCATGGTGCGCTTTCCGGCCATCGGATCTTCGGGGTTGTTCTCGATCTCGAAGTACTCGACCTGATCCTCGGGATAGTTGTCGATGATAAGCTTGATCGGATCAAGGACTGCCATGACACGCTTTGCGCGCTTGTTCAGATCCTCGCGGACACAGAACTCCATCAGGGAGTAGTCAACGACCGATTCGACCTTTGCAACGCCTACGCGGGAGACGAAGTCCTTCATTGATTCGGGAGAATAGCCGCGTCTTCTGATGCCGCTGATGGTGGGCATTCTGGGATCGTCCCATCCGCTGACGATACCGAGATTAACCAGGTTGAGGAGCTTTCTCTTGCTCATGACGAAGTAGTTGATATTCAGTCTTGCGAACTCATACTGGTGCGG
Source organism: Spirochaetota bacterium (assembly GCA_918298275.1). GTDB lineage: Bacteria > Spirochaetota > Spirochaetia > Sphaerochaetales > Sphaerochaetaceae > UBA9732. The sequence goes on along the minus strand of CAKJZO010000016.1, from coordinate 9,636 downwards.
TGTGTGCTCTATGCCGTCGATGGAGCAGGCCCAGTCGTATGCCGGTCTGTGGTCCTCGAACTCGAGTGTGCAGATGGAGTGGGTTATGCCTTCGATTGCATCTGAGATGGGGTGGGTGAAGTCGTACATCGGATAGACGCACCACTTGTTGCCTGTCCTCGGATGCTCTGCGAACTTGATCCTGTACAGGGCGGGGTCACGCATGTTGATGTTGGGGCTGGCCATATCGAGCTTTGCCCTGAGAAGGTACTTGCCTTCGGGGTATTTGCCTTCTCCCATCTCCTTGAAGAGCTGAAGGTTCTCCTCGATGCTTCTGTCACGGTCCGGGCTGTTCTTTCCGGGGGTGGTGAGGGTGCCTCTGTTTTCCTTGACCTGTTCGGGGGTCTGGCTGTCTACATAGGCAAGGCCTTTCTTGATGAGGTCGATCGCTATCTCATGGAGCTTGTCATAGTAGTCGGAGGCATAGTACTCATGCTCTCCCCAGTCGAAACCAAGCCAGCGGATATCGCTCTTGATGGAGTCGATGTACTCCATGTCTTCCTTTGCGGGGTTTGTATCATCAAGTCTGAGGTGACAGATTCCGTTGTACTTCTGTGCCAGACCGAAGTTCAGGCAGATGCTCTTGATGTGGCCTATGTGCAGGTAGCCGTTGGGCTCGGGCGGGAATCTGGTAACGATTGTGTTGTTAGGGACTCTACCGTTGGCAAGATCGTCTTCGATGATCTTCTCGATGAAATTGAGGGACTCTTTCTCCTCAGTTCTGATCTCTTCGCTCATGTTGTTCTCCTTTGCCCTTCCAAAGGGGCGGTAAGGTGATGGTTGATGATAACATAAATGGAAAGAATTCACCATATAGTGTATTATTGTAATGATACGTTTTCGGAGGTGACCTGTGATAGCTTGCGTCGGTGAGTCATTGATTGACAGGATAGGGGATAAGACTCTTATCGGCGGATGTCCGCTGAACGTGGCCGTTGCCGCATCCCGCCTCGGCGCGCCGGTGACTTTCTTCGGCAAGATCTCTTCCGATGAGTACGGTCTTTCGATACTCGAGAAGATGATAGACGACGGGATACTCTTCGATCCCCAGAGCTGCAACGCAAGCGAGCCTACGCTCTGCAGCAAGGCAACCATGGGAGAGGACGGAAAGGCATCATATACCTTTGATTATGAAGGCACGGCTGCCTGCAGCATGACTGAAGCCGAGCTTTCGGCCTCATTTGCAAACGAAGGAGACATCGATCTTGTCTTCTTCGGTTCCATCTCGCTTCTGATGGAGCCGTTCTGCGATGCCATTGTCCCTGCAATGCGCAAGATCTCCACAAAACCCAGATGGTTTCTGGATCCCAACGTCAGGCCCTCGATGGTCAAGGATTCCGAGGCATACAGGAAGATGATTCTCTCCCTTGCAGGCGAAAGCGATATAGTGAAGGTAAGCGACGAGGACCTCTCATACCTCTTGCCCGGGCTTGAAGCATCGGAAGCAGAGAAAAAGCTGTCCGGGATTTGCAGATCCAATCTCATCGTTACCCGTGGGGCGGAGGGAAGTTCCTGGTATACGAAGTCCTTCCGCGTGGATTGTCCTGCGTTTCTCATCGACTGGTTCGTGGATACGATCGGTTGCGGCGATACGTTCGACGGTGCCGTGATTGCATATCTTGAGCGCAACGGTCTGATTGGATGCCTTGAAAACCTGAGCAGGGAAGATGTCGGGAAGATGCTTGATTATGCCTCCAAGGCAGCAGGTCTCAATTGTCTTTTCGAGGGTTGTAATCCTCCGCGTCGAGTTGGCAATGCAGAGGATTTGGAGTAGTATTGGGCTATGAAGATCAAAAACAGGTTTGTTCTGGTTCTGATAATAATCCTCGCACTCATTGTGGCTTCCCTCATAGGAATAGTCCTTGTGCGCTGGACATCTTCAATCGAGTCCAAACAACGTGTCAACGAGCTTCGAGCAGCTCTCAAGGAGGTTATCGCAACCTCCGGGGAGAAGGGGCTTCTGGAGATGGCCGGGGTGCCGGTGGACAACATCTACTACGGAGAATCCGGAGTATCCCTGTTCATGGGGGACAAGGGCTCCTGGACCTACAGCGATGATGAGCTTCAGAATATAAAGATCTTCCAGGTCTGCAACAAGGCCGTCGTACATATCGAAACCCAGGTCACGGATGACTCGTCCTACTTCGATGCAGTTCCCGAGAGCGACACCGGTTCGGGATTCTTCATCTCCACCGACGGCATGATCGTAACGAACTACCATGTCATCAAGGATGCATCGATCATCACCGTGTCTCTGCATGACGGTTCCGTCTATGAGGCACAGCTTCTGGGCGCCGATGATGAGAACGACATTGCGGTAATCAAGATTTCGCCTACAGCCGATGCAGAGCTCGAGATTCTGTCCTTCGGGGATTCGGACTCCCTTGTGGTAGGGCAGAAGGTAATAGCCATAGGAAACCCGTTCGGCTATGACAGAACCCTTGTCACCGGAATAATCTCCGGTCTCAGCCGCCCGATAAGGGACGAGAACGGAAGGGTTCTTCTCGGTATGGTCCAGACAAGCGCCCCGATCAATCCCGGAAACTCCGGAGGTCCGCTTCTGAACACGGAAGGAGATGTCATAGGAATAAACACATCCATCTACAGCACCAGCGGAACAAGCCAGGGCATGAACTTCGCCGTTGCATCGAATACTGCGGCAGCCTCTGTCAACGATATCGTCAACTACGGTAAGGTCAACAGAGGTTGGTTGGATATTGTTCCCGTGCAGCTCTCCCAGGCCATAGTCGATTATGCAGGTCTCAAGGTCACAAAGGGACTTCTGGTCAGCCAGATCGTTCCCGGAGGACTTGCCGATCAGGCAGGCCTGAAAGCCGGAAACCAGCAGGTACGTTACGGAAACTCTGTCATCTATCTCGGTGGAGACATCATCACTGAGATCAACGGGGTGACGGTTTCCGATTACAGCGATCTCTTTACCGCTTTGTCGAACACCAAACCCGGGGATGTTGTCACCGTCTTCGTCGACAGGAACGGAATTACGGTCAGGCTCAACATCACCTTGGTTGAAAGAACGGAAGAGAACCTGAGCTGGATCAACAGATAAGAATATGCCTGAAAACAGATACCCTACAGAATCATTCAGATTCCAGATTCCCTCAAAGGAGGATGCCCTCAACTTCCATCCGGGTACGGACGGTCCCGGAATGGGGGAGGTCGACTCATCCTGGGGCGGAGATATGGTCTACAATGTCCACGGTTCGGTCAAATGGTCGGACAAGAAGTTCGTCGTCCATTCCCCGTTCGATGTGTCTGGCGATCAGCAGCAGGCGATAGACAAGCTTGCTCAGGGTGTTCTGGACGGCGACAGGTTCCAGACGCTCAAGGGTGTTACCGGGTCCGGAAAGACATTCACCATGGCCAAGGTCATAGAGAAGATCCAGCGCCCGACGCTGATTCTGTCTCACAACAAGACGCTTGCCGCCCAGCTGTACAGGGAGTTCAAATCCTTCTTCCCCGAGAACAGGGTGGAGTACTTCGTCTCGACATATGATTACTATCAGCCTGAAGCCTATGTTCCGGGCAAGGACCTCTACATCGAGAAAGATGCGGATGTAAATGAAGAGATAGACCGCATGAGATTGTCGGCATCGTTCTCCCTGATGGAGAGGCGCGATGTCATAGTCGTTGCGACCGTTTCGTGTATCTTCGGCCTGGCCAATCCCGTATCATTGAAGGATATGACCCATATCTACAGGGTAGGTGAGGTTTTCGACCATCGTTCGGAACTGGAGCAGCTGACACGCATGCAGTATGACCGCAACGACGCGGTGCTTACCAGAGGGTGCTTCAGGGCCCATGGAGATATCATAGAGATCTGTCCGCCTTATCTTGACAGCGCGGTGCGCATAACGCTGGACTGGGATACCATCGAGAGCATCCAGTGGTTCGACCCGATTACCGGTGAGAAGCAGGCAAGGCAGGAGAGCTTCACGCTGTATCCGGCAAAGCAGTTTGTCATGCCCAAGGAACAGGTTCTGGCTGCAATCGGGCGCATCCGCAGCGAGATGGAAGAACAGTATGAGCTTTTCATGAATACAGGCCGTCCGCTTGAGGCAGAGAGAATCAAGACCAGGGTGGAGTACGATCTGGAGATGCTCCAGGAAATCGGTTACTGCCCCGGAATAGAGAACTACAGCAGACCTCTTTCAAACAGGGCTCCCGGAGAAAGACCGGCGGTTCTGCTGGATTACTTCCAGCCCGATTTCGTGACTTTCATAGACGAGTCACACGTCACCCTGCCGCAGATCGGGGCGATGTACGAGGGAGACCACTCCAGAAAAATGAATCTGGTGCAGTACGGGTTCAGGCTTCCTTCCGCCCTGGACAACAGGCCGCTCAAGTTCGATGAGTTCGACAAGGTCGCCGGTCAGCGCATCTTTGTCTCGGCAACTCCCGGAAAGCTTGAGAAATCCCTTTCTGCCAGAATGGTGACCCAGGTCATCAGGCCCACCGGTCTGCTGGATCCCGAAATCACGGTCAGACCGACCGAGGGACAGATAGAGGATCTCTACGGAGAAATCCGCAAATGCGTGAAGGAGAAGCAGAGAGTACTGGTCACGACGCTGACCAAACGCATGGCCGAAGACATCTCCGACTTCTTTGCATCCAAGGGGGTGCGCGTACGCTATCTGCATTCCGAGGTTGAGACCATCGAGCGTGTGGAGATCCTCAGGGACCTCAGAGCCGGCGCCTTCGATGTCCTTGTCGGCATCAACCTGCTGCGTGAAGGACTGGACCTGCCTGAAGTTGCCCTCGTTGCAATCCTGGATGCCGACAAGATAGGGTTCCTGCGGAGTGCGACTTCCCTGATCCAGACCATAGGCCGTGCGGCAAGAAACGTCAACGGCCGCGTCATCATGTATGCCGACCGCATAAGCGATGCGATGGAGGAGGCCATCTCCGAGACCCAGGAGCGCAGAGCCATCCAGATGGCCTACAACAAGGAACACAACATCACACCGAAATCCATTGTCAAGGCGGTCGAGGACATCCTCGAAAGGGAAAAGGCCGAGGCTGTAGAGGATGAGAAGCAGGACATCAGGATACGCAAGTCCGGCTATAATCTCCTGGATTCCTCGCAGCGCAGGAAGTACATCAAGGAGCTCGAGGCAGAGATGCTTCAGGCTGCCAAAGACCTTGAGTTTGAGCGTGCTGCAGTGCTCAGAGATGAGATAAACGACATAAAATCAATGAAATTTGACTCCTGAGGCCGTTTTTACGAATAATTTTAGTTTTAAAATGCTATTTTCTGTAATATTATAGAAGTATCTTTCTAAACTAAATGGAGCGGATATGTCAAAAAAGAACAAAGTTATCAAGTTGGCATCGAAGAACAGAGACAGAGGCCAGAGTTTCTATGTCACCTACAACGGAGTCGAGATGACCCGTGCTGAGCGTGAAGCACTCATCCGTGCAAAAAAGAGCGCTGGTAACGATGAGCCCACAAAGAAGGCTGCTAAGAAGGGTACCAAGGTCGCTGAGCCCAGGCACAGCAAGCTGTTCAATATGCTCCATCCCAACAAGAAGCAGACAGTAGCTCCCGACCTCAAGTCGGTTGATGCTTCAACTTTGAAGAAACCCGAGCCGGCACCGGAGCCCGTTGTTGAGAAAGTTGCTCCCGCACCCAAGCCGGAGCCCGTCATCGAGAAGCCGGCACCCGCACCGGAGCCGGAACCTGTCGTTGAAGAGGTTGCACCCGCACCTGCACCCGAGCCAGTTGTCGAACCCGAACCTGTTGCAGAGCCTGAGTCTGTCGTCGAAGAGCCAGCTCCCGAGCCTGTTGCAGAGCCGGAACCCGAGCCCGTCGCTGAGCCGGAACCCGCACCTGCACCCGAGCCCGAGCCTGAACCGGAACCGGTTTCAGAGCCCGAACCCGAACCGGAGCCTGCACCTGCACCGCAGCCGCTGCCCGTGGCCGATTTGGATGAGGACGATGATGCCCTTCTGGACGATGATGATGAAGAGGATGATCTGTCCGAGGAACTCAATCTCCGCAATGCAAAGAAGCGCATAAGCCCGAACTTCGTAAAGAGAGTAGGAAAGACTTCCGCAAAGGCATGTGATGACTACATCAGCTCCCATGGCGGCTACGATGAGCAGATTGCCGAGGTCGAGGCAAAGATCAAGGCAGCAAAGACCCCGAAGGATGCAGATGATGCAGTCAAGGCAGAGTACAACGAGAAGAGAAAGGCACTGCGTGCAGAGAAGAAGAAGCTTGAGACCGAGAAATCTACAAGCATCAACAAGGCCGAGTCCCTCGAGCGTGCTGCTGACGGATACTGCGACATCTATACTCTTCTTACTGGCAAGGTCCTCGATGTCAGAAAGACCCCGAGAATCAATCCCTACACACCGCTCTCAGAGGAGCAGGAGCTTGAGGTTCTCAACAGCCTCTGGGCAAACAAGAGCGCAAGAAGAGCACCCAAGAAGAAAGCTTGAGTTTTACCGAATAATCAGAAGGCCCCGGACGGGGCCTTTCTTTTTGTGCAATAATAACAAATCCGTATCAGTGCCTGATCAGTTTTCCGTCGTTGAATTCAAGGATCTTGGTCATCCTGATTCCGGCTGTAATCGTATCGGATGCAGGCTTGTAGACGGTATAGACCTTGATGGTGAAACCGTCATACTGGGCTGTCACGAGGTATTCCTTTCCGAGATATTCGCATCTGATGATCTTTGCGTTCTCGAATCTCAGATGGGGGAAGAACTCGGGGAAGGGCAGACCAGGCATGTCGTTTACGACCATGTCTTCAGGCCTGAAAAGCAATCTGTGCTCGGGGCCGAAGCACTGGTAGATGATTTTGGATCTCTCGGTCTCCGGAACCCTGAGGGTTTTAAGAATCACATCGTACGGAAGAATGTTGCACTCTCCCGTGAAGGTTGCGGTGAACTCCGAGCAGGGACGGCGGTAGATATCCTCCGGCGAGCCCATCTGTTCGATTCTTCCGTTTCTGAGGACAATGACCTTATCCGCGATACTCAGGGCTTCTTCCTGGTTGTTTGAAACGAATACGGTGGTGATTCCGGTGTTACGCTGGATTTCCTTGATTTCATTTCGCAGTACCAGCCTTTCCTCGGCATCCAGCAGCGAAAGCGGTTCGTCCAGAAGAAGGACCGAGGGTTTTGCCGCCAAGGCTCTGGCAAGAGCGGTCTTCAGCCTCTCCATCGGCGTGAGCTCATCTATAGTGCGCTTCTCGTATCCGGTGAGGTTCACCTGTTCGATGAGGCGGCGGACTTCGGCCTTCAGCTCTTCCCTGGAAAGATGTAGGGTGCGCATGGGATAGGCGATGTTCTTCTCGACATTCATATTCGGGAAGAGGGCATAGTCCGGAAGAACTATGGTTGTGTTTCTCTGTTCCGGCCTGAGGTTGGTGATGTCTTTTCCGTCGATGAGGATCGAGCCGTCATCAATGGTATCGAGACCGCTTATGAGTCTCAGAATCGTGCTCTTTCCGCTTCCGGAAGGACCGATTATAGAAATCAGTTCCCCCTTGTTGACGGAAAAGCTGAGGTCAAGGGCAAGCTTGTGGTACTTTTTTCTGATGTCATTGCAGACAAGTCCGAATTCAGGCATTTGATGTCCCCTTTTTATGAAGCCCGTAGGCGACCGAATAGAATACTATGCTGACCAGGAGAAGAATGGCTGCCATGAGGCAGGCACCGTTGGAATCTCCGCTTTCAAGCAGGGCAACCAACTGTGTGGGAACCGTATTGCCTTTGAGGAAAGCCGGTGTTCCGAATTCTCCGAAGGAAAGGAATGCGACTACGAAGAAGCTTTCGAAGAAGCTCGGTCTTAGAAGAACCGAGTCGATGTTCCTGAATGAATATCTGGCGCTGAATCCCAGGGTTCTTGAAACATTGGAGAAGGCCTCCGGTATTCCCAGGATCGCAGAGAGAAGCACCAGGACTGCGACGGGAATGAATCTGGCTGTATTTGCCAGAATGGCAAGAACCAGCGGGTTGATGAACGGCAACAGCTTTCCTATCAGGGAGAAGCCCATTCCCAGTATTGCCGCTCCGAATGTCAGCGGAAGGAATGCCAGCGTAGTGGGGAATCCGTTCCGTGCGATTGCAAAGCTCAGTCTCTTGGAGAGGAATGTGCAGATCAGCGCCGCTGTTACGGAAATGATTGCGCTGTACAGCAGGCCCCTTGTCCCGTCTGCCTTCATCGATCCGAATAGATTCGAGATTGAAGACATCGTTGAACCGGAGAGGATATTGATTGCAAAGATGACGAAGGGGGAGATGAAGATCGCAAGGGCAATCAGAAGATAGATTGCGGTGAAGAGCTTCGACATGAAGCTCTTGGCGACGACAGCTCTCTTCTCCCTGCTGATATCCTTCCATGAATCCAGGAACATGACCAGAAGGGCGATGTAAGTAATGACAAAGGGCGCAAGCGAGAGTGCCTGGGCGGCGTTTCGGTTTCCGGATTGCCAGAGATTATAGATAAAAGTACAGGTGTTTACGGCGTCGGAGCCGTTTCCGAGGATCTTGAACGCGGCAATGTCTGAAAAGCATCTGATGAATGCCAGTGACGCGGAGAAAGCGATCTCGCTTCTCATTCTCGGAGTCGTGATGGAGAAGAAGACCTTTGTCGGCTTTGTCCCCAGGCTCCTTGCGCAGCTCTCGCAGTTATCGTCCAGGAAAACCCATCGGCTTCCTACGAAATAGATCACCAGTGGGGTATTCGACATAACCAGCACGATACCGATCGGAATCAGCGGATTGATGGAGACAAGGCCTGTTTTCTGAATCAGAAACCTGGTGCTGAGAGCCAGTACGGAAACCGGAACCAGCATGAGGAAGGTCAGAACCCATCTGAAGAAACCTTTCAGCGGGAATCTGAATTTTGCCATTATGTAGGCACCAGGCAATCCCAGGATCACCGAAGCCAGGACACAGATCAGCGCGAAGACCACTGAGTTACCGAGATTGATCAGGGTAGGGATATCGGAAAAAACGGACAGCACCGAGTCAGCTCCGCTTATCCATTCCATGATGGCGGGAGCAAGACAGAGAATGAAGAGAAGTACAATTGCGATTGCAGGATATGTCCTTCTGAAATTGTCCTTGGTGCTCATATCCTTATATTATCATAATCGGCATTGTTTTTTAACCCAAATTGCTGATTGATTGAGAGAAGATAAGACTGTACTATTTGGCTATGGTACAGTTCTATCTGCTTAGTGTCTTGTATCTCGTACTGGCCTCGGGACTGCTTCTTGTCGACAAATATGGGACATCGTTCTTCTTTCTCATCAATCTGAAGACGTTCTTCAATTCCAAGAAGCTTACGCAGATAATCTGTCTTTCCGTGGGAGCAGTCATTCTTCTCGGAATCATATTCTTCCCCGTGGAGCCGGGTCCGATGGTGCTGGGAGACATTCTTCCTGCCGCCAATCTTGCCATCGTCCTGCTTTATTTCCTGCGCAAGGTAGGGAAGACCGAAATCGTTGACTTCAACAATGAAAAACGCAACGCCCTGGGATTCATTACCCTGGGCGTTGCTCTGATTCACCTTTTGTTTCCGAGTATCGTAATTGTTTAAAGCGATGTTCCGTTGGGAATCGT
>CAKJZO010000015.1 GCA_918298275.1 Spirochaetota bacterium | reverse complement strand
GTCATCGGCTTCGTCTCGTCTTTCAGGGTATTCAGAAGAAGAAGCATCTCCTCCGTTCCGGGAATTCCGGGATAGATGGTGCGGCAGTCGCTGCTGGAAAGCTTCTGCTCCCTTGTGAAGGCGCAGTGGTCGGTGGCAAGCACCTGGATTTCCCCGTCCTTCAGGGCTTCCCTGAGGGCCTTGTTGTCACTCTTCTCCCTCAGCGGGGGTGTCATTACATAGAGCGACCCGTCCGGACCGTCGAGGTAGCTTCTGTCCAGGAACAGATATGTGGGAGTTGTCTCCGCATAGACCGTGAGGCCCTTCTCCCGAAGTTTCCTGATGGCGTTCAGACCGCACTCGGAGGAGCAGTGGACCACATAGAGCGGACACCCGGCCTCCAGGGCTATGGAACCGAAGAGCTCTATTGCCTTCCCTTCCGCCTCGGCAGGCCGGAGAAGCGCATGGGATGCAGGAGAGAAGTCACCCTTCCAGTTGTCCGAGATCTCCTCGATCATCGGGTTGAACTCGCAGTGGGCGGTCACGAGCATGCCCAGCCTTTTGGCATTGGTAAACAGATCCAGAAGGTCATCGCGGTTCTCGATCAGATAGCCGGTGTTGCGGTAGGTCGTGAATATCTTCAGGGTCTTCACCCCGCATTCCTTCAGGTCCTCAAGCTGTTTTCCTATGGTACTGTCATAGCCGTGGCCGTAGACTCCCTGGTGCAGGGTGTAGTCTATGGCCATGCCCGGCCTCATCTCATCGAGTCTGTACTGAAGGCTCTGAACCAGACCCTGCCCCCTGTTGTGGTCGGCAAAATCCACGACGGTGGTCACCCCTCCGAAGGCTGCAAGACGCGAGCCTTCCTCGAAGCTGTCGCAGGTCACGGTTCCCCTGCTGACCAGATGGTAATGGGTGTGGGCATCGATTGCTCCGGGCATGACGATCATGCCCTCAGCATCGATCACCCTGTCTTCCTTTGTCAGAATTGAAGCATCAATTGATGGCTCAATTTTCTCAAGAGCCTCATCTTTAATCAGGATATCAGCTTTTCTGGAGCATTTATCGTCTGTAACAAGACCATTCTTGATCAGGATTCTTCCCATTATGCTTCCTCTTCACAGGCGGGGAAATTCTCCTCCAGGAACTGCAGGTCAAGCTGCGGATAGAGCACGAATCTTGAAAGGAGGTTCTCCACTCTTTCGATGGACCTTGCCTTCACTTCCGGGTCGATGACAGCCTTGCTCTTGCTGAGCTTTCCGGCATTCTCTCCCTTGGTGATCTTTGCAGGTCTGGAGTTCCTGAGAACATCGGTGATGATGGATGCAATCTCCTTCATCTCATTCGGACCCATGCCCAGAGTAGTGACCGCAGGCGTTCCGATTCTGAGTCCGCTGGTGTACCACGGTCCGTTCTTGTCGAACGGAAGGGCGTTGCGGTTCAGCGTTATTCCGCAGGAGATCAGGATGCTCTCGGCCTGTCTGCCGTTGAGTCCGAGCTCGCTGACATCCAGAAGCATCAGATGGTTGTCGGTACCGTCGGTCTGGATTCTCAGGCCCTGATCCATGAAGGCCTTTGCCAGAACCTTCGCATTCTCGGCGATCCTTGCGGCGTACTCCCTGAACTCAGGTCTTGAAGCTTCCTTGAGGGCGATTGCCTTGGCAGCCATGACATGCGGAAGCGGTCCGCCGATTACCAGCGGGCATCCCTGGTCAACGGATTCTGCAAGATGCTGCTTGCACAGTATCATGCCGCCCCTGGGGCCCCTGAGGGTCTTGTGGGTAGTTGTCGTGACGATGTCCGCCCACTTGACCGGATCGTAGTCGCCTTCGAACACATGGCCGGCCACAAGGCCTGCGAAGTGTGCCATATCGCACATGAGAACCGCACCGCAGGCATCGGCAATCTGCCTCATGCGCTTGAAATCGATCTTTCTGGGATAGGCGCTGTAGCCGACAAGCAGGATCAGAGGCTTGATCTCCATTGCCTGCTTCTCGATCTCGTCATAGTCCAACAGTCCGGTCTCTTTGTTGACCGAATATGAATAGGAGTCGAACATGTGGCCCGAGATGTTCATCCTGTAGCCGTGGGTAAGATGTCCGCCGCTGTAGTAATCCAGACCCATGAGCCTCTGGTTGCCGGTCTTCTCGCGGATGATGTTCCACTGCTCCCTGGTCATTGCCGAGGGATTGGAGATTCCCATCTCCTCGAAAGTCGGGACCTGGACCTTGGCATTCAAAATCGCCCAGTATGCGCAGAGGTTTGCATCGGCTCCGCTGTGGGGCTGGACGTAGGCATGCTCTGCTCCGAAGACCTCACAGGCCAACTTGCAGGCATAATCCTCGATTGCATCGACATTCTCGCAGCCTGCGTAGTAGCGGTGATATGCAAAGCCTTCCGCATACTTGTCCGTAAGCAGGTTTCCCATCGCCAGATGGCAGGAGGGGCTGCTGTAGTTCTCGCTTGCAATGAGCTTGAGGTGGCTTCTCTGGTTGCGGAGCTCCCCTACTATCCTGCCTGCAACCAGCGGGCTTACCTTCGAGACTGTCTCGAGCTGGGCCACATAGGCGGTCATGACCTCGTTTAGGTCATCCTTGTGCTGTGTCAGATACTTTGCCAATACGGATGAAGAATCCATGTCTATCCCTCCGGGTTAAAGAAAAAGCCGTCAAGCGGCTCTTTCCTGAATCTATAAAACTAATTCACAGTACAGATCTGATTATCTGTCCTTGTCCTTCTTGCGGGAGATAACTTCCGCTGCTACATAAGCGGGCTGCTGGGCCGGTCTTTCCTTGATGTTCTTCTCTGACTTCCTGCCCTTGCTTTCTTTCTTGATTTCACCACGTGCCATACAGAACCTCCTGTATACCTAAGTCTGTAGAAACATAATACTACTAAGAGCATCGTGCGTCAAATTATAGTTGACAACAGAAAAGCAATTGCGATACCTTAATTACGCTCGCACACTAAATTATCTGGAGGAATGATGGCTAAAGAAGAAGCTATTGAAGTCGAGGGTCTTGTTAAGGAAGCCCTGCCGAACGTGATGTTCCGCGTGGAACTCAAGAACAAGCATGTGATTCTTGCTCACATGTCAGGCAGAATGCGCCAGAACCACATCAAGATTGTCCCCGGCGACACGGTCAGGATCGAGATGTCACCGTACGATCTCTCCAAGGGCCGCATCATCTACCGCGAGAAATAATCAATCTGATTCAAATTATCCTTTCTCTTTGTATTTTCTTCTGCTAGCAGATTGTCTTCAGCTCTATGCCGCGCACTATGAGAAACTTGCGCAGGTCCTGAAGTTCGAATAGACGGCCGTTGCAGGCCTTCACGAAGACCTTGCCGCAGTTGATGGCATCGTCCAGGGCATTGTGGGCGTTGTACTCGAGGTTGAACTGTTCGCTCAGCGCTGTCAGGGCATGGCTTCTGAACTGAGGCCATACCTTGCGTGAAATCTGAAGGGAGCAGAAATACCTGATGGGCGGGACTTCCAGGTCATAGTGGCGCAGCAGACTTGTAAGG
>CAKJZO010000014.1 GCA_918298275.1 Spirochaetota bacterium | reverse complement strand
ACTCGTTGTACTTGACCTTGTAGTCATATATAACACCGCACGAAATCTCTATGGTGCGGGTGGTTACGTTGTTTATGAAAGCGCGGTCATGGCTAACCAGCAGTACGGCGTTGCAACGCTTGGCAAGGAACTCCTCAAGCCACTGTATGCTCTCTATGTCCAGATGGTTGGTAGGCTCGTCCAGGATCAGAAGCGATGCCGGCTGAAGCAGTATCTTGAGAAGTGCAAGGCGAGACCGTTCACCTCCGGAGAGAACCGAAGCCTTCTTCTGGATGTCATCCCCGGAGAACAGGAAAGATCCCAGTGCATTTCTGATTGCACCCTCGGTTCCATAGGAACTGACCTGGGAGAAGACGGTCCCGTCCATATCAAGGGAATCGGCAGTATCCTGGGCATAATAGCCGACCTTGACTCCCGTTCCCAGACGAGCGACTCCGGAGAAATCGGAATCCTGCTGGGCTATGATCCTGAGCAGAGTACTCTTTCCGATTCCGTTATGACCGGTGACGGCCAGACGCTGGCCCTTGGTGACGATCATATCGAAATCCCTGAACACGACCTGCGGTCCGTAGCACTTGGTCATCTTTTCTATGACGACCATGTCATTCGGGCTGTGCGGTGGCTCAGGAAAAGAGAAATGCAGCGTTTTCAGGTGGCTTGGTACGACTACAGGCTCTAGTTTATCCAACATCTTGATTCTGCTCTGTACCTGTTTACTCTTGGTCGCCTTGTATCTGAAGCGCTCGATAAACTGCTCCGTGCGCTCAATCTCAGCCTGCTGACGCTTGTAAGCAGCTTCCAGCTGTTCTATCTCCAGCTTGCGCTGTTTCTCATAGAAGGAGTAGTTTCCGCTGTATCTGGTGAGCTTTGCATTGAACAGCTCATAGACTTCGTTGACGGTATCATCCAGAAAGCCCTTGTCGTGGCAGACAATTAGAAGCGACCCCTTGAAGGTCTTGAGGAAGCTCTCGAGCCAGAGGCGTGCTTCGATGTCCAGATAGTTGGTAGGCTCGTCCAGCATCATCAGATCCGGGCTTTCGCAGAGGACCTTTGCAAGTGCAATCCTCATCTGGTATCCGCCTGAGAACTCATTGCACGGACGCTTCATGTCTCCTGAAGTAAAACCCAGACCTTTTGCAATAGCATAGATGACCTGCTCGCGGTCGTAATAGGAGCTTTCAAGAAGGCTTTCCTGAAGCTCGTTGAGTTCAATCAGGAGGGCTTCGGAATGGTTGGTTACAAGCTGGCTTTCTATCTCGCGCTGACGGCGCAGGTTCTCATCGAATCTGGAGAAACCCTTCTCCATCTCCTCATAGACTGTGTTGTCCTTCAGGACTATATCGCTCTGGGGCAGATAGGATACGCGCATTCCCCTGGTCTTCGTGACCTGACCGCCGTCGCAGGGCATCAGGCCGGCAACGATTTTCATCAGAGTTGACTTGCCTTCCCCGTTGCCGCCTGCGAGGGCTGCGCGTGCATGCTCACCCAGGGTGAGCGAAACACCTGAAAGCAGAGTCCTGTCTCCGAATGACAAATCTATGTTCTGAACCTGAAGAATACCCATATCAAACCACTTTAGGTACTCTAGCACATGAAGACGATAGCTTCAATAAATCAGAAGCAACGCTCCTTGCGTTCTTTCTTGCAGTGTTCGATGTTGCCGCAGCGGTAGCAGAGTTCGTTGTCGCACATCCCGTCCTTCTCGAAACACGAGATGATATTGTTCACCGTAGTCTCCGCGATATTGTTCAGGGCCTCTTCCGTCAGGAATGCCTGATGGGAAGTGACGATGACGTTGGGCATCGAAATCAGTCTGGACAGCAGCTCGTCGTTCATGATGTGACCGGAACGGTCCTCGAAGAAGATATCAGCCTCCTCCTCATAGACATCAAGACATGCGGCCCCTACTTTCCTTGCCTTGATTCCGTCAAGCAACGCCTCCGAGTCAATCAGACCGCCACGGGAGGTATTGATGATCACAACGCCCTTCTTCATCTTTCCGATGGCCTCATCATTGATTATATGTCGGGTTTCATCCGTCAGAGGACAATGCAGGGATATAATATCGCTGCGGCTGAACAATTCATCTAAGGTCACGTATTCGATGCCGCTGTCCTTTGCAGGATAGTAGTCATAGGCAATCACATTCATTCCGAAACCACGGCAGATGTCGATGAAGATCCTTCCGATCCTTCCTGTTCCTATAACGCCCACAGTCTTTCCGTGGAGATCGAATCCCGTAAGCCCGTTGAGGGAGAAGTTGAAATCCCTGGTCCTGTTGTAGGCCTTGTGGATTCTGCGCACGGAGGTAAGCAGAAGCGCGATGGCGTGCTCGGCGACTGCATAGGGAGAATAAGCCGGGACATGTACCACATGGACCTTGCCGAATGCGGAGCGGATATCCACGTTGTTGTAGCCTGCGGATCTGAGTGCGATGAGCTTGACACCCATTTCGTGAAGCCTGTCGATTACAGCCTTGTTTACGGAGTCATTCACGAAAACGCAGACTGCATCGCAGCCATTTGCCAGCTCGACGGTATCCTCGTTGAGCTTTGTCTCCAGGAACCTGAACTGTACATCATGCAGTTTCCCGTATTTCTCGAATGATGGCATGTCGTATGCCTTGGCATCATAAAACGCGACTTTGATCACAGAAGAACCTCCTGTCAGAAATCATTCTATGATTAATATATCAACAAAGAGGCTCAAAGCAAAAGGCAACCTGCAAATAAAAC
Source organism: Spirochaetota bacterium (assembly GCA_918298275.1). Lineage (GTDB taxonomy): Bacteria > Spirochaetota > Spirochaetia > Sphaerochaetales > Sphaerochaetaceae > UBA9732. The sequence goes on along the minus strand of CAKJZO010000014.1, from coordinate 2,166 downwards.
CGCTTTCTTTACGTCAGTCCCTGTCGATGACCTGACTGAGGGTGAAATCGACCCAGATGATACCCACATCGTTGCCGGAATGACACTCCTTGATGATGGCCTCTCCGAACTCCTTGGCAGGATTTTCATAGGTTTCCCATATCCATTTGTCTGCAGCATAGCCGATCTGGAACATTACCGGCTGGGGTGCATAGTAAAGGGCCCAGTCCGTGAATTCGCTGAGGACATGGTCCATGGATTCGAACTGCTGGCTGTCGTTGACATAGATAAAGCCTTCCATGTTCGAAGGAAGATGGCTCTGCATCCAGTGCTTGACGAACACGGTGTATTCGGGATTGTAGCTTCTTACCTTATCGAGGACCTTCTTGGCATCGGCATCGCTGAGCTTGGTTCCTTCATCGGCGCCCTCGATGGGCTTGTGCCACTCGACGTCGATCCCGAAGCCCTTTACGCAGCTGTGGTGGCCGTACCTGTCCAGAACCAGCTGAGCAAGGGTCTCAAGGTCCGCATAGCCGGGCTCCACCTGGAGCCAGACGCTGTAGCCGGCTTCGTCAAAGGCATCAAGATAGGACTCATACTGGTCATACTTGCTTCCGCGGATATTCTCATACTCTCCCGAAATCGGGAACGTGAGAGAACACCTGTCCCCGCTAACGGTTCCCACGATCAGAATATAGGCCCCGGTGCTTCCCTCATACCAGCCGGACATCTTCTCGGCAAAGCCGGCCATCCTCTCCTCATTCGGGAAGTTGTTTTTTCCGAAGCTTCTCATTCCGTAGTTCGATACCCTTATTCCTGCCCATGTTAAGGGGCAATCCGCATCGACGAGCCATTTTGCATACAATGTCAGATTCGACTTTACGGCAGCATTGAAACCGTATTTGTACTTGAAGGTGGGGTCCGAATACCATCCGGCGAATTGATGCCCCTCATAGGAGGGAGTCTGCGGCCGATCAATGAATTCTCCGCTTCCTACGATGATATCTTCTATTTCGGTATCACAGTTGGTGACAAAGCGCACGGTTTTGGGAACCACATCATTCGTCCTTCCGCAGACCGTACATGTATAGGTGTACTTGCCTGCCTCGGTTTCCGAAGGCATTACCGTGACCTTGCCGCTGTCCCATGTATGCTCCGCCTTTGCCGATACCTCGTCATGCCCGCAGGTTGCTTCATGCCAATGGTAGTTTTTGTCGGAGGTCCATTCCGTACTGAAACTGTGCTCATGAAGCATACTCATGTCACAGCTGATGCAGAGCAGAAGAATGACAATAGACAAGCATATGATCTTTCTCACCGTCCGGCACCCCTTTTAAGCAACTATTCTTAAAAGCATATTAGTACCCGAACCGTTACAAGTGCAACAATTAAATGAAAAAAGAAACCGGCCAACCGGCCGGCTTGTTTTGCCATGAACGAGACTCGACGCTTCGCTACCACGCCTTCGCTCAAAACGCTCCACCGGAGCCTTTTGCCGGCTATTGCCGTCGCTCGTTTCGAGTCTCGCCTTTAATACAAAACAAGGGAGCAGAAATCCTGCTCCCTTGTTTTGCCATGAACGAGACTCGAACTCGTACGCTTTTGCAAGCAGGGGATTTTAAGTCCCCGGTGTCTACCATTCCACCATCATGGCTGATTGTCTTTGGTTTTACTGCTCGTCTACCACATCGTTGTTGGCAATGAGCTTTGCATTGGTCTTGCCGGGAAGGATCTTCTTCCAGAAGGCCTGGGTGCCGGTATAGGTCTTTGCAAACTCCTCTTCGCTTTCCTTGAGAGCGCTCTGCCATGCAGCACCGAAGCCGGGGCTGTTGATAACAAGACGATCAACCGCCTGCTGATAGATGTGGAGTCTGTTGACTTCCGCCCTACCCGGTTTCTGCATCAGGTTGGCGTTTGTGATGCGGAGGTTCTCGTTTGCCTTCTTGAGCTCCTCGTTCTCCGCCTTGAGCTTGTTCAGACCTTCGGACTCGATGTCCATGCGGTCGGCAAGCATGCCCTTGAGTCTGGCAATCTCAGCCTTGCTCTTCTTCTCGATATCGTTTTTGCCGATCTTCTGCCAGATGTAGACGATCAGAGCTATTACAAGGCCTATTCCAAGACCGATCAGGATTTCCTTCATATTACATTTCCTCCTTGAAAGGAACGCGTTTTCATATGGTATAATAC
>CAKJZO010000013.1 GCA_918298275.1 Spirochaetota bacterium | reverse complement strand
ATGGAACACAGACGACAGCGATCTCAATACATATCAGATCTTCGCTCATGTCGAGACTCCGACCTTCAAGTTCGCAGACGAAGCAGTTACTGTTGATGCCGGTGCTTATGCATTCCTGCTTGACAAGAATGCTGTTTCCGCAACACTCTTCTCCAACTTCGGCGGAGGTTTCAAGGCTGCCTATACTGCAGACAAGTTCTCAGCAAGCTTGGGAACAGACCTTCAGTACATCGCAATTCCCGATAACGGCAAGTTCGCATTCGAAGTTGCTGCAAACGCAACATACGATTTCGTAAGCCTGGATGTCTACCTTGCTCCTGGCGCATTCTTCGGTGCTCTCGGATACACAGACGACGATCCTCTCAAGCTCGATGCCAAGGTTTCCGCAGCATACAAATTCGACCTGACAGACGACATCGCTCTTGATGTTGACGGTTATGTCGAGGTCAGAGATGCTCTGATCAAGGCTATGACTCTCTATGCCGGTTCTTCTCAGTCCACAACAGTCAAGGCATTCACCTTCACACTTTCAGAGGATGTCGAGATCGACAACCTGGCTGACAAGGATCTCGATGTTGCAGTTATTCTCGACCTCGCTGCAAAGGTTACTTATACACACGAGAAGTTCGTTGCATACTGCAAGCTGAACACAACATTCAACTTCGCTCTGGACGAGGCTCTCACAACTCTCGGAGTTGAGGCTGGAATCTCAACAGAGGCAATTGTCGAAGGCGCTAAGCTCGCTCTCGTCTATAAGAATGCAACTGCTGGCTCTGTTGCTTTCAAGGATACCAAAGGATCTGTCACAGCTTCCTGTACAATCAGCTTCTAATCTGGGAGGGTGATTCATGAAGAAAGGAATTATTGTACTACTTATTGCAGTACTGATCTCCGGTTTCGCATTTGCAGGCACATTCCATGGTTCTGCTTCCATCGAGTTCGGTGTTGACTTCGATGATCAGTCATGGGGCTTCGCAAACAAAACCGCTGGTAAGTACACATTCAAGTTCGAGTTTGATACCACAACCGTTTCCATCGGCGCAGAGCACAAGACTGATGTCTGGGCAGAGTTGGAAGCAGAGGCATCAGCTTGGACAGAGCTTAAAAATGCTGGTCTCGCAAATCCTGGAGACCTCGGAATGAAGTACACAGCTAAGATCACAAAGGCCAACATCCACGTTGGTGATATCATTTTCGGTATCCTCAACTCCGGTACGGCTGTTGATTATGCTGCTTCATACTATGATGATGACGAAGACGGCAAGCCCGACTACGACTTCCTCGGCGGAGAGTCGCAGATTGCTCCCGGTTTCACTGTCACATATGACGGTTGGTACGGTGGATTCGGAGCAGAGGGACTCTGGGATGATGACAGCTCCACATACAACATCTGGGGCCATGGAAAGACAAAGTCCTTCGAAATCACCGATGGTCTTACTGCAGAAGCAGGCGGATACGCTGTTCTTGACAAGCTCAATGCCGGTGACCGCTATCTCGGCGGTGGCCTGAAGGTTGACTATGCAGCTGATAAGCTTTCTGCCGGAATCGCAGGTGATGGTGCTCTCAAGAAGGGCGACGTCGACTTCGGTCTTGAAGGTGCTATCTATGCACAGTATGATTTCTCAGAGGACGGCAATGTCAGATTGGACATCTACGGTGCAAGCAAGGAATATATCCCTTACTATGCAGAGGATGATTTCCTCCTGAAGCTTGATGCCATGGTCAGTGCCGGTTACAAGTTCAACTTCAACGAGGATGTTGCTCTTGATGTCAATGGATTCGTAGATGTCAGAGATATCGCTCAGGAGAACCTCGTACTTGCAGTCGGAGCTGAAGAGTCCACATCTGTCAATGCATTCGATTTCTATGCATCAGAGACATTTGTTGCTCTCTTCCTTGCAGACAAGGATATCGATCCTATTTTCACACTCATGCTTGACTTCAAGGTTACATATAACCATGAGAAGTTCACAGCTTGGGCAGAAATTGAGCCGTCATTCCTGTTTGACACAGATGATTCGACTGACACATTCTCGATGCTTGAGTTCAACTGCGGTATTTCCACAGATGCCATCATCGAGGGTGCAGTTCTCAAGCTGGTCTACAAGGATGCAGATCTTGCTCACTTCAAGGATGCAAAGGGAAACGTCACAGCTTCCTGCACAATCCCGTTCTGATAGCAAAGGAACAAACCAAATCGGTCACCTTCGGGTGGCCGATTTTTTTTGTCTGTGTTATAATTCAGTTATGAAAAGAACTCTAGCATCATTTCTGCTTTCACTGTTGGTAAACGGCATCGGTCTTTTGGTGAATCTCATCAATTTCAACTCAAACAAGAAGCTTCTGCTTGCTTTCAGTTCCAAAGACGGCAGTATTCAGAAAGGCTTCGGATGGATAGTCGAACATGGTACCGCCGTAGTCAACGGTGAGTCCTACGGTATGCACGGGCTGACTTTCAACCTCCCCAATCTGCTTCTTTTCGTAGCTGCAGTTTTCGTAATCTTCTATGTAGTTTTTCTGATTACCGGTTCATTCAAGGACAATAAAAAGAAGGCATGAGTAAATCCAAAATATTCTTTTCAAGAACAATCACTCCGGAGAAGGTCATCGAGTTGTATCAGAAACTCGGAATCTCCCTGGGCGGAAAGATTGCCTTCAAGATCCATAGCGGCGAGCAGGGAAACCAGAATTATATCAGACCTGATTTCTTCAAGCCGATTATAGAAAAGCTCAAGGGAACCGTTGTCGAGTGCAATACGGCCTATGGCGGGGCCAGAAACACTACAGAAAAGCATCTCAGGCTCATCCGCGAGCACAAGTGGAGTTCTGTCTTCGATTTCGACCTCATGGATGCTGAAGGCCCTGATATGGTCATTCCTGTTCCGAACGGGAAGGTCATCAAGAAAGACTATGTCGGAAAGAATCTGGCAAAGTATGATTCAATGCTTGTTCTCTCGCATTTCAAGGGTCATCCGATGGGAGGTTTCGGCGGGGCGCTGAAGCAGTTGTCCATAGGGTGCTCTTCTTCTGCAGGCAAAGCCTATATCCACAGTGCCGGAAGGACAACGGATCAGTATGATCTCTGGAACGATCTGCCGGAACAGGATGCATTCCTTGAGGCAATGGCTGATGCAGCAAGTGCAGTAGTATCGCATTTCAAGGGCAACATGGCCTTCATCAACGTTATGAAGAACCTGAGTGTTGACTGTGACTGCTGTGAGATTGCTGAGGATCCCTGTATGGCTGATATCGGCATGCTGGCATCACTTGACCCGGTTGCAATAGATCAGGCCTGTGTAGACCTTGTATATGCCGCTAAGACGGATCCCGGACAGGCTCATTTCCTGGAGCGTATAGAAACAAGGCACGGCATCCATACAATCGAGGCTGCCGCAGCGCTTGGATTCGGTTCAAGAGAATACGAACTTATCGAAATCTGATCTGTTTATCTGGACTGCTTCTCGAGGTAGGAAACAACATCTCCTACGGTCTTGAAGACAGCCAGTTCCTCATCGGGTACCTTTATACCGAAATCTTCCTCGATGGTCATCAGAAGCATGAGAATGTTGAGGGAGTCTGCGCCGAGATCTTCCATAATCCTGGATTCTGCTGTGATGCTGTCTTCGGGCTTTCTGAGCTGCTTAGCCAGAACCTTCTTAACGTCGTTGAAAAGTTTATCGTTCATATTACTGCTCCTGATTTGCTATTCTGTCCAGAATTGCTTCTGTCTTCTCTGCAAAAGCGTTTTTCTCCATGCCGAATGCCTGCTCGATGCATTTCTCTACGGCAACTGCATTGCTGCTTCCATGGCCTTTGACAACGGTTTTTGATGTACCCAGAAGAACGCTGCCGCCATAATTCTGGTAGTTCATGGTTTCCTTGAAATCATCGAACAGGCCTTTCATCAGGCCTGCACCGAGTTTGTATATGGTTTTGGAGAAAATGCCTTTCTTGAGCTTTTTAAGGAGCTCTATGGCTGTTCCCTCCGTTGTCTTGACCAGAACGTTTCCTGAGAAGCCGTCGCAAACTACCAAATCGTAGTTTCCGGCAAGCAGGTCCCGTGATTCCATATTTCCGACGAAATTGACTTCGGGAGTGTTCTCAAGCAGTGTGTAGGCCTTTTTTCTCAGCTCGTCACCTTTTCCCGCTTCGGTACCGATATTGAGCATTGCAACCCTCGGTTTTTCAATATTATATACTGTTTGTAGGTATATAGTTCCGAATACGGCATATTGCTGAAGGTATTCCGGAGTGATATCGACGTTTGCTCCGCTGTCACAGACTCCTACAATTCCTCCCGTCATCGTCGGCAGGATAGGGCAGAATGCTGGGCGTATTACATTCCTCAGTCTTCCGATTCTCAGGACGGCTGCAGTTACAAGCGCGCCTGTGCTTCCGGTGCTGACCATGCCTCCTACGGAATCATCGGTACGAAGCAGGTTTACTGCAGTCATCATGGAGCTGTCTCTCTTGAGCCTGATTGCGTCCGTGGGTTTCTCATCCGGTGTGATGACCGTCGGGGCATGGACTATCTGGAGCCTCTCATGGTCATATGTCCTGTCCTTGAGGTGGGAACTGATTATTTCCTCATCGCCTGTGAGAATCAGGTAGAGATCCTTGTTCTTCTCAAGGGCCGAGAGGCTTCCGTCTATGTTTGCCTGGGGGCTTCTGTCGCCTCCGAAGCAGTCTACAGCTATCTTAATCACTTTCTGTTCCTATACTATCTTCTTCACGTAGGATCTGCGCCTCTTGTGCTTGACCTCTGTAAAGCGTTTCCACTGGTTCTGGATGGCAGCATTGGTCTCCAGATTAAGGTTTGTCTCCGCATACTTGATTGACGGATCCTTGAGCATCTTCAGCAGTTCTGCCGAGACGATGGCGCTGATTCCTCTGTTTGCCCATTCGGGATCGACTCCGACCAGACCCAGATCGATGATCTCAGGGTGCTTTACGGCCTTGAGGACCCTGATTATACATCCGGGTGTGAGGTGGCCTCTGCTCTTCTGGACTGCCCTTCCGATGGAGGGGAAGCAGAGACCCAGGCAGATGGGCTTGTCGTTCTTGTCCAGAATCACCGTGACATGCTTGAGGTCCACGATGAGCTTGAAGCTTGAAATCAGGGATTTCTTCATGGACTCGGTGAAAGGAACCGTACCGTAAACATCCACATATGCCTTGTCCAGAAGTTCAAAGAAATCGTCCTGATATCTCTTGAGCCATCTGCTGATGTTCTTTTCCGTTCCGAAATGAAGCTCATAGCGCTTCATCAGGAACTGGGACATCTTTTCAAGTGTTCCGTCATCCTCTGCGGGAGGAGTAAGCATGCTTTCTGTCCAGTCGACTTCCTTTTCATAGCCGAGATTGGATATCAGTTTCTGGTAGTAATCGGCATTGTACTGCTCTTCGAAGGTTGAAAGCTGGTCAAAACCCTCAATCAGAAGGCCTTCGCGCTCCAGGTCCGAGAAACCCAGAGGACCGACTATGGTATCCATGCCCTTGCTCAGAGCCCATTTCTCCACGGCGCCGAAGAGTGCGTCGGCAACGTTCTGGTCATCGATGCTGTCGAATCTGGTGAAGCGTACACGTTTCTCGTTGTGCTTCTCGTTGCTGGCCTTCTGCAGTATGCCCTGGATCCTTCCGACAATCCTGCCGTCCTGATAGGCATTGTAGCAGACATAATCACAGGTTTCCCTGTAATGGTAGCCGGCCTTGAACATTGCCTTCTCATCCCCGTAGAGAGGAGGAACGAAGCAGGGGTTGTCCCTGTACAGCTGCAGAGGGAAGTTGATGAACTGCCTGATTTGTTTTCTTGTCTTGACTTCTTCGATTGTAATCATGGCTTACTAATTATCTGTGGATGGATCTGAAGCAGATTCCGACTCCATCCGGTCCGCTGTGTGCTCCGGCTGTGGGGTTTGCAGGAACAACCTGGATGTCCAGATCGTTTCCGAGTTTCTCCTTGAGCGCGGCAATGACCTGCTCGACGATCTCCGGGGCATCGGTATGACCGATGAGAATCTTGTGATCCTTGGCGTTGTCACCGAGCTCGATGACCTTGCCTACGACTGCCTCGACTGCTCTTCTTCTGCCGCGTGCCGTGCCGTAGCTTTCCATCTTGCCTTCCTGGCTCATATAGATAAGAGGTCTGATTCCGATCAGGCTGCCCATGGTAGCCGTGAGACCGCTTACTCTGCCGCTGTGTTTGAAGAACTTGAGATCATCGGCAAAGAAATACATTGCATAATGGTCGACTTCCGTTTCGGCCCACTTGACGATTTCCTCGGCGCTCTTTCCTTCCTGGTACATCTTTCCGATATCCATTGCGATGGCGAGGCAGATGGTCGTGATTCCCTTCGTATCAACCTGATAGAGCTTTCTCTCCGGGTACTTCTTCCTGAGTTCCTGAACAGCCTCCGCCATGTTGTTGAAAGTCATTGTCATTGCTGCGGAGAAGTGGACATACAGAATATCGTTGCCCTGTGCGAACTCCTTTTCGAAGTAATCATAGTACTGCTGGGTGCTGATGGCGCTTGTGTTGGGAAGAACACCGTCCCTGAGCTGCTGGTAGAAACCATGGACGTCGAACTCATCGAAATCGACGTACGGATATGTTGTCTTTCCGTCGATGCTGTAAGGCATGCTTATGATTGTCTTGTAGCCATATTCCTTGGCAAGCTGCGGAGTCATGTCGCAGTCTGAATCCGTAAAAAGTACGTAGCTCATTTTCTACTCCTCCAGAATAATCACATAATCGTGAATGGGTTGCCCGCCATCGATCGGGATGATCTCGGTGAGCTTGTATTTCTCTTCAAGTTCCATTGCCAAGGCATCTGCCTCCTGCTGTGGAACATCCTTTCCTTTGATCAGCATCAAAATGCTGTAATCGCCTGAATTCAAATGATACAAAAGCTTTTCGCAGGATTCCTTGCGGTTTGGGCTATCGGTAAAGATTGTGTCTCCCACAAAACCGATGTAGTCGCCGCTTCTGATTGCAACACCGTTCTGCTCGGTATCCCTGTTTGCCTTGCTGACTGCTGCGGTCACGACGCCCTGCATGCTTTCATCTATTGAAGCCAGAAGTTCCTCTGTCGTTTCCTTGGATGTGTCCAGCACAGAGATGGCCGCATATCCTGTTCCGAGGTCCTTGTTGGGGATGACGATTATGTTTGCCTTGTCATATACTTCCGCAATCTGTCTGGCTGTCAGTATCACATTGCCGTTGTTCGGAAACACTATGATGTTCTCGGCTTCGATCGTGTCGAATGCATCCCGGAAGTCCCTGACTGAAGGGTTCATGCTCTGGCCGCCGTTGATTACGGCATCCACGCCGATTTCCCTGAAGAGATTGCAGACGCCTTCTCCTGCTGCAACCGTGACAGTGGCATATTTCTTCTTGGGCTTATCCGTTCTAAGGACAAGATCATCTTCAGACCTGTTGTCGGGAGAGCTGTAGTTGTTCTGTACGATGCTCTGGTTGTGCTGGATGGTCATGTTCTCGATCTTGAGGGTCAGGAACTCTCCCCATCTCTGGCAGTGGTTCAGAATCTCGCCTGGTGTCTTGGTGTGGACATGGACGCGGATGATGCTGCCGTCACGGAAGGCAACCACCGATTCTCCGACCTGATTGAGATAATCGAAAACCGGCTGCTCATCGAACGACGAGACATCTCCGACCTTTGCCGTCATGAGCTGGAGAATGAATTCGGTGCAATAGCCGTAGGTCAGATCACTGTTCTCGTTGAACTTTGAAAGATCCGGCTTCCTGGGACCGTTATCCTTGGCCTGTACGGTGGAGACTGTTTCATATTCTTCACCGAGCAGGGCTTTCTCCATTCCGTGGAATATGTAGACAAGGCCGGCTCCTCCGCTGTCCACAACCCCTGCCTGGCCCAGAACCTCAAGCTGGGTCGGTGTCTTCTCGAGGGCCTCCCGCATCGCTGTGTTCAGGTTTTTGAAAAGAGTCTCGAAGTCCTTGTCGTTTCCTTTCTCAACTGTTTCCACAGCACATCTGAAAACGGTGAGTATCGTTCCTTCAACCGGGTGGGCGACTGCCTTGTAGGATTCATCCACTCCGCTTCTGAGAGCTTTCAGAAAGGCCGCGGGTTCTGCGGTCTCCAGAGCCGAAAGGCCGAGGGCTATGCCCTTGAAGATTCTTGAAAGAATGACCCCGGAGTTGCCTCTGGCACCCATGAACATGCCCTGGGCTGCTTTGTTAGCTGCATCCGAAAGGCTGTCTTTTCCGGTATCGAGGATTTCTGCTCCGCCGTTTACGGTCATGAACATGTTGTCGCCGGTGTCTCCGTCAGGAATCGGAAAAACATTGAGATCGTTGACGATCTGTCTGTTTCTGTCCAGTTCCCGAGCTCCACCTATTATCATGCGGGCATAAAGCTTTCCGCCAAGTGTCGTTGTAGCCATTTCAAAAGAGGGCAGTGATACCCTCGCATTCCTTATATAATCAAGTAGAATCTATTTCATTTGATAATGATTAGTCAAGGTTGATGATTTAGTAAAACTCAGCGCTTCCAGAATGAGCGGGAGAAGATCACGAGAACTGTGAATATCTCAAGCCTTCCGAGAAGCATCTCGAATGAGCAGACCCACAATGACCAGAGGGGGAAGATGGAGAAGTTTCCGGCAGGCCCGACCTTTCCGAAACCGATTCCGATGTTTCCCAGGCTCAGAATCGATGCAGCCATGCAGGATTCGATGTCTATTCCCGTGAGAGTAAGAACCAATGTGCCCAGCATCCATGTAATCATGTAGATTGCACAGAATGCGGCGATCGACATGATGGTGTTGTCATGGACGATGTCATCGCCGAGTCTGATCTTCGAAACCGATGAAGGATGGATTCTGTTTCGTATAGTGTTTCCGGTAAGCTTGACCAGTGTTTCGATTCTAGTGACCTTCATTCCGCCGCCGGCAGAACCCGCGCAGCCTCCGATGAACATCATCACTACTACAATCATGATCGAGAAAGTCGGCCAGTTCAGATAGTTGGTAGTTGCAAAGCCCGTGGTTGTCAGGACCGATGCCACATGGAATGCAGCATATCTGAATGCAGTGAGGATGTTGGAGTATGTTCCTGCGAATGTCAGCTGCAATGCGGCAAGAAGGGAACCGACGAACCATATGAAGAAGAACCACCTGAGTTCGGAATCCTTAAGCGCACTTTTGATCTTGCCGGTGAAGGCCTTGTAGTAGAGAGAGAAGTTTGCACCTGCAATCAGCATGAAGACCGTTACGACAACATCGACATAAGCACTGTTGAAGGCTCCGATGGACGCGCCTTTGACACAGAAACCCGCTGCGGCGATTGTTGAGAATGTTACGGTGACTGCCTCATAGAGATTAAGACCACCGAAAAGCAAAAAAATGGTCTCAAGTACGGAGAAACCTACATAAATTCCCCACAAAGCCATTGCTGTGGTCTTCGTTTTTGGTGTGAGCTTTCCTTTGACCGGTCCTACCGATTCAGCTCCCATGAGGTGGAAGGTCCCGGCTCCCGTAGTGGCTCCGATGGCAGGAAGCAGGGCTACGAACAGAACGACGATTCCCATTCCGCCGAGCCAGTTGGTCATGCTTCTCCAGAAGAGGATTCCTTTGAAGCAGCTTTCTATGTCTGTCAGTGATGTTGCTCCGGTTGTGGTAAAGCCGCTCATGATCTCGAAGAAGGCCGCGCTGTAGGATTTGAAATCTCCTGAAAGAACAAGCGGGATAGCACCGAATGACGTGGCAATGATCCATGAAAAGGTAACGAAGAAGAATCCGTCGCGTTGCTTGAGGTTGGAGATTTCCACTTTTTTTAGAAGCAGAAGGGTACCGCCGGAGATGAGAACCATGATTGCAATCGTGAGGAGAAAGGATGTCGCTGCCCTTTTCTCACCGTAGTGCAGGCTGACAAGAAGCGGAACAATCATGAGGATTGCTATGAATATCTGAATGAACGCCAGAAGCTTAATGTTCTTTTTCAGATTCATGTCAGCCCTTCTTCTGTTTCAGCGTAGATCCGACATGGAGCAGCTTCTGGATAAAGCTTGTGGATTTTCTCTCGATTACGGTAATGATGGCATCTCCGGCTTCAATGGCATAGAAACCTCCGGGGATTACCGTACTTCCGTCTTTCTTGGTCACGCCGGCTATGATTCCCTTGCCCCTCATGTCGATGTCTTTGAGGTACTTTCCTACCGTAGGATTGTCCTCTGTTATCGTAAACTCGAAGGCCTCGATCTGACCGTCGAACATGGAGTGCATGCTGGCAACGTTCTGTCCGTGGAGATATCTCATCAGGGAGTCGACGGTGACGTCCTGGGTGGAGATGATGTTGTCGATTCCGAGGTGGCTTGCCATTCTCACATAGTTGGGATTGTGGCTAACCAGTGCAAGGCTGTTCTTTATGCCGAAATGCTTGGCGTAGCTCGCCGTGATGATGTTCAGCTCATCGTTGTATGTAAGGCACAGAAGCAGATCGTAGTTGCGCAGGTTTTCCTCTTCAAAGACGTTCTCGTTCGTGATGTCGGCATTAAGCACCAGGACTCCGGGATACATCGTGGCCATCTTCTCGCAGACATCGGCTTTCTTGTCTATCAATGCGATGTCCTTGTGCTGGTATTTCGGGATAGCCCTCAGGAGAAAGTCTGCAACCTGTGTGGCACCCACGATTGCAATGCGCTTTGCCTTCATGGACCTGCGGCCAACGGAGGAGAGCAGTTTCTCCACGCTGTCTTCATGGGCAACCATACTGAGCGTATCGCCGGTTCTGACTATCGTGTTTCCGCTGGGGACCAGGGCCTCTCCGTTTCTGTTCAGGGCCGCGATGATGAAGTTCGCGTTGATGTCATGTCTGAGCTGGATGACCGTCTTGTCGGCGTAGGGTGAGTTTTCCTCTACGTAGACGTTGTAAAGCACCAGAGATGAATTCTCGAATGAAATGATATCGCTGTAGATTCCGCGCTCGACGTCTTCATAGATGTATTGGGCGACCTCCTGGGTCGGGTTCACTATGTGCGTGATTCCCATCAGAGAGGTTCCGATTCCGCTGTAGCCCGTGTAGGACAGGTTTCTGATTGAAGCAATCGTGAGCGGGATGTGGAATTCCGAAGAAGCTATTCCGCTGGAGACGAGGTTCGTCTCGTCGCTTCCGGTAAGTGCAATGAAAGCGTCTGCATCATCTATGCCTGCATCGCTGAGATCCTCGAGGTTCGTACCGCTGCCTGTGAATCCCAGACAGTCGACCTTGCTCATTGCATCGTTAATATCGTCAGCGTCCTCATCAATGATGATGACATCCTTGTTCTCTTCGACAAGGTGGCGAGCCAGCCTTATACCTCTGCGTCCAGCACCTAGAATTGCTACCTTCATAGCTTAATATGGTATACAAAAGAAACCATGAAATCAACTCTATCAAGAGATATGTTATATCTGTTACATATACAGTATTGCTCCGTCATGATTAAGCGTGTAGGATTGAAAACAACGTGAGGTGAATGATGAAACTGAAAAAGCTGAATGCAATTCTCTCGCTTGCGACATTGGCTTCTCTTATGGTGCATCTGATCTACAGTGTCTATGCCTACCTCAGATTTTATTACAATCCGGTACTGACTAAGACCTTCTCTTTGATTGTGATGGTTCTCACCTGTCTTCATGCAGTCTTGGGAATGGGAATCGTTTTTCTGTCAGGGGATGGCTCCAGACTTTCCGATTATCCGAAGCAGAACATTCGTACCATTCTTCAGCGCATATCTGCAGCCCTGATTTTTCCTCTCTTGATTCTACATACGAAGACATTTGATCTGCTTCGGGGTTTTGCCGAAAAAGGTGCCTGGTTTCCGTTCTATCTTATGATTTTTGCAGAGTTATGTTTCTTCGGAACTATCATTATTCATGTGGCGGTTTCTGTTACCCGTGCTTTCATAACCCTGGGATGGCTTCAGAATGAAAAGACGATGAGAATTCTCGATAGGGTAATCTGGGTTATCTGTGCAGTGGCTTTTATTGTCAGTGCCGTAGCGATAATCAAAACCCAGCTGGCAATGTTTGCCGGTTGACGGAGGGAATCGTGGATAAAGTCGTGATAGTCGGAAGCGGAATAGCAGGCCTGTCCTGTGCCATACGCTGCGCCGGGGCGGGTATGCATGTTGTCCTTGTTTCTCCGTTTCCTTCCGAACGTTCCCAGTCCGTTATGGCGGCAGGCGGAATCAATGCAGTCACATCGGATCACGAGAGCGGAGATTCGGTTTCTTCCCATATCGAAGATACCCTGAAGGGTGGATGTTATCTTGCCGGAAGAACGGCAGTCAGCGGATTATGCAGCCACGCGGAGGATATCATCAGATACCTGGAAGGAATAGGTACTGTCTTCTCGGTTGATGAAGAAGGAAGACCGATGAGGAGGGCGTTCGGAGGACAGTCCTTCAAACGTACCTATTACTGCGGCTCCGGTACCGGGAAGCTCATAGTATCCGCCCTGGTGATGGAAGCCCGCAGGCTTGAAGCCGAGGGACTTATAACGCGTATGCTGTGGCAGCATTTCCACAGTGCCCTGATACATGAAGGGAACTGCCGCGGAGTTCTCCTGTTCGATGCCAGGACAGGCAATCTTCATCCCGTCTATGCCGATGCGGTTGTTATGGCAACGGGAGGACAGAATGCACTCTTCGGGAAGACCACGGGATCCACACAGTGCGATGGCTATGCCGCAGGCATGCTCTTTCTGCAGGGTGCACAGCTGAAGAATCTCGAATTCATTCAATATCATCCTACCACTATAGAGACCCCTCAGAAACGCATGCTGATTTCCGAAGCCGTGAGGGGAGAAGGCGGCAGGCTTTTCTATCTGGAGGACGGAAAACGTGTCTATTTCATGGAGGACAAGTACGGGGAGAAAGGCAACCTGATGACACGTGATGTAATCTCGCGGGAGATGGAGGCAACAGGGCGTGATATATTCCTGGACGTGTCTTTCCTGGACAAGGCGACCATAGACAACCGCCTGGGGGAGGTCCGGGACCTCTGCATGAAATACGCTCATCTGGACATCTGCCGTGATCCGATACCGGTTGCGCCCTCCGTCCATTTCTTCATGGGGGGCCTTGCAGTGCATCTCAACCATGAAACCGATCTCAGGAATCTGTTTGCCGTAGGCGAGTGTGCCTCTATGTATCATGGCGCAAACAGGCTGGGCGGTAATTCGCTTCTTGCTGCAATCTACAGCGGGAATGTCGCTGCGGATGAGATATCAGGCAGAGCATCGGATGAAAACACCCATGATTTTACCGCCGAGATAGATGAAAAGAGGGAAACGTTGGCCAGGATGTTCGACTCCAAGAGCCGATTCCCCTCCGTGTATATCAGGAACATGCTTTCCGACACAATGCGAAAGGATCTCGGAATAGTCCGAGAGGAGAACAGTCTCAGACACGGCATAGGGGAACTTGACTACTATCTTTCGATAGCAGATCAGATCAGGTATGACAGCAGCGTGAATCCCTATGACAACTACAGTCTGACCGGGATTCTCGCACTTGCCCGTGCGACACTTGAATGTGCCCTGGAAAGAAAGGAAAGCAGGGGAAGCCACTACCGATCCGATTATCCTGAAACGGATTCAACGCAGTCATTTGCTTCTCTTGTTTCCTATGACCGAGGAAAATATACCGTCCGTCCCGACAAGGAGTGTTTCTATGAAAGTTAGGATTCTGCGTCAAAACTCTCCCGAAGACCAGCCTCATTGGGAAACCTTCGATTACAACGGACCGGAGGATGCCTCGGTGGCCGCTGTTCTCGACTACATAAACTATAATGATGACATTGAAACGGATGATGGTAAAAAAACGTCCCGTATCATATGGGATTGTTCATGTTTGCAAGGTATCTGCGGAGCTTGTGCCATTGTTATCAATGATAGACCGGCCCTGGCATGTGAGACTTTCATTCGGGATCTGAAGGAAGATGTTCTGGTTCTACGCCCCCTTCGCAAGTTCCCTGTAATCCGCGACCTCATGGTGGATCGTTCATCCATCCAGGAGAATCTCAAGAAGTCCGGAATGTTCATCGGACAGTATTCGGGCTCCGACGAACGGGAACACGATCATCAGTATTCGGTCTCCAAATGCCTCAAATGCGGACTGTGCCTTGAGGTGTGTCCCAACTATATCAATGGTAAAACCTTTTTCGGCGCTGCCTTTGCAAATGACTGCTATGTCGTTGCTTCAAGAAACAGTGCCAAAAGCGATGAAATCCGAAAAACCTATGCCGAGCATTTCGGAAGCGGCTGTTCGAAGTCCCTTTCATGCATGGACGTCTGTCCGATGAAGATCCAGACGATTGCATCCATTGCAAAAATGAATCGGATGAAAAACCGAAACAGGAAATCCGAATGAAGATAAGAAAAACCGCTTTTTCCGATATCGACTCAATAATGGCTATCTATGAGCATGCCAGGACTTTCATGGCCGAGCACGGCAATCCCACCCAGTGGGGGCCGAGAAAATGGCCGCCGAGAGAGCTGATTCTCCAGGACATCGGAGAGGGGAAAAGCTACGTCTGCGAGAACGACGGGCGGATAGTCGGGACCTTCTTCTTTGATTGCGGAGATGGCATCGAGCCTACCTACCGTATGATTGAGGACGGATCATGGTCTTCAGACAGACCTTACGGGGTTATTCACAGGATTGCCTCCGCTGGTTCTGTGAAGGGAGTAGGACAGTTCTGCATAGATTGGGCACTGAAGAAATGCCCATATCTGCGTATCGATACCCATTCGGACAATGTTGTGATGCAGGGGCTTCTGAAGAAGAACGGATTCAGGTACTGCGGAATCATTTATGTAGAAAACGGAACATCACCGCGCAGGGCTTATGATAA
This sequence comes from Spirochaetota bacterium, assembly GCA_918298275.1. GTDB lineage: Bacteria > Spirochaetota > Spirochaetia > Sphaerochaetales > Sphaerochaetaceae > UBA9732. Next base: position 4,345 of record CAKJZO010000013.1, on the reverse strand, counting down.
AATTACAGACGGAGGAACGGAATGAACAGCATTTTCCATCGTGTCAGCGTCAGAAGATATCAGGACAGACCAGTCGAGAAAGAGAAGATAATTGCAGTTCTCAAGGCAGCGATGCAGGCTCCGTCGGCCATGAACCAGCAGCCGTGGGAGTTCTTTGTAGTCACCGACAGGGAAACACTGAGAAAACTTGCCGATGCATGCCCCTACGGAAAGATGACTGCAACAGCACCTGCCGCCATAGTGGCAGCCTACAGGGAAGAACCGTTGCTTCCCCAGTATGCCCACATCGACATGTCCATAGCCATGGAGAACCTCTGGCTCGAAGCCGATGCACAGGGCCTGGGCGGAGTCTGGATCGGAACAGCCCCGCATGAAGACCGCATGCGTGCAGTGGAAATGGCAATCGCCATGCCTTCACATCTCAGGGCCTTTGCCGTGTTCCCGTTCGGCTATCCTGCAGAATCGCGAGCCCAGCAGGATCGCTTCGATGAATCCCGCATCCATTGGCTCTGATGGAGAAGCTCATGAAGAAAGCACTTGTGATAATCGTCATCATGTTCCTGTCGGCAGGTATGCTTGCTGCGTTTACACTCAGCGACAGTACGATTACTGTCGGAGGAGGTTTCGACACGATCTCAGGAACGGGTCGTGACATCTTCACCGACGAGAAATTCAGCTCCAGCACCTCAGGTGGATTGCTCTATCTTTTCTATGACCTCAAACTCGGGCAGACCAACTGGTACTCACGTCTGGGGTATGAGTATCTCCTTTTCCCGGGCGATTACGTTTTCAAGAACACTACCTATACGAAGGATTCCGGCTACAAGAGATCCGCTTCCAAGAACAGGGGTGGAGTTTATTATGCCTTCAAGCCTGTTTCCAAGATAAAGCTCTGTCTGGGTGCATCCATCACGGAAATCTCGATGACATTGACTGACAAGGATTACGCGGTGAAGCAGTCGAACTCGTTCTACGCAATCGGGCTGATTGCCGACTGTCTGTTCATGTTCACCGAAAGATTCGGCGCCAGGCTGTCCCTTTGTCACGATTTCATCTTCTTTGCAATGGACCGATACCGTTATGCCGAGAAAACCTATGAGATCGTGATGACCCAGAGCGAGTTCTCAGGGGGCTACGCCCTGGGAGCAAGGATCGGGCTTTCATATCAGTTCTGATCATTCCGATACGTATAGATAGGATGTGGCAAGGTGAACTGGATTAACGCGTTCGAAATCCTCTGTTACGCCATTACTGTTGTCTTCCTTATTGATGTCATAAAAAGAAGAGAAAAGCATGAATTCTGGCTGTTCGTTTCTGCAGCCATCGCAGGATTCGCCTTGGAGCTGCTGGCCGTCAGGGTAACGGACATCTACCATTACAGCCGCGATTTCTATATCAGCATCGGATTTGAGCCATATCAGTTTCCGTTCTTCGGTGGCCTCATGTGGGGAGGCCTCACTGTCTATTCATTGAGACTTGCAAGGAAGCTGAGATTATCTGTTTTTCTTACTGCGCTGGTCAGCGGCTGGCTGATTGTCACCATGGATTTATTCCTTGATGTAGTTGCAATCAGACTGAACGGAGGTTTCTGGGTCTGGGACGGACGGACAATCACCTTTGACATCACGCACCATATGTTCATGAGTGTTATCTGGGTGAATTTCCTCGGTTACATGTTCGAGACTCCGGCCATGATCTACATAAGTGAACGGACAAGGGAGAGGAGGGCAGGTCTTGTCCGGTGGAAGCAGCTGCTGGCATCTATAGGCATTGCAGTCTGCGGCATCGCATTCGTTGCAATCTTCAGCGGGGTTTCTCTTCTTCTGAACGGCGTAACCGATGAATGGTTCTCATGTATTGCATTCATCATTGTGTGGCTATTTGTTTTTGCAGTGTTGCTCAGAGCTTTGATTTCAGGCCATCTGCGCTTTCAGAAGCCTTCCGAATGGGATTGGCCTGTGCTGCTCTACTGGCTGGCAATGTACGGCTTCTGCATCGCTGCACTTCTGCGTCTGAACATCGCAGGTGAAAAGCCTATGTACTTCATAACAGGAATCCTTCTGGGAACAGGCACACTGGTTCTTTGCGTCATCAGAGACTCGGAGACTGAGAGTCCCAAGGCATAGCTGCAGAAAAGCGATTTATGCTTTGGCCTGTCTTTTTGTTGTATTTTTATGCATTTGAAGGTACTATTTCATCATGATTAAAAAAACTATTATGGTATTGGCACTGTGCATAATCATGCTTTCATGTGCCTTTGCTGGGAAATTCAGCATTACTGGACAGGTTTCGCCTTATTCGCTTCAGACCATCACCATGGAGAGCGGAAGACACGTCTCGACCTATGGCTTCGGAGCCAAGGTCGGTGCCGGATTCAATATCTGTGACAATCTGTCTGTGGGCCTGGACTTCAACTTCGATATGTTCAAATACGCGGAGATAGATGACAGCTATCTGGTCTTCGGCTTCATGGCCAAAGCCGGTTACACGTTCGACTTTTCCCAGAAAGTGTTCGGACAGGCCCAGATAGGGCTGGGTCTGGACATAAGGAAGATAGGGCCTAACTCCCAGGCTGCATTCGGAGCCGAGTTCTATTTCGGAGGAGGCTACAGGTTCTCCGAGAAATTCAACATCACTGCGGGCCTGGATCTGGAGCACGGTTTCCTGAATGGAAGCACCTCAAGCTCCACTGATTTTGCTGCAAAGATCGCCCTGGGAACAGTGATAACGCTGTAGAGGCACTTATATGGCAAGGACAGTATCGATTCTGCTGACAGTCCTCATGCTGCTTCTGCTTGTCTCCTGCAGCGGAGACGGGGTGGTGGATGACATATTCACCGTCACGGTCACTTACGACGGCAACGGATCGACTTCGGGAGAGATGGCTCCTCAGAAAGTGGGACGAGGTATCGATGCCAGGCTTGAGGCCAATGCCTTTGAAAAGACCGACTACCGGTTCACTGGCTGGAACACAGCCTCCGATGGAAGCGGAACTGCCTATACCGACTGTCAGAGCATAAACACGAAGGGAGACCTTACCCTCTATGTCCAGTGGGAGCTGGATGAGATTGAAGCAATCATTCTTACAGGCGATTCAACCATCTGGACAGATGGAAGTACCTACACTTTGAACAGCGATGTCACCATCAATGACCGTGTTACAGTAACAGGAGCTGTCACCCTTATTCTGAGTGACGGATACACCCTTTCGATAGAATATGGAATCAACGTCTCCGAAGGGAACAGTCTTACAATCAACGGCGAAGGCAGCGGGACATTGATTTCGACTGGGGGGGGAGGAACCGCCGGAATCGGGGGTGGAGGTCAGGAAAACAGCGGGACTATCACCATCAACGGCGGAACCATTTATGCAACAGGAAGTACCGGAGCTGGAATCGGTGGTGGTCATTATGGCAATGGCGGGAATATCACCATCAACGGCGGAACAGTAAATGCAACCGGAGAAGGTGGAGGAGCCGCAATCGGTGGCGGACGTCATGGCAGCGGTGGCAATATCACTATCAGCGGCGGAACAGTTAATGCAACTATAAATGACGGTGGTGGAGCCGGAATCGGCGGTGGCCAGAGCGGCAATGGCGGAAATGTCACAATCAATGGCGGAACCGTTAATGCGAACAGTCATTTATCTTACGTATCTGGCATTGGAAAAGGATTGAGTGGGGCAGAAGAAGGAACGCTCACCCTGGGAGAGGGTATTACGCTCAAGGTCAGTGTTGACAACTCCACCTGGTCTGACTATAACGGCACAACCCACAGACGATATATGAAGACAGTGACAATTCTTTCAGAGTCTTCAAAAAACTGGACGGATGGAAATACCTACACGTTGAACAGCGATGTCACTATCAATGACTTTGTTACTGTGACAGGAAATGTTACCCTTATTCTTCCTGACGGATACACACTTACGGCGTCCCGTGGAATTATTGTAACAGAAGGAAACAGCCTCACAATCAACGGTGAAGGCAGCGGGACTTTGATTGCGAATGGAGTTATTGGTTTCGCAGGAATCGGAGGCACGGTGGATGTTGGGGAGCATGATTGCGGCAACATAACCATCAACGGTGGAATAGTAAATGCGACCGGAAAAGTGGGCGGAGCCGGAATCGGCGGTGGAGATCACGGCAACTGCGAAACTATTACCATCAATGGTGGAACAGTTTCTGCAATCGGAGAATCTCAAGGTGGAGCCGGAATCGGCGGTGGTTATGATGGCAATGGCGGCACAATAATAATCAACGACGGAACAGTAAATGCGACCGGAAAAGTGGGCGGAGCCGGAATCGGCGGTGGAGATCACGGCAACTGCGAAACTATTACCATC
>CAKJZO010000012.1 GCA_918298275.1 Spirochaetota bacterium | reverse complement strand
CTACAAGATAGTCGCCTGCGCAGACAACGGCCTCCTGGAGCTCCTCCTCTCCTTTTTTAATATTGACCGTCGCAGCCCATCCGGTGGAGTTCTGGTAGAAGCGAAGTCCGTAGAGATCTGCAGGATTGTTGACGCTGAGGGAGGCGCTTCTGCCTTCGGAGCTTCTGGCTATGTCATAGACGGTGATCTCGGAGGTATACTGCTCTACCGTATCGTCCGTCCTGAGGTCGATCATGAAATCATCGATGGTCATCACCAATCCGGTGTCCCCGATGGGCATGCTCTGTCCGGGCACCCCGTAGGCGGCATACTCCTTGTGCGTCATCTGCCCGAGGCTGAAGCCCAGGATCAGAAGAAGCACCCCAAGGTGCGTCACCCAGGCTCCCCAGAGTCCTATCTTGGAACGCAGGGTATTCTCCTTTTTAGTTCTCTTGATAAGGCTCGGAAGCCGAACCACATTGCAAAGCAGGAGATTCAGGCACAAAAACGCGCTTATGAGGATGAAGCACCAGCTGTGAAAGGCATCGTCCAGATGCAGCGCCACGATCAGGGCTGCGGTTCTCTCGCTGTAGCGGGCGGCATACCAGGCGTAGGTCTGGTTCTGGGTCACCAGGCTGCCGACCGAACAGGCAGCCGCCATAATCACCAGAAGGATTATGGCGAACCGCATCGAGGATATGAACCTGAGAACCTTCTTCAGTTTTTCCATCAATTCAGAACAGTCAGCTCAGGATTGCCAGAGCCTCCTGGATGCGCTCTTCCGAAACATCCAGACAGTGGGTGGAAAGCTCAGAGTTGTGGGCGCCTTCCGAGTTCTCGACATAGCAGAAATCGAAGAACCACTGGGCTTCACGATAGAGCTTGCGGACCTGGTCGAGCGTGGCCTCGGGGACCTTGCCTCCTGCAACTGCAGCTGCCAGGGCATCCTTCAGGCCGGAAAGCTTGTTTCCGATCTCGATTTCCCTGTCCGTGATGCGGTCCTGGATGCGGCGGACCATGCTGACCATGTCCGTATCTCCGTGGCAGCGCACGCATGTTGCAAGAATGTTCTTGTTCTCAAGCGGGCTCTGGATGAGGTGGCTGTGATAGACGGTTCCGTCATCCGCCATCTCGATGGCCATGTGACAGTCGGCACAGTTGAGGTCTGCGGCGTGCTTGCCCAGAAGGTAGGTCTCCATTTCCGGATGCTGGGCCTTCAGGAGCTTTGTTCCGGTGCTTGCCTGGATCCAGTCATAGAATCCCACGCTTCCGTCAGGCATTGCCATGGTGTCGTAATAGCTCAGGATTGCCTCCGGAGTCATGGCCTCTACGCTGTCGTAGGGCATCATCGTCTCCTTGTCGGCAGTTGTGAAGTAGTACTCGATATGGCACTGTCCGCATGAGAGCGTCGACGGGTCTATTGCCTTTGCATTGTCTCCCATTGCCTTTGCGACATAGGAGTGCGTGATGACGATCTGACCGCCGTTTCCCGCATCGTTGCCGTGGCAGTTGTAGCAGCTTACGTTCTCCTCCATGGAGGCGAACACGGTGTTGAAGTCCATCGTGTAGGCTGCAACGCCCAGGTCGTTGACCAGCTTGGTGAAGTTGGGGGTCTTGCAGGTAAGGCAGTTCGCAAGGGCATGGGGTCTGGCCGTGGCATTTACATCCTCGAGGGTATACTCATGGCCTCTGGCGCTTCCGTACTCCTTTGCAAAACCGAAACCCTCATAGATGTTGACAAGATAAGGATCCTGCTCGAGGTAGTCGGTTATGTAGGTGTTGGATTTGTTTGCACCCATGCTGGTCACGATGTAGGGATAGGTCTCCTGCCAGTCTGCGGCAGTGACGGTTCCGTCCTTGCTCGTGGCCTGCGGAGCATCGACATTCAGATAATCGATGTCCTCCCTGGTAAGCGGACCCAAGGCTCCCCTGTTCTTGATATGGAACATTATATCGTCCCCGAGAAAGCCTCCGATGAAGATTATCGCAACGGCGGATACCGCGATGGCTATGATGAACTTTATTACTTTTTTCTTTTCCATCCTCAGGCCTCCTTGGTTGCTTCTTCAGCTGCGGCGGCGGATCCGAACGGAGGCAGAATGACCTTTACAGGACACTTCGCCACGCACTTTCCGCACTGAGTGCACTTCTCGTAGTCGATCTTTGCCAGGTTGTTCTCAACATGGATCGCATCGTTTTCACACTGGCGCATGCAGATCATGCAGCCTATGCAGCCGGCGGAACAGACCTTCTTGACCTGAGGGCCTCTGTCCTTGTTGGAACACTGCACGGCAACGAAGCTTGTCGCGGGAATCAGCTCTATCAGGCCCTTGGGGCAGGCCTTGGCGCAAAGTCCGCAGCCCACGCACTTGGAACGGTTGACTTCAGCCACTCCGTTGTTCACTTTGATGGCATCGTTGTGACAGGCTGCCACACAGGAACCGTAGCCAAGGCATCCGTACTCGCAGTCTGCTACGTTGAGGCCGGAAAGAACTGCGCTTCTGCAGTCCTTGACTCCGATGTAATTGGCCTGGTTGCGCGTCACATCGCAGCTGCCCTTGCACTTTACGAAAGCGATCTTCCTGACAGTTGCATCTGCGCTTACGCCCATGATGGCACCGATCTTGTCCGCCACGCTCTGGCCTCCGACCGGACAGCCTCCGGCAGGAGCCTCTCCCTTTGCGATTGCGGCAGCCATGGCATCGCAGCCTGCATAGCCGCATGCACCGCAGTTGTTGCCGGGAAGGCACTCGCGGACTGCAGCCTCACGGGGATCTACGTCAACATGGAACTTCTTTCCGGTATAGACCAGGGCGATTCCCACGATCAGACCTACTACTGTAATGACGGCGGCGGTAATGATAATTGTACTCATACCTACCCCCTCAGAAACTAAGTCCGCCGAAGCCCATGAATGCAATGGACATCAGGGCTGCGGAAATCATGACGATCGGAGCTCCGCGCAGAGGAGCCGGAAGGTCTTCCTCGCGGATTCTGACACGGATGCTTGCCAGCAGGACGATTGCGATTGTGAAACCGACTGCGGTACCGAAACCGGAAAGCACGCTTTCGATAAAGTTGTAGCCGTTCTGGACATTGGTAAGTGCCACACCCAGAACCGCACAGTTCGTGGTAATCAGCGGAAGGAAGATTCCCAGGGCCTTGTAGATTCCCGGGGAGGTCTTCTTCAGGAACATCTCGACTATCTGCACCAGGGCGGCGATGACCAGAATGAAGACGATGGTCTTCATGAAATCCAGGCCGAACGGCTTGAGCACATAGTCATAAAGCAGGCTGGCTACGGCCGAGGCGATGGTAATGACGAAGATTACCGCTCCGCCCAGGGAGGCCGATGCCTTCATCTGCTTTGAAACACCGAGGAACGAGCAGATTCCCAAAAACTGGTTGAGGACGACGTTGTTGATCAGCGCACCGCTTATGATGATAAGTATCAGGCTTTTCATTCGGTCACCTCCTCTGCTTTCTTCTCCTGCACCGGCAGGGCCTTCTGGCAGCTGGACATGCACTTGGCACAGCAGCCGTCACAGCCGTCGACCAGGTTCTTCTGCCTTGTCTTGATGCCGATTGCGTTCATTATGATTATGAACAGGGCGATTACAAGGAATGCTCCTGGCGGCTGGACGAAGATTCCCATGGGCTCGACGCTCTTGGGCAGGACCCTCAGTCCGAATGCCGTTCCGTTGCCCAGGACCTCTCTGACAAGGCCTGCAAGAGTCAGGGCCACCGTGAATCCGAGACCCATTCCTATGCCGTCCATGACGGACAGCAGCGGCTTGTTCTTGTTTGCAAAGGCCTCGGCTCGTCCGAGGATTATGCAGTTGACGACAATCAGCGGGATATAGATTCCCAGAGCCTCGTAGACCGACGGCAGATAGGCCTCGATCAGAAGCTCGGTCACCGTAACCAGGGATGCGACGATGACGATGTAGGCAGGAAGCCTGACCTCGTCTGGGATTGCCTTTCTGAGTAGCGAGATCACCAGATTGGACAGAATCAGGACCGCCGTGGTGCTCAGTCCCATTCCTATACCGTTGAACGCACGCGTGGAGACTGCCAGCGTGGGACACATGCCCAGCATCAGCACCAGTGTGGGGTTCTCCTTGATCAGGCCGTTGTATAGTCTTTCAACGTATTTGTTCATCACTGCACCCCCTTTACGGACTGGAAGAAGTCCAGAGCCGCATTGATTGCGTTCACGATAGCCTTGGAGCTGACCGTGGAACCCGAAATCGCATCTATTCCGTTGGCAGCCGGGGCACCGCCTCCGGTAATGAGCTTGAAGCTTGTAACGCTTCGTCCGTTGAACTGATCCTTGAAGGCCGGGTCTGCCGCAAGCATTCCCTTACCCGGAGTCTCATGCAGCTCGGTGAATTCGATCGAGTTCACCACGCCTTCCGGATTGATACCGACGGAAATCGTGATGTTGCCGTCATAGCCTTCGGACGATGTCACGGAGATCGCGTAGCCGACGGTCTTTCCGCTGGCATCCATTCCGATGACAGCCTCGTTGATGGTCACCCTTCCGTAGCTGCTGCCGTAGATTGCGCCGTAGATGTCAGGAGCCTGGACAGCCCTGAAGGACTCGGCCTGAGGAACTACCGCACGGTAGGACTCCCACGCCTTCTTCCTCTGCTGCTCCTTTATGGTTTCTTCCGTCATGCTGTAGACACCGCCGAGGGCAAGACCTGCAAGAAGAGTGATGATTGCAATGACCAGAACCGGTCTGGGAATCATCTGCTTGATTGTCTTCTTGGGCGCTCCGTTCTGACGGGCGATTGCCTTCTTGCGGTATGCAAACGGCTTGGGAAGGATGTACATGTCAATCAGCGGAGTCAGGAGGTTACCCATGAGGATCGAGTAGCTGAACGAATCGGCCGAAGAACCGAAGACCCTGAACAGCCCGCCCAGGACTCCGATTATCAGTCCGTATATCATCTGTCCCAGTTTGCTTACCGGAGATGTCACGTAGTCGGTTGCCATGAAGAAGGCACCCATGACAACTCCGCCTCCGCAGATGTTGGCGATCAGGAACATCGGATCGAAGCCCTGGCCTCCGAAGAGAGCCACAAAGAGCGTAAAGCCGCCGAGAACGGAGAAGCAGATCTCACCGTGGATGATGTCGAATGCCCAAAGCAGCATGCCGCCGAGCAGCAGGGCCGCGATCGAGCTTCCGATGACCGCATTCGATGTTCCGAGGAACATTGACGTGACGTTGACGGCCTTGCCTGCAAGAAGCTCAGCAACCGGGGTTGCCGAAGAGACCGCATCGACCTTGAAGACCGTCATCGAATTGCTGAACGAAATCAGCAGGAAACATCTTCCGGCAAGGGCCGGGTTGATGAAGTTCTTTCCCAGACCTCCGAAACAGCACTTTACCACAAGAATTGCAAATACCGAACCGATAAACGGAGCATAGAGCGGAGTATCTGGAGAAAGGCTCAAAGCCAGAAGAAGGCCTGTAACCGCGGCGCTTCCGTCCAAATAGCTCTTTCCCTTCTTGCAGAGGACATCGAAGAGGAACTCGGTTCCCACTGCAGAGACAATGGAAATCAGGATGATCAGGAAGGCCTGAAGACCGTGAACCGCCACACCGACGATCGTTGCCGGCATGAGCGAGAGGAACACGATTCCCATTATGAATCTGGTTGACCACCTATCCCTTACATGGGGGCCGGAGGAAATGTTCAACACATTGCTCATTTTGCACCTCCTGCCTGCTTTGCGCGTTTCTGGGCCAGGATCTCGGCCTTCGTATGCTTGAATATCTGAGTCAACGGCCTCTTTGCCGGGCACACGTAGGTGCACGAGCCGCAGGCTATGCACTCAAGTCCATAGAGCTTCTTCTCATAGCGCTCGAGGTCTCCGACATGAACGGCATCGGCCATGAGCTGGGGCAGAAGTCCCTGCGGGCAGACCGTGGTGCAGCGTCCGCAGTGGAGGCAGTTGGT
>CAKJZO010000011.1 GCA_918298275.1 Spirochaetota bacterium | reverse complement strand
ACTGAAAAATGATTTGAATTATGTTGACCTGATGGTTTAGTTTGGTTCTGCACGAAGAAGGAGATAATCTCATGCCCAAAGAATCAGAACATGTACCGTTTCTCACCCATTGTCCGAACAAGAAATGCATCTGGTCCAATCCTAACAGGTTGCCCAAGGAGGGCAGGTGGTACCGTCTTCACGGATACTACAACTCTGCACAGCACGAAAGGATTCCGAGATTCAGGTGCTTGAGGTGCGGGGCTACTTTCTCTGTACGTACCGGGCGCACTACCCATTATCTTCATTTCGATGATATCGAGTTTTCGGACATAGGGGAGAGATACCTTGCCGGGGCATCGCTCTGTGAGATCGCCAGGGATCACGGAGTATCCGTGCAGATGATCAGAATACGCCTGCATCGGTTCTTCGGTCAGGAAGCTTCATGAAAAAGAAAAGCCGGAGCAAAAGCCCCGGCTCGAATTCCTCTTCATGAAATCATCATGTGTTGTTTGAAGAGAACAGTGTTGAGAAGAACTGTGTATAGAAGTTCTCCTGATGCTTGCTGCTGCTCATGACATTGTATGCTGTGTCATAGACCGGCTGAAGCGGTGCATAGTAGCTGTAGAGCATCGAAGTGACATAAGCGTTGTTCTCGTTCTCCGTCTGTTTCTCAGTGACCTTTGCCACAAGGTATCTGCTGCTGTCAGCTTCTGTCACCGGGATAGCGCCTGTGACATAGCCTTCTTCTGCGGAGAAGAGCTCCTTGGAGACTGCTTCGTCCTTTGCTGCGGAAGCAAGGTATCCGAGACTGTCATAGGACTCAAATCCGCCGAGGTACTGGCTCTGGCCGACATTGTTGGAAACGCCGTTTACGGAAATGACTTCTGAGTTGACTGACTTAGCTGCGCCCTCGAAATCTGTCTGTGCCTGAGCTGTAGCAAGACCGACTGCAGTTTCGATGTACGGAGCGACTTCTTCGCTGTTGTTCTGATTGATGTAGTACTTGACGGATGCGAGTGTCTCGTGATCAGTCAGATCTGCTTTCTCGATAGCAGAATCCAGCCTGTAGATCGAGTAACCCATCGGGCTTGCAATCGGCTCTGAGAAGGAACCGACCTCGAGAGCCTTGATCTTCTCGATGTCTGCCTGGTCATTCAGGTTTGTAAGAAGTGAGAAGACGGCAACCGTTCCGACTGAACCGCCGGCTGAGGCATAGGAATCTTCGGAGTATGTGCTTACTGCTTCAGTCCATTCCGTTCCTGACTTGAGCGCTTCATAGGCCTCTTTGATCTTGTCTTCAGTTGTGGCGCTGAGAATTGAAAGACCCATTCTGTCGAACAGACCCTCGTTCTCGTTTGCATAGGCAACAGCCAGCTCATTAGGATAGGCGTTGTAGTCGATTACGAAGTAGTCGAAGGAGCTTGTCTTCTGGGCAATCTCGGAAACGAAATCGGATTCCTGCTGGGAAACGATTGTTGTCTGGAGATCTGAAAGAACCTTGTTGTACGGATAATAGGCGGTGTAGTAGTTGTTGACCTGGACTCTCTCTGCTTCGGAAGATGCATTGAAGACATCCTCGCTGAATGTGCCGTCTGTTCCGTTGTAGACGCCGGCCTTGAGAATGAGTTCATTGACAAGATCCTGCGGTGCGACGATTCCGGCTTTCTTGGCTTCCTTCGAAAGGGCTGTAAAGACAACCTGTGACTGATATGCGTTGTAATAGCTCGAGAGCATTGAGTTGTAATCGCCGTTGAGATATGCAGTCTGGAGGTTCGAATCGTTGACGAGTGTGTTGTAGAAGACATTGTTGTTTTCAATGACAATGTTCTCTCCGTCATATGTGCCCCATGCGTTGGCTTTCTCGGCTCTGGACTGGGCGATCATAACGACTACGTAGTAGATTCCTCCGACCATCAGCATGGCGAGAACCACAATGATGATGATGGTGATGAGCTTCTTGAAGGTCATAGGCTCCTTCTTAGCCGTCTTCTGCTTGGATTCCACAACCTTCAGCTTTGAATTGTTTTCTGCTGAAGGGACATTCTTATCTGCCATGGAAGACCTCTTGATATAAAAAGATTCAGCCCCCGTGAGGGCATGCCTCATAAAAATATCATTATATGGAGAGTATTGTCAATGTAAGAACGAAAGACTTTAGGTAAGCATTGTTGACATTGAAAAACAAAAAACATATAGTAGACGAGTCCTATCGGGTAGTAGCGCAGGGGCTAGCGCACTTGGTTCGGGACCAAGGGGTCGGTGGTTCAAATCCACTCTGCCCGAAACACAAGAGGGTCAGCAAAAGCTGGCCCTCTTAGTGTTTCTTGGCAGTAGGTGTGGATTTGAAGCCTTGCGGTAGGAGAACAGTCCGGCGGACTGTTCGAAGCAAGGCCGGCCCGGAAGCCGGACAACCGGGAGGCGGAGGGCAAATCCACTCTGCCCGAGAGTCAGATTTGTGGATTTGAAGCCTTGCGGTAGGAGGAGCAGATGAGATACGAATACAGAAAAGACTTTGAAGTTACTTATTCCCAGATTGACAGATGGCTTTCCCTGGATATGGTCAGTGCATTCTCCATGGTTCAGCAGATGAACACCGAATATTTCAGGTCATTTGCCTGCGATAACATCACCTGCAAGGAAAGGGACAATGCTCTTTGGGTCATCACCAAGACAAGGCTGCATTTCAACAGATTTCCTAAGTGGGGAGAGATCCTTTTCGGAGTTTCCGGAACAATCAAAACCCACGGATACAAGACGGAAGTCGATACTGTCTTCTCCAGTTCCGAATCTCCTGATGTCGTGGCACGCCAGGAACTGTTTGTCATAGATGCTACTTCCCGTGAGCCCAGAAAGATCGATACGCTGGCCTATCCCCAGGACATGGAGTATGTGTCCGAAACCCTGCCGCTGAGATTCTTCCGCATCAAGGAAGAGCTGGGAGAGGAGAGCCTTGTCTACAGTGATAGGTTCAGGCTTACCGATATCGATTATTCCAACCATGTGAACAACGTCGTATATGTCCGCTACATCCTCAACGCCCTGACTCCTGAGTTCTTCTCTTCAAGGAAGATTTCGGACTTTGAAATCCAGTACCGTCATGAGTGCTATGAAGGGCATGAGTTCTCTGTCTACAGGAAGGACATCGATGACAATACGATGGATCTCCAGATAAAAAGCGATGAAAGAACCTGCATCGATGTCAGAATCTTGCACGATAGCCTGGTTTGAGAAAGAAGTTATAAAAAATCGGACTATTTCTGGGTATTGATTACCGCAATGAACTCCAGATCTTCTTCACGGTCGTTGCGGATGCTGTGGCTCTGACCCCATCCTGTCACAACCACATCTCCGGGATAGACGGGTGATTCTCCGGTGTCTTCGGTCACAACTCCCTGACCTGCAAGAATGCAGTAGTATTCGACTTCGCCGTCGTGGACATGCTTTCCGATGCTGCAGCCCTTATGGAGAGTGAACCTGCCCAGGAGCCTGAGATGCATATCGGGCTGAGCCGGGGCCATGTAGGTTTTGATGACAGTTCCGTCACCACCTCTGAGGTGGGGAACTTCCTCTGTTTTCATGTCTTTCGGTTTGATAATCATGCTTGACTCCTTTTTGTTGTTCGCAATCATTATAGCGTCAATGTCCGTTGTCCGCTATGAATAAATCAGAATTAACTGAATGCATTTGATTGCTTATCATGATAATATTCCATCTGAGAAAACTGTTTGACGGAGGCAGAAGATGAACGTACTGATTATTAACGGAAGCCCGAGAATCGAAGGCAATACCCGCATTGCAATACATGAGATGGAGAAGGTCTTCGAAAAGCATGGCGTTCAATACGATACAGTCCAGATAGGCAATAAGAGCATCCGGGGCTGCATTGCATGCGGAGGCTGTGCGAAGACCGGGAGATGTGTCTTTGAAGATGCAGTAAATGAAGTATCCCCGTTGTTCGAAAAGGCCGACGGTCTTGTCATAGCGTCTCCTGTTTACTATGCCTCGGCAAACGGTACTCTGATTTCATTTCTGGACAGGTTGTTCCAGTGTTCGCATTTCAACAAGACAATGAAGGTCGGAGCTTCCGTTGCAGTTGCCAGAAGGGGAGGCTGCTCGGCAACATTCGATGAACTGAACAAATACTTCACTATCTGCGGTATGCCGGTTGCTTCCAGCCAGTACTGGAACAGCGTGCACGGACGGATGAAGGGGGAGGCTCTGCAGGATGAAGAAGGTCTTCAGACTATGCGTACCCTTGCAGAGAATATGGTATTCCTGATGAGGAGTATAGAACTTGGAAAGGAAAAGTTCGGGCTTCCCGAGAAGGAAGAACATGCCTGGACCCATTTCATAAGGTAGAAAACGGTATTATTTCCTTGTAAAAACAAGAATCTGTAGTATTCTCTCTGTATGGGTAGAAAAGACGGGAAACGGGTGAAAGACGCCGATCCGATGTACACGATTGTTCCGTACATCATGGATAAGCGTTACGATGCAATGAACATGATCAATCTGGATATTCCGATTGATCCGATCAAGGATTACATCAAGCAGAAGCGATCAGAGGGCAAATACGTCAGCCACTTATCTATCGTAATCGCCTCCTATCTCAGGACAATTGCCTATTTTCCTCTTCTGAATCGCTTCATCGTCAACTGCAAGATATATCAGCGCAAGGACATCGACTGTGCAATGGTCGTCCTCAAGGACGAGGACGGGGACATGGAAGGAACGATGAGCAAGGTCCGCCTTGACAAGGAAGACAACATCTTCATCGTAAACGACAAGATGAACAGCTATATCGAGAAGAACCGTGAAGCCAAGAATAAGAACGCGACGGACAAGCTCATCAAGAAGCTTCTGGCATTCCCGGGTCTGGCAAGGTTCGGAGTAGGGCTCTTCAAGTTCATGGACAAGCATGGCCTTCTTCCTGCAAAGATCATAGATGCCAGTCCTTTCCATACCAGTTTCACAATCACCAATCTGGCCAGTCTGCGAACCAACTATATCTACCATCATATCTACGAGTTCGGAACTACAAGCATGTTTTTCGCCATGGGAAATACGCGTGAGGTTCCGTTCAGGACGAAGGACGGAGTGGTCTTCAAGACTTGTCTGCCTCTCGGTGTCGTAATGGATGAGAGAATCTGCAGCGGTCACTATTATGCCGATGCCTTCAGGCGTATGAAACGGTACCTCGATAATCCATCGCTTCTGGAAAAGACATTCTCGGAGGAAGTCGCCGCAGCTACTTGAGCGACATCTCAATAGAGTTATCGGTTATTTTCCTTTTGATGAGGAGAACAAGGTATTCGACATACCTCTCCATTTCGAAAAGGCAAGCGAGTTTGTTCTATCTCTTATCCGAGGCAACATTCCTTGCAGGAAAAGCCATCAGAATAGCCTACACGATCGAGCTGAACAAATCCAGGGATTAGGCTTCTGCGCGTTCTGCGAGTTCTTCCCATCTGATGTAGCTTGAATCCAGATCCTCCGTTACTTCCTTGTAACGTTTTTGCCTGGAACCGTCGGAGTCCACCTGCCCGGAAGAGAAGAAATCTTCCAGCTCCTGCTTTTGTGTTTCCAGGTCTTCGATTGTCTGTGTCAGCTGCTCGAATTCACGTTGCTCTTTGAAGGACAGACCTTTCTTTTGATTTTCTGATTTCTTTTCAACCTTAGTGTTTTGTTTGGTTTCAACTATTTTAAGGCTATTGTTCTTGGTGTGCAGCTGCTCTTGGTGGTAGTCTGAATATGTGCCCTCGAAGCGTCTTGCCTGAGGCATTACAATCAGCTCCGTACATGTCCTGTCTAGGAATGCGCGGTCATGACTGACTGAAATCACGCAGCCGTTGAAGTCCAGGATATACTGCTCCAGACGTCGGAGCGTATCGATGTCCAGATCGTTTGTCGGCTCGTCAAGAACCAGGAAGTTAGGATTCCTGACAATCGTGCTGAGCAGGTAGAGCCTTCGCCTTTCTCCTCCGGAAAGAACCCTGATAGGTAGTCTGTGGAAGGAAGAGGGGAATCCGAAGAGTTCGAGGAATCTGGCCGGCGTGACTACGTAATCCGCTGATAGTACGATTTGCTCTCCTATTTCCGAAAGATACTCCAGGGGGGTCTTTTCCAGCGGCAGGTGCATGGACATCTGATCATAGTAACCGAATACGGTGTTTATTCCGGTATCCACTTCTCCGCTGTCCGGGGCAAGGTTTCCGGTCAGCACCTCTAGCAAGGTACTCTTGCCGCTTCCGTTTTCGCCGATGACACCGAAGCGCTGTCCCTTGACGAATTCAAGATTGAAATCCGAAAGGATTACCCTGTTGCCCCTGCTTACGGAAACACCCTTGAGATTGAGGATTTTCTTTCCCATTCTCCTGCTGATGCTTGAGAAGGCTCTGCTTTCATCCTCGGCCCTTGTCTGCTGTCCGAGCATCTCCTCGATTCGCTGTTTCCTTCCGCTGTCCTTTCCTGTTCTTGCCTTGGGACCGCGATGTAGCCATTCGAGCTCGCGTCTGAGGATTGTAGCCAGTCTGTCCTGCTCCTTCTGCAGGGCATTGATCCTCTGTTCCCTGCCTTCGAGAAACTGAGTATATCCGCCTTCATAGAAATAGGCCTTGCGTCGGTCGATCTCCATTATGCGGCTGCAGATACTGTCAAGGAAGTATCTATCGTGTGTAACAATAATTACGGTAAACAGCTGAGATGAATTCAGATGATTTTCAAGCCACTCTATCGCAGGAATATCCAGATGGTTCGTAGGCTCGTCCAACAATAGGATATTTGGCTCGATGGCAAGAATGCGTGCAATAGCTGCCTTCTTCTGCATGCCTCCGGAAAGGATCTCCATCTTTGCAGACAGATCTGCCGTCACTCCCAATTCGCTCAGATATCTTTTGTATCTGTCTTCGATGTCCCAGATCCCGAGCTCGCTGATTCTGTCAAGAAGGGTGTGCTCTCCTTCCTCGTATCTGACCAGCAGCCTGACATGGGGATCATCGCTTTGCCTCAGAAAACCGGAGAGTGTGCATCCGTCCGTAAATCTCACATCCTGTTCCAGGAATGCCAGCCTCATGGAGTTGTTCTTGGTTATACTTCCTTCGTCAGGTTCCAGCTGTCCTGCAATCAGCTTGAGAAAGGTTGTCTTTCCTGTTCCGTTCTTTCCGATTATCCCGATATGCTCTCCTGCTTCAAGGCCGAAGCTTACATTTGAGAAGAGGTTCTCGTCCTTCACGGATTTGGATACGTTGTATACGGAAAGTGCATTCACGGTTCTGTTTTAGCAGAAACACAGGGGCTCTTCAAGCATGGGTACACAAAAGGCTCGCAAGAAGATATCATTTATTTATGGAGAGAGATGTTTCACTTCGGCTGCCACCGGAAAAGGCATACGATGAATCGCGGCTCAGAAGAGCTCTGGGCATAGGTGCGGACGACAGGTTCATAATCGTCCGCCGCTCCGTCGATGCCAGGAGAAGGGATATATTCATAGACCTCACTTGCAGGATCAATCCGGAGAAACCTGTTGCCGAAGGTATGTCTC
>CAKJZO010000010.1 GCA_918298275.1 Spirochaetota bacterium | reverse complement strand
GACCAGAAGACCGGCGCCAGAGGCCTGAGGAGCATAGTCGAGTCCATAATGACCGACATAATGTACGATGTTCCTTCCTTCAAGGAAGTCTCCAAGGTCCTGATCGACAGTTCAACGGTGCTTCAGAAGTCCAAGCCGACGCTGCTGAACGCCGATGGCGTTGTCCTGGAACAGAAGCTTCTGGGCTGAAGAGCCGATGAAATTCATTGATTCGCATTTCCACACACAATTCACGCTCCAAAAGGGCGTGAATGTTTTTTCTTTTCTGGACAAAAGTCCCTCCAACGGGTTCCAGGGCGGCATAGACATCGGATGCACCCATGATGACATGCCCCAGCGGGCAAGGCTTCTGGAATCCTACCCTCAGATCCTTCTCTCGGCGGCCATGGGCCCCTGGGAGGCCGGGGCCAGCGAAGCGAAGGGAGCGGACCCGGACTTCGAATACTCGGAGATCAAGAGCACCGAGCAGATCCTGAAGGAACTGGACGTACTCAGAGATAACATTGAAAAGTACAGGCCGGCTTTCATCGGAGAGATAGGTCTGGACTACTACTGGGATTACGGGACCCGTGAAAAGCAGAAGCTCATATTCGAGACCCAGATGAAATGGGCAACCGAGAAAGGCCTCTGCGTCCTGATCCACGACCGCGATGCCGATGAAGATGTCATGGACATCATCAGGCGTCTTGGACCGGCCAAGGGCGGAGTCATACACTGCTTCGACGGCAACGAAGAGCTCATGAAGACCGCGCTGGAGCACGATTATTACATCAGCTTTGCCGGAAACCTGACGTTCAGGAAAAACACGGAGCTCAGGGAGCGCATCCTGCAGGTTCCCCGGGAACGCCTTCTGCTTGAGACGGATTCCCCCTACCTCACCCCGGTACCGCTTCGGGGAAGGACGAACAGCCCCGAATACATCATCCATACCTATAATTGTGCAGCGGAGATACTCGGGATGGATGTAAATGAACTGGGAGAAATCGTTACGGAGAACTTCAGCTCTCTCTGCGCAAGATGAGCTATCTCTTCACATAGATATATGGAAGGGTCTTCAGTGTGTTGGAATGTTTCTCAACATCTTCCGCGACATACCGCAAGCCTGAGAAATCAGGGATGACCACTGCATAGAGGTTCTTCTCAGGAACGACAGAGGCGAAGCGGTAGTCTACCACCCACTGGACCGTGGTCTCGTTGCTGAAGAACCTGTAGAAGGTGCTCACATACGGGCACAAGGCCAGGACTATGCCCTGCCTGTCCATTTCCTCCAGGGTATTCGAAGCAAAAATCGCACTGCTTCCCTTCTTCTCGAACACCGAGACATGACCTGCGGGAAATGCATCGATGATGTCCTGGATATAGGACACCTTGTTTGCACTGTAGACCAAGGCAACATTCTGGGACATCTTTGAGGTCTCCGCCTCTACTATCGAGGAAGCATCGAGCCAGCCAGGAAGCTCATCGGGAATCAGTATGCAGTCGAAGCAGGTGTTCTCTTTATCCACGGTGATTCCGATTACTGTGCTCTGCTCCAGAACGGAAGACACGTCCACATCCTCCGCGATGGCATATTCGCTCACCATCGGGCTGAGGACCACCGTCTTTCCCTTGATCTTGGAAACGGCATTCACGAAGAGGTCCTTGAAGCTGAAACACTGGTCGTCAAGCTTCACGACCGAGAGCCTTGTGCCGCCGAATGCATAGTTCAGCCTGAGCCTGATAAGGTCAGAGGACGGGACCACCTGGAAGAAGGAACTGTCAGCGACTATGCTGACGCGCGGGAATGCGAAAAGATAAACCAAAGCGCAGGCCGCACAGAAAAGAACGACTGCCAGGGCGGCAATCAGGGCACCCATGCCCTTGCGCTTTTTCTTCTGCATCACCCGTGCCGGTTTCTTCTCCTGCTTTTTTCCCATGCCCACAGAGTAACGATGCAAAGCCGAACCGTCAACTGCTGCCCCATTATTGACGCTAACACCTCTTGTCATTACTATTTGAGGTATAGGAGATCACCTAAATGACATCATACAAAGAACTGGGTCTGGTAAACACCAGAGAGATATTCGCCAAGGCAGTCAAGGGCGGATATGCAATTCCTGCATACAACTTCAACAACATGGAACAGATGCAGGCAATCATCAGCGCATGTGTCGAGACAAAGTCACCCGTCATCCTTCAGGTTTCCAAGGGTGCAAGAGACTATGCCAACATCAATTTGCTCAGAAACATGGCCAAGGGTGCCACCGAGTATGCACATGAGCTCGGCTATGACATCCCGATCGTTCTCCACCTCGACCACGGCGACAGCTTCGAGACATGTAAGGATTGTATCGACAACGGTTTCTCATCAGTCATGATCGACGGTTCATCCCTGCCCTATGACGAGAACGTTGCTCTCACAAAGAAAGTCGTCGAGTACGCACACCAGTTCGATGTCACAGTCGAAGGCGAGCTCGGAGTTCTTGCAGGCATCGAGGACGAGGTTCAGGCCGAAGTCTCCCATTACACACAGCCTTCAGAAGTCATCGACTTCGTTTCCAAGACCGGCGTCGATTCACTGGCCATCTCCATCGGAACCAGCCACGGCGCATTCAAGTTCACTGCAGAGCAGTGCACGAGAAACGCTGACGGCATCCTCGTTCCGCCACCGCTTCGCTTCGACATCCTCAAGGAGATCGAGAAGAAGCTTCCCGGATTCCCGATTGTTCTCCACGGTTCGTCATCCGTCCCGCAGGAATACGTCAAGATCATCAACGAGTACGGCGGAAAGCTCAAGGACAGCGTCGGTATCCCCGAGGAGCAGCTCAGAGAAGCAGCCAAGAGCGCAGTCTGCAAGATCAACATCGACTCCGACGGAAGACTTGCCATGACGGCAATGATCCGCAAGTACCTTGCCGAGCACCCGGATGTATTCGATCCGAGAAAGTACCTCTCACCGGCACGCGATGCCCTCAAGAAGATGTACATGCACAAGAACATCGATGTTCTCGGCTCAGCCGGCAAGGCTTGAGACGAAAACCCGTTTCAACCCGGATAAAACCTGGAAACCTATTGGCCGGCAGATTGCGTTGAAATGAGGTGACATACCTGTTTGGTAGGCACCGAATTGAAACACAAAAATGTCGGAACAAGAAGTTTCCGGAGAAAGGTCGCTTGTTAAAAGCGGCCTTTTTCATTAATCTTGTTTACCATGCGGAAACTCACCTGGCAGAACTTCATTTTTGCCTTTTTCTCTTCAGCGCTGACCATCGGCACCAACCAGATTGCATATCAGGGTGCCAGATTCCTCTCGAGGAATTTCCATCACTGGGATGTCGCACTGCCGATCGACTATACCTTCAAGCCGGTGCCATGGACCATGTTCATCTATTTCGGATGTTTCATCTTCTGGTTCTTCTCCTACTTTGCAATCGCGATGCAGGAAGACAGAGAACAGGCCAACAGGTTCTTCGCTATGGTCCAGGTGGCGAAGATCGTCTGCTTCGTATTCTATCTGGTCTGCCCCACCACGGCGGACATAAGGGTCGAGATCGTCGGCGACGGCTGGTGGGACAGGGTCCTGCGTTTCTGCTATAGCGCGGACTCGCCGGCATCGAACTACTTCCCCTCCATGCACTGCATGGCCTCGTGGTTCTGCTTCATCGGCGTGAGGGGCAATAAGCAGTTCCATATCGCTTTCCGTATAGCCACATTCGTGATGGCGATTGCCGTGTTCATCTCCACCATCACGACCAGACAGCATGTACTGCTGGACATCCCGGGAGGCATTGTATTCGCGGAGCTCTGCTATGCGCTGTCGCTCCTCGAACCGGTGCACAGGACCTACACGAAGATCATCAATTGGATAATGGTGCACGTTTTCAGGCTCTCCGGCCCCGATTATCAGTAATTTAATACCTTTAGGCACCATAATATACTTGAATATATTTGACACAGAAAGAGCTTCAATGCTATATTTTCCATCGCTGGGCATAATCATGCCCGGCCAAACTTTATATAAGAATTCATACGATTGAGGTGAGCTTGGCTACAAAGGAACTGAGGATCAACAGACAGATCCGTGCTAAAGAGGTTTTCCTGATTGACGAAAACGGCGACAAGAGAGGCGTGACAAACTACTTCGACGCCCTCGCGATGGCAGAGGATGCAGGCCTTGACCTGGTGGAGATTTCCCCCAACGCCAATCCCCCTGTATGCAAGATCATCGACTACGGGAAATACAGATACGAGCAGGAGAAGAAGCTCAAGGAAGCCAAGAAGAACCAGACCATCGTAAAGATGCGTGAGATCAGGATGCAGCCCAAGATCGATACCCACGATCTCGAGGTCAAGTCCAAGGCCATCGCGGAGTTCCTTTCCGGAGGAGACAAATGCAAGGTCACCATCCGCTTCCACGGCCGTGAGCTCGCACACACCGAACTCGGAAAAGATGTCCTGTTCAAGATACTTGAACTGTTGACAGAAAAAGAGATAGTATACAATGTTGATTCCCAGCCAGCGATGGAAGGAAGAAACATGTCAATGCTTCTCAGCCCTGCCAAGGCGGGTGTGAAGAAGCAGGCACAGAGCAAATAATCTCCGTACGGGGATTAAGGTGCCGGCAACGGCGCCGTATACGGCAGCCACTGAGGGGGTCTTGTTCCTCAGGGCGCTTTAACAGAGGTATGAAATGCCTAAGATGAAAACAAGAAAAGCCGCAGCGAAGCGGTACAGGGTCACCGGGACTGGCAAGGTCAGATACAAGAAGCAGGGCCTTCGCCATATTCTCACCAAGAAGACGACCAAGCGCAAGAGATCTCTCAGAGCCACAGGTCTTCTTTCCGACGTAGAAGCAAAGAAAGCAAAAGTTATGCTTCCTTATGCTTGATTGGAGGGTGTGAATTATGCCGAGAGCAGTAGACGGAACCAAACACAAAGACAGACGTAAGAAAATCATGGAGCTTGCCAAGGGTTACTATGGTCGCAGAAGCACCAATAACCGCGTGGCAAAGGACGCAGTTGCAAAGGCCGGTGCCTATGCATACCGCGGCAGAAAGGAGAAGAAGAGAGATTTCAGAAAGCTCTGGATCGCCAGAATCTCCGCTGCAGTCAGAGCCGAGGGTATGAGCTATTCGCAGTTCATGCACGCACTGAAGGTCTCGAACATCGAGCTCAACAGAAAGGCACTCTCCAACATGGCCATCGAAGACAAGGCCGCATTCAGCGCTTTGGTTGCAACCGCAAAAAAAGCACTTGAGGGTTGAGGCAAAAGGTCGTAACATTAAGGTAGGAGGTTGTATATGACAGTTTATGAAAACATGTTACTTCTCGAAGAGAGAGTAAAGAAAGCGGCAGCCTATATGAAGAGGCTGAGAGCTGAGAATGACGCTCTGAGAAGGGACATCAAACTCATAACAGCTCATAATGAGGAACTTCAGGCCTACGTCGACAACTACAAGGAAGACGAGGAGCGCATCTCGAAGAGCATCGAGACATCCCTCGAGACCCTCAACGATGTCGGACTGGACAACCTCGAACTTAGTGTTGATGACCTCGAGGCTGCAGAGCAGTTCTCAGCCATCGGCGGAGATGTCACCGAAGAAATGGATATCTCCGACATGGAAATGGAGGATATTGATCTGTAAGTCTGATCAATGTGAACAGAGAGATCGCAGCAATGCGATCTCTTTTTTTGCCTCAAAACGAGCTAGTAAAACATGTTTACAAAAAATAATTTCTTTTCTTGAAAAGATTTCTACAAAAACCATCGCATATTTCCCAATACCACACAAAAAAACTTGCACAAAAGCGGAAAACCCGGTTTTTGGGTCTTACGGGTATCGTTCTGCTTTGTTAGGCTGATAAGTGCTCAGGCTGAAAGGGGTATGATTGATGACGGCTCAAGAGGTGTTGTCCGACTATGTGGACAGATATCACAAGCTATCCTCTCGCTACGGTCCGGATTCCGACATCGTGACCGATGTCTACGGGAAATTGAGGGACCTTCTGATCGTGGAGATCTACTTCATGAAGTCCGTGCGGATAATCGTGCACGAGGAGGAGTTGTCGGGATTCGTCATTTATATCGAGAGGAGCCTGAGGGATATCGTGGATGCCTTCACCACGGACATGAGCCAGTTCCCGGTGTATTTCAGGCATGTGATCGAATTCAGGGCGTTCAGCTATCTCCGGGAGAAGAGACGGCGGACCTTCACGGAGCGGGCCTACGAGAGGACCTTCCTCTTCCAGGAGGAGGTTGCCGAAAGAAGCCCGGAAGACTTTTTCTTCGAAAGCCAGGAGAAGCTTGAGCTGGAGAAACAGCACAGGAAGATCGCAGAGAAGCTCAGGTTCATCTGCAACTGTCATCCTTCGAGGAGGAGGAATCTCTTCATCTTCCTGTGCACCCTCCTGCCCTATCTGCCTTCCGATGCCATAGACGACTTCTGCTCCGTCCTCAACTGCGACAGGAAACAGACCTTCGCTATTGCAGACTACCTCTGCGCGGTCCAGAACAAATCGGACACCGGCAGGACAAGCAGGTCCTACTTCAAGGCCCGGAAGGACTTCTTCCGCATGAGGCTCATGGAGCTGGAATGCTCCTACGAGAACTCTGGCCGGCATGACAGCGACCTCAGCGATGAAATAGGACGATGCCGTCTGCTGCTCTCGAACAGGGATTCCGAGACAAGGAAGATGAACGTGGAGTACCCGATCCTCGGGGAAGTCCTGAATCTGGAGCCTGCGAAGATCGCCTCTGCGGTGTACTATTCGAGGAGAATCCTCTCCATGATCCTGGGCAATGAAAGTCCGGACGGATATCTGGCCAAGCAGCTGAAGGGCCACAGTTACCGCAAACCAGGCAGGATGGAGAAGCTGGAGCCTTTCAAGGCATTCGGGATAAAGATAATAAAGATGCCTGCAACTGCCTGATGCGTTGATATTCACAGGCCAATGGGTTATCCTCAAATCATGAAAATCCTTCTGGCAAGTTCCAATGAACATAAGAGACACGAGTTTTCACAGCTGTTCGCGCCGCATGAGATTCTTCTTCCGAAGGACCTGGGCATCCGGTTCGACTGCGAGGAAAACGGAAGCACTTTTCAGGAGAACGCAATGATCAAGGCCCGTGCCCTCTTCGATGTGGCACAGAATCTTGGCTACCCGGTGATGGCCGATGACTCGGGCCTCATCGTTCCCGCCCTACCCGGCCTTTTGGGACTTCGGACCGCACGCTTCGGTTCCGAAGACGGAGGTCCGCTTCTCAGCGCCCACGAAAAGAACCAGCTTCTGATCAGGATGCTCGACGGCAAGACCGGAGACCAGCGCAAGGCGACCTTCGTCTGCGCAATAGTGCTGATGCTGGACAGGTACAGGATCTACAGTGCTCAGGAATGCGCCGAAGGCAGGATTCTGGAACAGGAGGTCGACGGAACCGGCGGTTTCGGCTACGACCCGGTGTTCTACTGCAACGAGGCAGGTACATCCATGGCTCTTCTTCCCGACGGCGGGAAGAACCTGTACAGCCACAGGGGCAAGGCCTCGCGCTGCATTCTCAGGATGATCGGCTGATTCTGTTTTTGATTACAACATTTTGATTACAAACATTTTGGAGGAGAAAAAATGGCAAAGG